>DATMTK010000025.1:0-23094 GCA_035564755.1 Devosia sp. | reverse complement strand
TTTTCTTTTTCTGTTGGCGAGACGGCTCGTTGCTGGCGACTCGCCCGGCGCGCCGATTGGTTCAGCTTCCATTCAACCGTATCCGCTTATCGTTGCGAACACGGTCGAAGAATTGCCGATAAACAATTGGATAGGCCGGTTTTCTTGACTCGGGCGTTCTGCTATCGCCAAGCGACAGCGGATGCGGCGGCGTTTCGGGGGTACAATGACGGGTACGTTTCTGAAGTGGTTGATCCCGGGCCTCGTTACAGTGGTCGGCGGAACCGCGCTTGCCGTTACGCAGGAGCCGCCACAGGGGCTGGTCGCCGCGGAAATACGCCCGGCGGTGACCGACGGGTCGGCCTCAGTGGACCAGCCCGAAGCGTCGGCGCTGCTGGATGTCGGGCCGCATACGTCGAGCGTGCCGCAGGCGAACAGTAGCTCCGCTGGGTTGGGGACGGCGAACGGCGCGGCCAAGTCGGACACGATCGAGGCGGCATTGCGGGTCAAGACCAACAGCAGCAGCTCGCAGCTCGCGACCGAGGCGTCGGCCGTTGTGCCCTATGTCTGGTCTGCGACAAAGTCGGCCAACGGCACGGTGACAATCACCGGTTATGTGCCGAATGACGCCACGCGAGAAGCTGCCGACAGGGCTGCCGGCGACGCGGTGAACGATAGAACTGAGATGGCCTCCGGCGAGCCGGCAGGCTTCGCCGCTGATCTCGCGGCGGGGCTCGCTGCACTGAGGCACCTGACGACGGGGACGGCAGCTTATGATGGCAGCAAATGGCACCTCTCCGGGACCATCGTGGCATCTGTCGATGGGGACGCGGCCACGGCGGCGCTGACGAGAGGAAGCGGCGGCGGAACGCTCTGGAGCAGCAGCATCGTCGGTTATCCGCCGGCGGCCGCCAGTCAAGCGGCGCAAGTGAGCATCGCCCCTGACATCACATCGCTGAGCCCGAACCAAAGCTCGTCGTCGTCTTCGGAGGCTGTAGCATCCTCGAGTACATCTGCGGAAGAATCGATGCCCTCGGCAAGCGCCTCATCGAGCGAGATATCCTCTGCCCCGGTGGCCTCATCATCTGCCGAAGTGCCGGTCGCCGCGTCTTTGGAATCGTCCTCCGCGTCTTCAGAAGCATCTTCTATATCTTTTCCACCGTCCGCGTCGGTGGCGTCGATTGAGCCGTCATCGGTCGAGGCCGTAGCTGCCTCTTCCGAATCCTCATCAGAGGCTGCACCTGCGTCTGCACCTGAGGCGTCGGTAGCTTCGTCCTCCGAGGTGACGTCGTCCGCCGAAAAACCGTCGTCGTCTTCGGTCGAGGTGTCTGCGTCGTCCTCGACCGAAGCTTCTGGAGCTTCAGCCGAGGTCTTGCCATCGTCGAGCGAAGCCTCACCGGACCTGAGCGTGTCGCCGACGAGCCTGAGCACCCTGCCGTCGATTCCCGACGACCTTGTTTTCGAAGCGGATCGAAGTGCCGACGGGTCGATCGCGCTGAAGGGCGTGGCCCCCACTGCGGCCGATGTCACGACGCTTGCCAGTGCGGCGGGCCTGCACAAAGCCACGGGGGTTGCGCCGCGGGATGGCCTCCCCCCCGATTTCACGGCGAACGGGACAGCGGGCATTGCCGCGCTTTCCAGTCTCATCGAAGGAACTGTCGGCTTCGATGGCAGCAAATGGTACTTGCGCGGCAAGGCCGATCAGAAGTCGAGTGCCGATGACGCATCGAGCAGGATCGCGGCATTGCCGGGTGCATCGGGCTGGTCCGTCGGCATTGATGTCCTGCCGCCGCTCGCCGCCTGCCAGGCAGATGTCGACGCAATCGCCAAACGCAACGCCATCACCTTCAGCAACGGCAAGGCAACGCTCATCGCCAGTTCGATGCCGGTGATCGACGAGCTCGCCAACGATCTCGCCATCTGCCCCAAGACCGACGTACATGTGCAGGGCCACACGGACGCGGATGGCAACACGGATGTCAATCTTGGCCTCTCGGTGGCACGTGCTGAAGCCGTCGTCGATGAATTGATCAAGCGCGGTATCGGCGAGGAGCGGCTTTATGCCGAAGGTTTTGGCGAAAGCGACCCGATTGCGCCCAACGACACCAAAGACGGTAAGGCAAAGAATCGTAGAATTACGTTCCAGGTGACGCAGGAGTAGCTCTGTGTCCTCAGGCCAGCTTGCTTCTCTGTTCTACGCGTATTGGCCCTACATCGTGGGAGCCCTGGTCATTGGCCTTGTTGCCGGCTGGTTCAGTTATTCGGCGTCGAAGCCATCGCCATGACCCCACAGTTGGTTCACATCGGCGAAATCGCGGCGCTGCTGCTGGCCTTCTACGCGATCGGGTGGGTCATCGGCTACGTCCTGCATCGCGCCGCGCCGCCACGGTCGAGGCTTGCACAGCAGGGCAGGGCTGCCGAGAGACCGATCAGTCCTGCTGCTTCGGAAGCTGCGACCTTGGCGATTTCCGAATCCACGCCAGTGTCGGTGAACGCGGCCAGGCCCGTGGAGATTGCCGCAACTATTCCCCAACCGGCTACCAGCGCGGCTGTGCTCGCCGGCGGCGATCTGATGGTCGCATCGGCGCCAATATCGGCGCTCGACACGTTGAAGTCGCTCGCCACGGTCATGCCGCTGCCCGGAGCGCCGCAACCGTCCGGATCCGCGCCGGCACCCGCCGCGTCCGATATGGTCCCTGGTCCTCTCGTTTCTCCAGGCGAGGCCGCCGCCGATATTGGGACCGAGACATCCACCCCGACAACCACGGCCACACCGCTTGAGCCGGAGGTACGCCCGGCTCCTTCTGCCGCGACGAGCTCCGGGCCACAGGCGCTGCCGGCAACGGCTCCTGGCATCGCCTGGAGCGGCACGCTGGGCGGCCACGAAGCCGAGCGCTTTGCGAGCCCGCCGCTGGCTAGTTCAGCAGTCCCGGTATTGGAGCCGACGACCGCAACACCGTCAGACGGCCTTGTCGCTCCGGCTGAGGATGGCAACACCCGGGTCGAGCAACCCGAACCCGCTTTGAGTGTTGCCGAGTTGGACGCCATCGCCTCCGGGCTGGTACCGGTCGATGCAGGCGCCGGCCTGGATGATGTCGGTCTCAAGCACGACGAATTTCCGTCGGAGCCTGCGGCCCTGCCGACCGCCGCGGAAGCGGTGCCCCCGGCGTTTCCAGCCGCGCCGGGACCAGCTCCTCTCGAGGCCGTCGACGAAGATGCGGCGATGCGCGACATCGAAGGCGGATGGTCGCGTCGCGCGTCGCATTCGCCGACGGCAGAGCTGACCGATATCAGTGCCGCCGTGAATGCCGCGCAATTCGCGGTAGAGCAGGTCCTGGCCCGGAGTGGGGTCGATGCCGATACGTCCGAGAGTTGGGCACAGACCGCCTTTGGCAAGCCACGCGGCCTGCCGCGGCCGCGCGATGGCGGTCGCGACGACCTCAAGCAGATCGTCGGCCTCGGTCCGATGGACGAATCTGCTCTCAACAATCTGGGCATCTACCACTTCGACCAGATCGCCAATCTCGACGAGCGCGAAGTTCTCTGGCTCGAGAATCACGCCTTCGCGCGGGGCCGCATCGGGCGCGAAAACTGGCAGCAACAGGCGCGGCAACTTGGCGCCGAGACCGCATCGCTACGGGTCGGCCGCTAGAGCGTTTCCAGCAAGAACGCGGCGAACGACGATCTACGCCGCCTTTCGCGTCCCGATCACCCCATTGACGAAGTCGACGATCGGCTGGACGTCGTCGGCGTTATCCAGCAAAGCCGGTGAGCCCTGTGACTCGATGACGAACGCTTCGGCGTCGCGCCGCCGCCGCATCATCTCCTCGAATGTTTCGCGGCGAAGCTGATGGGTGAGCTGCGTCCGCATCATCATCAGTGGCGCATGGCCGAGCGCGTCGAACAGCGGCCATTGCGCAGCGAGCACATCGTCGAGGCCGAAGGGCTCGAGCAGCTTGATCAGGGCGGGGTCGAACAGCGGCTGCAGGCGGCCCCGCCGGTCGACGAAATGCGTGCGCATGGCAAGCGGCTCGAGCGCAGTCTGCGGCGCTTCGGGATAGTCGCTGGCGATCATGCGGCGCAGCATCGGCTTGAGGCTCGCCTCGCCGCGCACGCCAGTGAGCGCGTGCAGTGTCGTGCGGAGACGGACCAGGCCGCGCGGATCGGATATGGGGCCGGAGTCGATCAGGACCGTGCCGGCCATAAGCGACGGCCGGTCTGCGGCGAGTGCCATCAGCACCTGCCCGCCATAACCCTCTCCCAGAAAGATTGCCCGTTCGATCCCCAAAGCGCGGGCAACCTCGACGAGGTCCGCGGCGTCGCCGATCGAGCTGTAGTCGTGCGCCTTGGCTCGGTCGCTGGAGCGGCCGCGGCCCTTGGCATCGACCAGCACGAGCGGCGTATTCTCGGGCAGCAGGGTTCGGCCCAGCCGCGCCAGATCGAAATAGTCGGTCATGTTGCGGTTGTAGCCCGGCACGCAGACGATCGGCATGCGGCCCGGCCCGAGCCGCCCGGCGACATGCACGGCGACCTGCTCGCCCGCACTGCCGACCGTGATCCGCGTGACGGGAAGCGCCTCGAATTGCGTGTGCCGTTGGGGCAGGGCACGTGGCTTGGCCATCTGCCCTTGTTAGCCGAACTTAGCCTGCAATGGAACGCAGCGCTGCCGTCGGACTGATCGCCGTACCGCCCAGCCGGGCGCGATAAACCAGGTAGTTGCCGAGGACGCGCTGCACGTATTTGCGCGTCTCCTGGAAAGGGATCAGTTCCACCCAGACGACCGGATCGACATTGGCCTGCCGTGGGTCGCCATAGGCGGCGATCCATTTGTTGGCGTTGCCGGCGCCCGCATTGTACGCGGCGGCGGCCAGCAGCAGCGAGCCGTTGTAGGTCTGCAACTGGTCCGCCAGATAGCTCGAGCCGAGCTGCGCGTTGTACTCCGGGTCCGAGGTCAGCTTGCTTGCCGAGTAGGCGACGCCCAGCTTCTTGGCCGTCTCCCTGGCCGTGGTCGGCATGAGCTGCATCAGGCCCTTGGCCCCCGATGACGAAACGGCATCCGCCTGGAACCGGCTCTCGGTGCGCGCAATGGCATAAATCGCCGCCGTATCGATATCGGCAAGCTTGGTGGTCGGCAGCCCATCCTTGGGGAAGCTGAACAGATCGAGCGGCATGCCGCGCTTGTCGGCGATATCGGCGATGGTGATCGCCAGATGGTGCGCGTCGATCTTCTGCGCCAGCCGCGCCGCGAGCACCAGTTCGCTGCCGGTCTTGAGCTGCGTTTGCGCCAGGTTGCGCAGCAGGGCGCCCGCCATGTCGCCCTGGTCGTCGGCCATCAGCAGGCCGATGGCCTGCACCACCGGGCGCTCGTTGAAGGCCGCTTCGCTGCCGGCCGTCGAAGGCATGTCGCGCAACTCGACCGGCTTCAGCCCGAGCTCGCCGCGGGCCAGCAGGCCATAATAGATCGTGCCATAGTCCGCTGCGGCCGTGTACGCCGCCTTGGCGCCCTTCTTGTCGCCGAGCGCCGTCCTGGCGCGCCCGAGCCAGTAGTTCGCCTGCGTCACCGAATCCGGCAGGGTCGAGAGCTTGGCTTCCGCTTCGAAATGTTTCACGGCCGCCTTGGGGTCGTTGAGGAAGCTGAGCGCGATCCATCCGGCATGGAAGCGCGCCTCGACCAGCCGGCCCTCCGGCCCGGAGGTATAGTCGGCCGCGGCCCTGTAGGCGCGCTTGGCGTCGCCTGCCGACAGCAACTGCCGGATCAGGGTGCGCCGCTCGTACCACCAATCCTCGGCCACCGGGTCGTTCGCCTGCCCCTTGTTCAGATAAGCAATGGCGTCGTCCCAGAGCTGCGCCTGCCGCGCCCGCTGCGCGCGCGAGAAATAGTAGATGGGATTGGTCTTGTAGGCCGGATCGACCTTGTCGAGCAGCGTCTTGGCATTGGCGTCGTTGCGCGACACGGCATTGCGCGCGACCGCCAGCGATTTCTGCGCCGGCGTCATGAACGGGAAGAGCCGCTCCACGGCGCTGGCCCGGTCGTCCATCATCAGCCGTTCGGCACGGGCCCAGTGGTCCTTGACGCTGAGCAGGTCGCCGACCGCGCCCAACACCTTCTTCTCGGTCGCCGGATCGAGCACGTTGTTGATCCAGATGTCTCGTGCGATCGCCGCCGCCCGGTCTTTCTTGCCGGTGTCGGCATACGCTTTGGCCAGCGCGAGCTGCGCGTTGAGCGTGTTCGGCATGCTGCCCGCCAGCGTCGAGATCAGCGTGTCGTCGGACGCGTCGGCCTTGAGCAGCGCCTGCTCGATGCGGGTCTTGAAGACGCCGGCCGAAACGAAATCGGGCGCGTCCTGCTCGAAAGCCCGCACCTGGTCATAAGGGATCGTGCCGTTGCCGTAGTAGATCGCCGCCCACTCCACGGTGCGCCGCTCGAGGTCGGATTTCAGCTTGGCGGCGGCTCCGTAGGCGTCGGTGAACTTGCCGTCAGTCACCAGGGAAAGAGCTGCCGTGAAGTCATCGGACGAAGCCGGCACAGCCGGAGGCAGCGGCATGGCCGGAGGCGCAGCCGGAACGGGCGCGTGCCCAAGCGAGCCCGTGATGATCTCATCGATCCCCTCGGCGGCCGGCGCCGTGGGAAAGGAGACCGAGGTCGCAACGAACAGTGCGGTGGCAAAGCCGCCAACGAGGAGCCGGGCCGGCATCCCCCGCGCAATCAACATGGTCTGGTCCTGTTGGTCCTCAATACACGTCCAACAAGGTGCCCCCACCCTTGCCGGTCTGGAGTGTCCCCCAGCAGGGTGAACATTCCGTTGCGGCCTGGCCATCGGCTGCGCCCTGCGTTCGCCGACCGCCTCGTTGGGTTGCCCGGCCGCTCTCTGCTTGTCGCGCCGGACGGTTGAAACTATGGTGCGCGACTGTGGCCAAAGGGCGGAAAAGCCTTGGCCGGATGTTGTCGGCCGGTTTCAAGCGAGGACCGGCACCCAGTCACGAGGAAAAGTCTTAAATGCTCAGAGGCTCGATCACGGCGCTCATCACTCCGTTCAAGGACGGGGCCGTGGACGAGAAAGCTTTCTCGGCGTTCATCGACTGGCAAATCAAGGAGGGGACGCACGGCCTGGTGCCGATGGGTACGACCGGCGAAAGCCCCACCGTCAGCCACGAGGAGCACCGCCGCGTCATCGAAATCGCCGTGGACGTGGCCGAGCGCCGCGTGCCGGTGCTCGCCGGCGCGGGCTCCAACTCCACCGACGAGGCGATTTCGCTCACCCGTTTCGCCGAGGACATCGGCGCCGACGCCGTGCTTTCGGTTGTGCCCTACTACAACAAGCCGACGCAGGAGGGCCTCTTCCAGCATTTCTCCGCGGTCGCCAGGGCGACGTCGCTGCCGGTGGTGCTCTACTCGGTTCCCGGCCGGACCGTCGTCGATGTCACCGTCGACACCATGGCGCGCCTGCGCGACGCCCACGCCAATATCATCGGCGTCAAAGACGCGACGGCGAGCATGGAGAAGGCGTCCATGACCCGCTCCAAGCTCGGACCCGATTTTATCCTCCTCTCGGGCGAGGACATGACGGCGCTCGGCTTCATGGCGCATGGCGGCCACGGCTGCATCTCGGTGACGAGCAACGTCGCCCCAAAGCTCTGCGCGCAGTTCCAGAATGCCTGCATGCAGGGGAACTACTCCGCCGCCCTGATGCTGCAGGACAAGCTGGTGCCGCTGCACAAGAGCCTGTTCCTCGAGAACAATCCGGGCGGCATCAAATACGCTGTCAGCAAGCTCGGCCTGTGCGCCAACGAGTTCCGCTTGCCGGTGGTACCGGTCACCCGGAGCAACGAGCAGGCGATCGACAGCGCCATGGTCCACGCCGGCCTGCTGAACTGACGACAGAACCCGCTGTGCCGCTCGCATCCTGCGGGCGGCATTCCTATCTGTGAGCCATGGCCAAAGCCGCGACCAAATCGACGATGATTACCACAGGTCCAGTGGCGGAGAACCGCCGGGCCCGCTACGACTACGAGATCCTCGATACCCTCGAGGCTGGCATCATGCTGACCGGCACCGAGGTGAAATCGCTGCGCACCGGCAAGGCCCAGATCACCGAAAGCTATGCCTCGCCTGAGCGCGGTGAGCTGTGGCTGATCAACGCCCACATCCCTGAATATCTGCAGGCCAATCGCTTCAACCACGAGGAGAAGCGCCCGCGCAAGCTACTGGTCAGCAAGAAGGAGCTGGCGCGACTGAGCGAGGGCGTCGAACGTGCTGGCAACACCATCGTCCCGCTGAAACTGTATTTCAATGAGCGCGGCAAGGCGAAGCTGCTGATCGGCCTGGGCAAGGGCAAGAAGAGCTTCGACAAGCGGGAGACCGAAAAGAACCGCGATTGGAACCGCGAGAAATCGCGGCTGATGAAGCACGGCTGAGCGGCATCATCCGGCTCGCCGCAGCAGCTCCAGCCTTCCCATGATGTCCGACCCGTTCTCGCGTCGCAGCGGCGACATGCTCGAGGTCACGCGCTCAAAGCTGAACTGCGACGCCAGCCTGTCGACGTAGCCGGTTCCATGCGCATAGCGGCTGCTGGCCTGAACCTCGTAGTTGGCGGTCTCTGTGTGTTCGACGGAAAAGCAGACGAGTCCATCCGCGGTGAGCACCCGGTCAATGCCGGCGAAGATCGCTTCGAGCGGGCCGACATAGATGAACACGTCGGCCGATACCACCAGGTCATAGCTGTTCGGCGGGCAGGCGCGCAGATAGTCGGCAATGTCGCCGACCAGCAGGTTGCGGTACCGCCGCTTCTTGCGCGTCTCTTCGATCATCCGCGGCGCGAGGTCGATGCCGTCGATGGCGGCCGCTCTCTCGGCCGGCATCGCGTCGGCCAACAGGCCGGTGCCGCAGCCGAGGTCGAGGACGGCCGCGAACGGCGCCGGATGCGCGATCGCCAGAGCCTCCGCCATTAGCCGCGGCATGCGATAGCCGAGAACCTCGACGAGATGGCTCTCGAACTTTTCCGCGTAGCGATCGAATGACGCACGAACGATCTGTGGCTTGGGCGGTACGCCACGGCCCTTGAGGGCAGCAACCATATAGGCGGCAGCGTCATTGGACGGGCTCGCCCGCAGGGCCCGCTCGAAGCTGGCCAGCGCCGCCGCGCGATCCTGCTGGGCGATCTGTACGGTTCCCAGACCGTTGAGCGCATCCACGTTCGTTGGCTCGCGATCGATCGCCTTCTCGTACGCGGCTGCCGCGTCGGCCCATTTGCCCAAGGCGATGAGAGCAGAGCCAAGGCCAAGATGCGCGGTCAGGCTAAGCGGGTCGATCGTCAGCACGCGCTTGAAGACCGATACCGCCGCCTCATGCGCGCCGGTCTTTTCCGCGACGCTGCCAAGCAGGAGCATGGCGTCGAGATTGGCGCCGTCTTCCGCAAGCGCTCGGCGGCAATGTTGGGCAGCGTTCTGGAAGTCATCCCGGCCGAAGAAATAGCGAGCCGTGATCAGGGCTTCTCTGGACCGTTCATTGACCATTATGCGTCCCTGGCGGCGGCAAAAACTCAAAGCAATTTGCTGTTGGCCGTCACTCGGCGATGAATCGCGCCGCACGACCGACCACATTTTCGAACATCTCGGTCGTGAGCACGCCCGTATTCGTGTTGTAGCGCGAGCAGTGGTAGCTGTCGAAGAGCACGGCACCGCTCTTGAGCCGATGCTCGGCTCCATGCCCGAAGTTGTGCTGCGACCGCTTTTCGCCCAGCGCCACGAGCAGGGAATCGTGCGCGATCCGGCCCAGCGCGAGATAGGCGCGAGGGGACTCCTCGCTCAGCCGCTGGGTCAGGTATTGCCGGCAGGTCCTGATCTCTTCGGTCGTCGGCTTGTTTTCGGGCGGCACGCAGGCGACCGCGTTGGCGATCAGCGTCTGCCTGAGCTCGAGGCTGTCGTCGGGCCGCTGCTCGTAGCTGCCCAGGGCCAGTCCGACCTTGCGCAAGGTCGCGTAGAGCAGGTCCCCGGCATAGTCGCCGGTGAACGGGCGGCCCGTGCGGTTGGCGCCGCGCAGGCCGGGCGCCAGTCCGACAATGATCAGGCGAGGGGACCTGTCTCCCCAGTAGGGCACAGGATTGTTGTACCAGTCGGGATGTTCGGTCCGCGCCTCGCCGCGGAACGCGACGAGACGGGGGCAGAGCGGGCAGTCGTGCGGCGGCTGTGTGAGCGGCAATCCGCCGACCTCGAGAGCGCTACTTCACCCGGTCGTCGGCGGTGACCGGCGTGCGCTCGTGCCGCTCGGCTGCCGGCGGTCGCTCGGAAGCCGCGCGCCCCACGGTCTTGGCGAGCTCGGCGACATCGAGGAAGAAGTCGGCCTGACGGCGCAGATCGTCGGCGATCATCGGCGTCGGCGTCGTCAGCGTCGAAGCGACGGTGACGCGCTTGCCCCGCCGTTGCAGCGCCGCGACCAGCGCGGTGAAATCGCCATCGCCCGAAAACAGCACGAAGTGATCGAAATACGGCGACATGTCGAGCGCGTCCACGGTCAGCTCGATGTCCATGCTGCCCTTGATCTTGCGGCGGCCGCCGGCGTCGGTGAACTCCTTGGCCGGCTTGGTCACCACGGTGAAGCCGTTGTAGTCGAGCCAGTCGATGAGTGGGCGGATCGAGGAATACTCCTGATCCTCCACCAGCGCGGTATAGTAGTAGGCCCGCAGCAGATACGCCTTGGACTGGAACTCGGCGAGCAGTCGTCGGTAGTCGATATCGATCCCGATTGCCTTGCTGGTCGCGTAAAGGTTGGCTCCGTCGATGAACAGCACGACCTTTTCGCGCGGATCGATGGACATAAGGTTACTCTCCTGGCTGGGTCGGCCGGCCTCTCAGACCACCCAGCAACATTCTATGATTCTAGGTAGACCCCGGCTAGACTGGCTCCCCCCAGTGCGCATGTCCCGCCGCACTTATGGCAATAACAAGACATCGGAAGCCTCGCAAACGCATTTTCTCAAATATCCGAAGATATGAACGATCGTGTTCGATTTGGACGTCCCGTGGAAGGCTGCGGCGTCTGAGCGCCTTGAACCGCGCTTGCGCTTCGTGTATCAGGCACCCCCAATTCCCAAACTTGTTTGGAGACGTTCGTGGCCCGCGTCACCGTCGAAGACTGCATTGAGAAGGTCGAGAATCGCTTCGACCTCGTTCTGATGGCTGCCCATCGCGCCCGGATGATCTCGGCCGGGGCCCAGATCACCGTCGACCGAGACAACGACAAGAATCCCGTCGTGTCGCTCCGCGAGATCGGCGATGGCGCCATTTCCCCTGAAGATTTGCGCGAGGACCTGATCCATTCGCTGCAGAAATACGTCGAGGTCGACGAGCCCGAAAAGCACGCCGCCCCACTGCTGGATGCCGATGCCGATCCCGACGGGGATACCTTCGACACCATCTCCGAAGACGAGCTCTTGCGCGGCATTGAGAGCCTGGCTCCGCCCGAGCGCCGCGACGATTGATCGCCAAGGAACTCGGCCTATAGTGTTGAGGCGCCCGGATTTTCGGGCGCCTTTTTCGTTTCGGGCAAAGATGCAGAGCTTTGCGCCGCGGGGGTCGCGGCAATGATGCGTCAGTACGAACTTGTCGAGAAGGTGCAGGCCTACAACCCGCGCGCCGACGAGAACCTGCTGAACAAGGCGTACGTCTACGCCATGCAGAAGCACGGCACCCAGAAGCGGGCCTCCGGCGACCCGTACTTCAACCATCCGCTGGAAGTCGCCTCGATCCTGACCGACCTGCGGCTCGACGACGCGACGATCGCTGTCGGGCTGCTGCACGACACCATCGAAGACACCGACGCGACGCGCTCGGAGATCGATGACCTCTTCGGCTCGGAAATTGGCGAGATCGTCGATGGCCTGACCAAGATCGAGCGGCTGCAGCTCGTGACCCGCGAAGAGGCCCAGGCCGAAAATCTCCGGAAGCTTCTGCTCGCGATTTCCGCCGACGTCCGGGTGCTGCTCGTCAAGCTCGCCGATCGCCTCCACAACATGCGCACCCTCGACTTCATGCCGCCCGAAAAGCAGCGGCGGATCGCCGAGGAAACGATGGACATCTATGCGCCCCTGGCCGGGCGCATGGGCATGCAGGATATGCGCAGCGAGCTTGAGAACCTCGCCTTCAAGACGCTGCAACCCGACCACTACCGGGCCATTACCGATCGCCTCGCCGAGATGCAGGCCGAGTTCAAGGAGACGATCGAGACCATCAAGAACGAGCTGACGCACAAGCTCAAGGAGCAGGGGATCGACGCCCGGGTCTCCTCGCGCGTCAAGTCGGCCTGGTCGATCGCCACCAAGATCGAGCGCAAGCAGATCGCGCTCGAGCAGCTTTCGGACATGATCGGCTTTCGCATCATCGTGCCGACGGTGGCCGATTGCTATCGCGCCCTCGGCATCGTCCACACCAACTGGAAGGTCGTTCCGGGCCGCTTCAAGGACTATATCTCGGTCCCCAAGCACAACGACTACCGCTCGATCCATACCACCATCGTCGGCCTCGGCCGGCAGCGCATCGAGCTGCAGATCCGCACCGAAGAGATGCACCGCGTCGCCGAATACGGTATCGCGGCCCACGCCGCCTATAAGGAGGGCGCGGATCTTTCGCACCTCGGCAACGAAAGCCGGGCCTTCGCCTGGTTGCGCCAGACCATCGAGCACATCACGACCGGTGCGACCAAGGAAGATTTTCTCGAATACACCAAGCTCGAGCTGTTCCAGGACCAGGTGTTCTGCTTCACGCCCAGGGGCCGCCTCATCGCGCTGCCGCGCGGCGCGACGCCGATCGATTTCGCCTACGCGCTCCATACCGACATCGGCGACACCACCGTCGGCGCCAAGATCAATGGCGCCATCGTGCCGCTGGTGACGCACCTGCAGTCCGGCGACGAGGTCGAGATCATCCGCGACCAGAACCATCTGCCGCCGGCCAACTGGGAGACCATCGCCGCGACCGGCAAGGCCCGGGCCGCGATCCGCCGCGCCGTCCGTGTGGCCGCGCAGCAGCGGGCCTATGCGCTTGGTGAGCGTGTGCTGTTCTCGTTGCTCGAGCGCGAAAATGTCACGATCGACGACGAGGAATCCGACCGCCTGGCCAAGGTCCTCGGCTCCCCCAACAAGCGCGAGCTGCTGGTCGCGGTCGGTGAAGGGCGCATCGAAACCGAAAACCTCGGCATCGAGCTCGCCGCCGTCAAAGGCATCAAGAAGCGCCGCAAGAAGGCGCTGGAGTTGCCCACGCCCGACAAGGCCGAAGGCTGGTTTGCGTTGCGCGACACCGACCTGTTCCGCTTCCGCGTCCCCGGCGGCCAGCGCTCCGGCCCCAGCGCACGCGCCGCGCTGGCGCAGCTCGGCTTTTCCACGCGGGCGGTGATTTCTCCCGAAGGCGTGGTGCCGGGCGACCGCATGATCGGGATCCTGCGGCCCAACGCGCCGATCATCATTTATCCGGCGCACTCGGACGTGCTGACCACGCTTTACGACTCCGACGTCGCCTGGATTGACGTTCGCTGGGACCTCGCCGGCAAGGAGGACCGCAGCCACAAGGTGGTCATCTCGATGCTGGTGCAGAACAAACCGGGTGTCCTTGCACAGATCGCCAGCGCCATTGCTGCCGCCGAAGCCAACATCCATAATCTCGTGATGCGGATTGTCTCCCCGGACTTCCACAAGAACATCTTCGAGCTTGAGGTAAGGGATCTGGCGCAGCTCACGGAAGTGTTGTCTGCCCTCAAGCTCACGCATGGCCTGTCGCAGGTTCGGCGTGCCAGCGTTGCCGAAGCCGAGAGCGTGGCGCTGGCCGACTGGAACGGCGAGCAGAGCCGCAGCGACACTGAGAAAGAGAGCGCATGACCACCGACGAAGTCCTCGACATCTTCCGCGCCTGCGGCGCCTTGCTGGAGGGCCATTTCATCCTCTCCTCGGGTTTGCGTTCGCCGGTCTTCCTGCAGAAGGCGCGGGTCTTCATGCACCCGGACCAGGCCGAAAAGCTCTGTCGGGCGCTCGCTGCGAAGCTGAAAGCCGAGGGCTACGGCTCGGTGAGCCAGGTCGTTTCGCCGGCCGTCGGCGGCATCATTCCGGGCTACGAAACCGCCCGGCACCTTGGCGTACCGGCGATTTACACCGAGCGGGTCGATGGCAAGTTCCAGCTTCGGCGCGGCTTCGAGATCGCGCGCGGCGAGAAGGTGCTGGTGGTCGAGGACATTGTGACGACCGGCCTTTCCATCCGCGAATGCATCGCCTGCCTCAGGGAAATCGGCGCCGACGTGGTTGCGGCGGCCTGCCTCGTCGACCGGTCGGCGGGCGAAGCCGATGTCGGCGTGCCGCTCGTGGCGCTGACGCAATACAAGGTTCCTGCCTATCCGGCCGACGCGCTGCCGCCCGAGCTGGCGGCCATCCCGGCGATAAAGCCCGGCTCGCGGGGCCTCGCATGATCGTCGGCCTGGGCAATGATCTGTGCGACATATCGCGCGTCCAGAAGGTGCTGGACCACTATGGCGACCGCTTCACCCATCGCTGCTTCACCGAGATCGAACGCGCCAAATCGGACCGCCGGGCGCAACGCGCCGCCTCCTATGCCAAGCGTTTCGCGGCCAAGGAGGCCTGTTCCAAGGCCCTGGGCACCGGGATCGCCTGGGGCGTCTACTGGCGCGATATGGGAGTGGTGAACCTGCCGTCGGGAAAACCCACGATGAAACTCGGCAATGGCGCCGCCAGGGCGCTGGCCCGCCTTGTTCCGGCCGGACATGAACCTCATATCCACCTGACCATCACCGACGACGGTGGCATGGCTCAAGCCTTTGTCATCATCGAGGCGCTCCCTGTCATTGACGGGTCGGCGCCGAGAGCCTAACCACTCGCCCGCGAGGGCACCCGTGCGGGAACAGCAATGAGCGAGACTGCCACGACCAAGGCCGACAAGAAGGTCAAGAAGAACGAGCTCCGCGACACGATCGTGGTCATCATCGAGGCCTTGCTCATCGCGCTGGTCTTCCGCACTTTCCTCTATCAGCCGTTCTCGATCCCCACCGCCTCGATGCAGTCGACCCTCGAGATCGGCGACTACTTCGTCGCTGACAAATGGATCTGGGGCCTGGGCAGCTATTCGTTCCCGCTGCCGCTGCCGTTCAGCGGCCGCATCCTGGCGATCAGCCAGCCGCAGCGCGGCGACATCGCCGTGTTCCACAACGCGCCGACCAACGAAGATTATATCAAGCGCATCATCGGCATGCCGGGCGACCGCATCCAGATGAAGGAAGGCCGTCTCTACATCAACGGCACCATCGTCCCGCGCGAGCAGGTGGGCACCGGCACCGACAAGGACAGCTACGACAGCTCCGTTCCGGTGATCATCTATAAGGAGACGCTGCCCAACGGCGTCGTCCATTCGATCCAGGAAATCGACGACAACCAGCCGCTCGACAATACCGCCGAGTATGTCGTTCCGGCGGGCCACTACTTCATGATGGGCGACAACCGCGACCGTTCGGCCGACAGCCGTGTCCTGAGCCAGGTGGGTTACGTGCCGGCGGGCAATTTCATCGGCAAGGCCGAGGCGCGGTTCTTCTCGATCAAGGACAATCTGCCGCCCTGGGAACTCTGGACCTGGCCGACGTCCATCCGCTGGGACCGCATGTTCCAGTCGGTCTACCAGACCTACACGACCACTCCGGCGCCGTGAGCGTGAGCGAGGCTCGATGAGTCATCGCAGCAAGGGACACGCGAAACTCGAAGCCCGCCTGGGTTACCGGTTTGCCGATCCCGAGCTTCTCGACCGCGCCTTGACGCATTCGAGCGCGGTCGCTCCGGCCAAGCGCATCGCCCAGTCCTATCAGCGCCTCGAATTCCTTGGCGACCGGGTGCTCGATCTCGTCGTCGCCGACATGCTCTATCGCAGGTTCCCGCAGGCCAATGAGGGCGAGCTCAACCGCACCCTGGTAACACTGGTACGCGGCGAGACCTGCGCTGCCATTGCCCGGGCGCTCGACATCGGCGCTGACCTGAACCTCGGCGAGAGCGAGCGGCGCACCGGCGGGCAGGACAACGACACCATCCTCGGCGACGTGGCCGAAGCCGTGATGGGCGCGCTCTATCTCGACGGCGGCCTCGGCGCCGCTTACGACTTCCTGGAGCGCATGCTCGGCGACAAGCTCGACATGGCGTTGCACCAGCGGCCAGATCCCAAGACCACGCTGCAGGAATGGGCGCAGAGCCAGGGGCTCGAGCCTCCGGACTACGAGCTCGTCGGGCAGGTGGGGCCGCAGCATGCCCCGGAGTTCACCATCGCCGTGCGCCTCGGCTCGTTCGATCCACTGACCGCCACCGGCTCGAGCAAGAAGCTCGCCGAGCACAAGGCCGCCGAAGCCTTCCTGGTGCGCGAGAAGGTGTGGCAGGGGGCGTCGTCATGACCGACCCCGAGTCGGCCGCCGAGCCGACCCGCTGCGGCTTCATCGCTCTCGTCGGCGCCCCCAATGCCGGCAAGTCGACGCTGCTCAATGCGCTCGTCGGCACCAAGGTCTCGATCGTCACGCACAAGGCGCAGACGACACGCGCGCAGATCCGTGGCGTGGTCACCGAAGGCCCGTCGCAGATCGTCTTCATCGACACCCCGGGCATCTTCGCGCCGAAGCGCCGGCTCGACCGCGCCATGGTCGAGGCCGCCTGGACCGGCGCCGGCGACGCCGATTTCGTGGCGCTCATCGTCGATGCCGAGCGCGGCGTGACTGGGGAAGTCGAGGCACTGCTCAAGGGACTGGAGTCGGTGAGGCACCCGCGCGTGCTGGTACTCAACAAGATCGATCTCATCCCGCGCGAGAAACTGCTCGGGCTCTCGGCCGATCTCAATGCGCGGCTCGGCTTCGAGGCGACCTTCATGCTGTCGGCGCTCAACGGGTCCGGTGTGAAGGACTTTCTCGCCTGGGCCGAACGGCACGTGCCGCCCGGTCCCTGGCACTTCCCGGAGGACCAGCTCACCGACCTGACGCTGGCGATCACTGCGGCCGAGGTGACCCGCGAGAAGCTCTTCCTCCGCATCCACGACGAAATCCCCTACAATGCCACGGTCGAGACCGAGAAGTTCACCATCAACAAGGATGGCTCGTACCGCATCGATCAGGTCGTCTACGTCACCCGCGATACGCACAAGAAGATCGTTCTGGGCGCCGGCGGCCAGACCATCAAGGCGATCGGCGCCGAAGCCCGCAAGGAGCTGATGGAGATTTTCGAAACGCCGGTGCACCTCTTTCTCTTCGTCAAGGTGCGCGAGAAGTGGAGCGAGGATCCCGAGCGCTATCGCGAGATGGGTCTCGAATGGACGAAATAGCGTCATGCTGAGCTGGTCGAAGCATGCAGTGGCAGGGTGAAGGTCTCCTCATCGGCGTCCGCCGGCACGGCGAATCCAGCGTCATCGCCGAGGTCATGGTGGCGCGGCACGGCCGCACCCTCGGCCTCGTGCGCGGCGGCCGCTCCAGCAAGCTTGCGGCGACACTGCAGCCCGGCAACACCGTGCAGGTCAACTGGCGCGCGCGCCTCGAGGAACATCTTGGCGCCTTCACCGTCGAGCTGATCGACGCCCGCGCCGCCGACCTCATCGCCGACCGCACCCGGCTCTATGCCTGCCAGCTCCTGTGCGACCATCTCCGGCTGCTGCCCGAGCGCGACCCGCATGATCGGTTGCTCGGCCTTGCCGTAGGCGCACTGGCGGACCGCCGGTCGGCGCCTGAACTCGCAATTGAGCTGGCGCGTTTCGAGCTGAGCCTGCTCGACGAGTTGGGTTTCGGCCTCGACCTCAGCGCTTGTGCCGTGACCGGCCAGACCACCGACCTGACGCATGTCTCGCCCAAGACCGGCCGCGCCGTCAGCCGCGAGCCGGCAAAGCCGTATTGCGACCGGCTGCTGCGCCTGCCGCAATTCCTCATCGCCGAAGCGCCGGCAACGCCGCAGGACATCGCTGATGCCTTCCGCCTGGCCGGGCATTTCCTTCACATGCATGTCTGGGAGCCGCGGCAGGTCGAGCCCCCGGCCGTCCGCGACGCGTTGATCGAGGCGCTGACCGATCGGCTATAGTCCGGCCATGATTCGTTCCGGACTCTCCAATGCCTAAGAAGCCCGATCCTTCGACCCTGCCGCCCGGAGACGATCCGGTGGTCGTCGACCTGCGCAAGGCGCTCGAGGAGCGCTATCTGAGCTATGCGCTGTCGACCATCACGCAGCGTGCGCTGCCCGACGCCCGCGACGGCCTGAAGCCCGTCCACCGGCGCATCCTGCATGTGATGCGGCTGCTGCGGCTCGACCCGGACCAGGCCTATAAGAAATCGGCCAAGGTGGTGGGCGACGTCATCGGCGGCTTCCATCCGCACGGCGACCAGTCGATCTACGACGCCATGGTGCGTCTGGCCCAGGATTTCGCCATGCGCTACCCGCTCGTCGACGGGCAGGGGAACTTCGGCAACATCGACGGCGACGGTCCCGCCGCCTATCGCTACACCGAAGCCAGGATGACCGACGTCGCGACGCGCCTGCTCGAAGGCATGGCCGAGGACGCCGTCGACTTCAAGCCGACCTATGACGGACAGACGGAAGAGCCCGAGGTTCTGCCGGCCAACTTCCCGAACCTGCTCGCCAACGGCTCGACCGGCATCGCGGTCGGCATGGCGACCTCCATCCCGCCGCACAATGTCGCCGAGCTCTGCGAGGCCGCGCTGGCGCTGATCGCCAAGCCCCAGGCGAGCATCGAGGAACTGGTCCGCCATGTGCCCGGGCCGGATTTCCCGACCGGTGGTGTGCTGGTTGAATCGCAGGCTTCGATCCTGGAGTCGTATTCCACTGGCCGCGGCTCGTTCCGCCTCCGGGCCCGCTGGCATCGCGAAGAAAAAGGGCGGGGCGTCTACCAGATCGTCGTCACCGAAATCCCTTACGGCGTGCAGAAGGCCAAGCTCGTCGAAAAGGTCGCCGAGCTGCTGCTCGCCAAGCGGCTGCCGCTGCTCAAGGATATCCGCGACGAGAGCGCCGACGACATCCGCCTAATTCTCGAGCCGCGTGCCGGGACGGTCGAGCCGGTGGTGCTGATGGAGCAGATGTTCAAGCTCACCGAGCTCGAGCAGCGCATCTCGCTCAACATGAACGTCCTCGACCATGGCACCGTGCCCAAGGTGATGACCCTGGCCGAAGCGCTGCGCGCCTGGCTCGAGCATCGCAAGGACGTGCTGGTCCGTCGCACCCAGCATCGGCTCGAGCAGATCGCCCGGCGGCTCGAAATGCTCGATGGCTACATCGTCGCCTACCTCAACCTCGACGAAGTGATCCGCATCATCCGCGAGGAGGACGAGCCGAAGACGCGGCTGATGAAGCACTTCAAGCTCACCGAGAACCAGGCCGAGGCCATCCTCAACATGCGCCTGCGCTCGCTGCGCAAGCTCGAGGAGATCGAGCTCAGGACCGAGCACAAGGCGTTGACCGAAGAGCAGGGGCATCTCAACGGGTTGCTCGGCTCCGACCGCCGGCAGTGGGGCGAGATCACCAGGCAGATCGGCGAGCTCAAGAAGGTCTACGGCAAGGACACCAAGCTCGGCCGCCGCAAGACCGAATTCGCCGAGGCGCCGCACGCCGATTTTGCCGAAGAGGCGGAGGCGGCCTTTGTCGAGCGCGAGCCGATCACCGTGATCCTCTCCGAAAAGGGGTGGATCCGCACGATGAAGGGCCATTCTGCCGAGATCGACGAAAAAGGCTTCAAGACCGGCGACCGGCTGAAGGTGGCGCTGCACGCCGAGACGACCGACAAGCTGCTGCTGCTGTCGACGGGCGGCAAGGTTTATACCCTCGCGCCCGACAAGCTGCCCGGCGGCCGCGGGCAGGGCGAGCCGCTGCGTCTCATGGTGGATGTCGAGGAGGGCCAGGATTTCGTCGACCTCTTCGTCTTCAGGCCAGGCGAGAAGCGGCTGGTCGCGTCGAACGTTGGCAACGGCTTTGTCGTCGCCGAGGACGAGCTGGTCGCCAACACCCGCAAGGGCAAGCAGGTGCTCAACGTCTCTGGTGGCGAGGAGGCCAAGCTCATCGTGCCGGCCGTCGGCGATTCCGTCGCCGTCATCGGCGAGAACCGCAAGATGCTGATCTTCCGGCGCGACGAGTTGCCCGAGATGGCGCGCGGCAAGGGCGTCCGCTTGCAGAAATACAAGGACGGCGGCATCTCCGATGCCCGGGTGTTCGCCGCCAGGGACGGCCTGAGCTGGGTCGACAGCTCCGGCCGCACCTTCACCAAGACGATGGCGGAGCTGCGCGACTGGGTGGGCGAGCGCGCCCAGGCCGGTCGCCAGCCCCCGACGGGCTTTCCGCGCAACAACAAGTTCGGCGGTTAGCCCTTCGGCACTTCGAAGGTCAAGATCACCGGCAGGTGGTCGCTGCCGGTGAACTCGCCGCGGTGCAGCTCGGTCACGCGGACGCCACGCTCGAACACCTGGTCGAGCGGCAGGATCGGCCAGGTGTGAAGGATGCCGCCGCGCACCAGTCGGCCGGGGACGGTGAAGAGTTCGGGAAAGGTGATGAGGTTGCGCGTCTCGCGCGTGAGGCCCGTTTCGTGCTCGAAGCCGCGCATGGCATAGCTCCACGGCGTCGAGTTGAAGTCGCCCACCACGAGCAGCGGTCCCTGCGCCTGCTTCACCGTGTCCTCGATCGCAGACAGTTCCTCCTGCTGCCGGTCGATCGGGAACGGCCAGTCCATATGCGTGGTCAGCACCGAAAAGTGCGTGCCGTCACTGAGCGTGAAGCCGGCGAGGATGTGGGCCGTGCGCTGCGAGCCGGGACTGTCGGGACAGTCTGCATCGCTCATTTCCTTGTCGAACGGGATTTTAGAATAAAGCCCGATATTGGCGCGCTTACCGCCCTGGCAGCGCACGGAATAGGGGTAGCTCGGCTTCAGCATGGCATCGAGCGACTGCTGCTCGGGGAAATATTCCTGCAGCGCCACGATGTCCGGGTTCTCGGCCGCGATGGCGGCCGCCATGCGCTTCATGTCGTAGTTGAGCCCGAACATGTTGTGCGTCATCAGCTTGACCGTCGGCGCGCCGGTGGGCGCCGGCCGCGGCGCGAGGCTCGACGACCATTCCGGCACGAACGTCCATGCAGAGGCCGCAAAGCCGAGGAAGGCGAGGATGGCGACGCTGCGCGGCATGCGCACGATCAGCGCCAGGATCAGCGCCACCAGCGTGCCGAAGAACAGCAGCAGTTGCAGGTGATTGAGCAAGTCGAGCACGGGGACGAGGCCACCGAGGATGGCCAGGATCGCCGGTAGGGCGGTCACAACGATCAGCAGCCCGACGACGAGGCGGACGAATCCGAGTAAAAATCGCAAGCAAGGACCTCAGTCGAGGCGGCGCCAGCCCAGCGGGCCGCGCTGCACCTCCAGCGGACGATAGTCGCCCTTGTAGGCCATCTTGGGCGAGTCTTGCACCCAGTAGCCCAGGTACACGTAGCTCAATCCGGCGAGCCGCACCTGCCGCACATGGTCGAGGATCAGCAGATTCCCCAGGCCCCGCCGGTTGAGCTCCGGCGCGAAGAACGAATAGACCATGCTGAGCCCGTCCGGCATCACGTCGGTCAGGGCTACGGCGACCAGCGGCTTGTCCGGCTCGGAGCCGAGCCGGTACTCGACCACCACCGTCTGCACCGGCGTGTCCTCGACCATGTACTCGTAGTCGACGAAGTTCATGGCGGTCATGCCGCCGCCGGTATGGCGGGTATCGAGATAGCGCTTGAAGAGCGCGAATTGTTCGGCCGTGGCGCGCGGCTGGCGGACCGTAACGTCGATGTCGGCATTCATCCTGAGGATGCGCCGGTAGCGCTTGGTGGTCTGGAACTCGCGCGCGAGGATGCGCACTGACTGGCAGGCAGCACAGCCTTCGCAGGCCGGGCGGTAGATGAGGTTCTGGCTGCGGCGGAAGCCATTGTCGCTGAGCAGGGCATGCAGCGAGGCCGCACGCCGGCCGGTGAGATGGGTGAAGAGCTTGCGCTCCTGCTTGCCGGGCAGATACGGGCACGGCATTGGCGCCGTGAGGAAAAGCTGTGTGTTTTCCGGTGTCTGGTCCGTCATTGCCGCCTGTCTCGACGCAGAAGCTTATGCCGCGCCGAGTCCGAGGGCAAATGCAAATGCCGTGAGCGGCTAGCCACCCAGCACGCGCGCGGCCTCGAGCGCGAAATAGGTCAGGATGCCCTTGGCGCCGGCGCGTTTGAAGGCCCACAGGCTCTCCAGCATCGCGGCGCGGCCGTCGATGGCGCCGGCGTCGCCGGCGAGGCGGATCATCGTATACTCGCCGCTCACCTGGTAGACGAAGACGGGCACGTTGAAGCTCTCGCGGACGCGCCGGACGATGTCGAGATAGGGCATGCCCGGCTTCACCATGACCATGTCGGCGCCTTCTTCGAGGTCCTGCGCGACTTCGCGCAGCGCCTCGTCGGTATTGGCGAAGTCGAGCTGGTAGGTCTTCTTGTCCCCAAGCAGCCGCTTGCCGGAGCCCACGGCATCGCGGAACGGCCCGTAATAGGCCGAGGCGAACTTTGCCGAGTACGACATGATCGCGACGTGCTCGTGCCCGGCGGCATCGAGCTCCTGCCGGATGGCCGCGACGCGGCCGTCCATCATGTCCGACGGTGCGATGATGTCGGCGCCGGCTTCGGCCTGCACCAGCGCTGAGCGCACCATGGCGGCCACGGTCTCGTCGTTGAGGATGTCGCCGTCGCGGACGAGGCCGTCCTGGCCGTCGGAGGAATATTCGTCGAGCGCCACGTCGGCGATGAGCCCGATCTCGGGGACCTCGTCCTTGATGGCGCGCAGCGCCCGGCACATCAGGTTGTCCGGATTGTAGGCCTCCGAGCCGTCGGCGTTGCGCAGATGGTCGGGCGTGTTCGGGAACAGCGCCAGGGCCGGAATCCCGGCCGCGGCGGCGTCCTTCGCCGCCTTGACCGCAAGGTCGACGCTGAGCCGCTCGACGCCCGGCATGGTCTTGATCTGCGTCCGCTCGTTCCGGCCGTCGATGATGAACAGCGGCCAGATGAAATCGGCCGGGGTCAGCGTGGTTTCGCGCACCAGGTCGCGCATCCAGCCGCTCCGGCG
>DATMTK010000024.1:0-8849 GCA_035564755.1 Devosia sp. | reverse complement strand
GCAGCCCGGACACGCTCGTTGAGCCCACCTCTGGTCTGGTGCTCCTCGACGAGTTGGTCGAAAGCGTTCGCCGGGGTGCGCTGGGCGGTGTCAGCCAGCATGCCGAGCATCGAGACGACGAAGCGGCGGGCATCGGGTTCGGAGATGCCGGCGCGCGTGCCGACGTCGATCAGCGCACGCTGCAGCTCGAAATAGCTGGACATGAACGAGTTGAGGCCGCCGAAATGGATGCGCGCCTCGTCGGGTGCAACGAACAGGTCGCCGAGCGGCGTGAAGAGCCGAACGATTTCCGGCACCTCAGGGTAGGTTGCCATCGGGCCCTTGCCATGGGCGATGCCCGGCAGCGGGATGAACCGGCACACCGTCGCCTCGGGCCAGCGCGCCTGCACGTCGGCAAGGCTGAAACCGGCGACCATGCTCGCCACGATCTGGCCGGCTTTGAAGTCGATGCCGGCCATTGCCTCTTCGAGATGCATCGGCCGCATGCCCAGGAAGACGATGTCGGCCGTCGCGACTTCGGCGTTCGAACCGGCACGGTGAACCTTCGGGTAACGCGCGGCCAAGGCCTCGGACACGGCTTCGGAGCGCGGCGAGACGATCACGTCCGGTGCGTTCGGCAGCGACTGCAGGCCGCTGACCACCGCCGCCGAGATCGTGCCCGTGCCGATGAACCCAATTCGCATCACTCACTCCCACACTGAAGGACCTTCGATATGACACTCACCTGGCGCGGCGTCATCCCCGCATTGATGACAGAGATGAAGCAGAACGGCGATCTCGACCTCGACGCGACCGCCAGGCACGTCGACTCGTGCCTGCGCGCCGGTTGCGAAGGCTTCGTGATGCTCGGTACGCTGGGCGAGAATTCCTCGCTCGATCTCGAGGAAAAAGCGGCGGTGGTCAGCGCAGCGGTGAAGGCGGCGAGCGGCCGGGTGCCGGTGATCGCCGGTGTCGCCGAATACACCACCAAGCTCGCGATCGCCGCGGCCAGCAGGATGAAGGCGGCCGGCGCGACGGGGATCATGGCGCTGCCGACGATGGTGTACCAGACCGACGCGCGAGAGAGCATCAACCACTTCCGCACGCTGGCGCGGAACGTCGACCTGCCGATCATGATCTACAACAACCACGTGGCCTATAAGGTCGACCTGAAGCCGGCGGACTTCACCGAGCTCAGCAGCGAGAAGAACATCGTGGCCGTCAAGGAATCGAGCCACGACAGCCGACGCATCACCGACATGATCAACGTGCTGGGTGATCGCTACGCCATCGTTTGCGGCGTCGACGATCTGTTCCTCGAGAATGCGCTGTTCGGCGCGACCGGCTGGGTATCGGGCCTCGCCAACTCGTTCCCGCGCGAGGCTGTCCAACTCTTCAAGCTCGCGAAGTCCGGGCGCACGGCCGAGGCGCTCGAGCTGTATCGCTGGTTCATGCCGCTCCTCCATCTCGATGTGGCGACAAAACTCGTGCAGTACATCAAGCTCGCCAATCAGATGACGGGGGAAGGCAGCGAGTGGGTGCGCGCACCGCGCCTCACCCTCGATGGCGAGGAGCGCAAGAAGATCACCGCCATCGTGCAGCGGGCCCTTGATACCCGTCCGCAGCTCAAGACGGCCGCCTGAGGTCACGTGGACCACGACGTCGTCATTGTCGGCGCCGGTATCGTCGGCCTCGCGAGCGCCTACAAGCTCGTCGAGGCCGGCCGCTCGGTGCTGCTTGTCGACAGCAAGGGCATGGCGGAGGAAACGAGCCGCGGCAATGCCGGGGCGTTCGCGTTCTCCGACATCATGCCACTCGCGACCAAGGACATGTGGCGCAAGCTGCCGCGTTGGCTCAGCGATCCGCTCGGGCCATTCACGGTGCGACCCGAATATCTGGCGCAGATTACGCCGTGGCTGATGCGCTTCTGGCGCGCCGGCTGGCCCGATCGCGTCGATGCCGCGATCAAGGCACAGGCGTCGCTGATGCGCCTGGCGCGGCGGGAGATGGATGCACTGGTCGCGAGCGCCGGCATCGGTGCTCTCGTGCGATCCGATGGCGTGATCGAGCTCTATGAAAGCGAGCGCGAGCTGCGTGCGGCGATGGGCGAGATCAATGCCAAGACGCGCGAAGGCATCGAAGTCCGCGTGGTACGCGGCGGCGCGCTGACCGACCTGCAGCCGGGGCTCGATCCGCGCTTCGTCGTTGGGACGTTCATTCCGAAATGGCAGACGGTCAGCGACCCGTACGACTTCGCGCTGGCGATCGGCAAGGCGGCGACCGATCGGGGCGCGATGTTCCGCAAGGCGGAGGTCAAAGCTCTCCGCCCGCTCGGCGATGGCGTGACCGTCGAATTCGCGGACGGCGCGACGCTGACAGCGAACAAGGTGGTCGTTGCCGCCGGTGCGTGGTCGCGGACGCTGACGGCGCCGCTGGGCGATCTCATTCCGCTCGATACCGAGCGCGGCTACAATACGACGCTGCCGCCCGGCGCGTTCGACCTCAGGCGGCAGCTCGTGTTCCCCGGCCACGGCTTCGTCGTCACCCCACTCTCGACCGGCGTGCGTGTCGGCGGCGCCGTCGAGCTCGGGGGACTCAATCTGCCGCCCAATTTCAAGCGTTCCGAGGCGATGCTGAAGAAGGCCACGATGTTCATGCCCGGCCTCAGGACCGAGGGCGGACGGCAGTGGATGGGTTTTCGGCCGTCGCTGCCAGACTCCTTGCCGGCGATCGGCCGCTCGCGTCCCTCCCCCCACATCGTCTATGCTTTCGGGCACGGCCATCTCGGCCTCACGCAATCCGCCGCGACCGGCACCCTCGTCACCGAGCTGGTGACAGGAGCAGCGCCGTCGCTCGACCTTTCCCCGTTCTCGCCGCAACGCTTCTAGGACTTTCGCCATGGCGCGCCATACCTTCTCCTGCATCGATGGACACACCTGCGGTAACCCGGTGCGCCTGGTGTCCGGCGGCGGTCCGCTGCTCAAGGGCAGCAATATGATGGAGCGGCGCGCCGACTTTCTCGCCAACTGGGACTGGATCCGCCAAGGCCTGATGTTCGAGCCGCGCGGCCACGACATGATGAGCGGCTCGATCCTCTACCCGTCGACGCGGGACGACTGCGACATCTCGGTGCTGTTCATCGAGACCTCGGGCTGCCTCTATATGTGCGGGCACGGCACTATCGGCACGGTCACGATGGCGATCGAGAACGGGCTGATGCAGCCGAAAACGCCCGGCGTGGTGAACCTCGACGTCCCGGCCGGCAAGGTCGTCGCCGAATACACGATGAATGGCGAGTATGTCGACGAGGTGCGGCTCACCAATGTCGCGAGCTTCCTCCACTCGAAGGACCTCGAGATCGAGTGCCCGGGCCTCGGCAAGCTCAAGGTCGATGTGGCCTATGGCGGCAATTTCTACTGCATCGTCGATCCGCAGGAGAACTTCACCGACCTGGCCGACGTGACCGTGGGCGATTTGCTGCGCTGGAGTCCCGTTCTGCGCAAGGCGATGAACGAGCGCTACAGCTTCGTGCATCCCGAGAACGAGAACATCCGCGGCTGCACCCACATCATGTGGACAGGCAAGCCGCTGAAGGACGGCTCGACCGCACGCAACGCCGTGTTCTACGGCGACAAGGCGATCGACCGCTCGCCCTGCGGCACCGGCACCTCAGCGCGCATGGCGCAGTGGTCCGCGCGCGGCAAGCTCAAGGTCGGCGATGCGTTCATCCACGAATCGATCATCGGCTCGATCTTCAAGGGCCGCGTCGAGAAGGCGGTTCGCGTCGGCAATGTCGACGGCATCGTGCCCTCGATCGCCGGCTGGGCCCGACAGACCGGCATCAACACTATCTTCATCGACGATCGCGACCCGTTCGCGCACGGCTTCTCGCTGGTCTGAGGTACTCCCATGAAAATCACCGCCATCCGCGTCTATCAGGTCGACCTGCCGCTCAGAGAGGGCCGATATAACTGGTCCGGCGGCAACTTTATGGAGGTGTTCGACTCGACCGTTGTTGCAGTCGAGACTGATGCCGGGATCACCGGCTACGCCGAGTGCTGTCCGCTCGGCTCCGCCTATCTGCCCAGCTACGCCAAGGGCGTACGTGCCGGGCTCGATGAGATCGGCCCCAAGCTGATCGGGCACGACCCGACCGACCTCTGGCCACTCAACCATCATATGGACGCGGTGCTGCGAGGGCATCCGTACGTGAAGGCGCCGATCGATATCGCGTGCTGGGACATTCTCGGCCAGGTCGCGGGCCTGCCGGTCTACAAGCTGCTGGGCGGGGCCGAACAGGACAGAATTGCGCTCTACCGGGCAATCAGCCAGGAAGATTCGGCAGTGATGGCGGAGAAGATCGCCGGCTATCGCGCCGAGGGATACACCAAGTTCCAGCTCAAGGTGGGCGGCGATCCGGCCGACGACATCGCGCGCATCAAGGCCTGCCGCGCCATCCTCAAGCCGTCGGACATCCTCGTCGCCGACGCGAATACCGGCTGGACCAAGGCCGATGCGGCGCGCGTGGTGAGCGCGGTGCGCGACCTCGACGTCTATATCGAGCAGCCCTGCATGACCTACGAGGAGAGCGTGTCGATCCGGCGCCGCACGTCCCTGCCCTTCGTGCTCGACGAGAATATCGGTTCGGTCGGCGACCTGCTCACAGGCATCGCCGAAGACGCGTTCGACGTGATCAACCTCAAGATCAGCAAGGTCGGGGGGCTGACCAAGGCCAAGCAGATGCGCGACCTCTGCGTCAGCCACGGCATCCCGATGACCATCGAGGACACCTGGGGCGGCGACATCGTCACCGCCACCATCGCGCATCTCGCACGCTCGACGCCCGAACGCTTCTGCTTCACGGCGACCGACTTCAACTCCTACGTCACGGTCCCCATCGCCGACGGCGCGCCGAAGCGCGAGAACGGCTTCATGACCGCCTCGGACAAACCCGGCCTCGGTGTCGCGCCGAAATGGGACGTGCTGGGTGAGCCGGTGCAGGTGATCAAGTGAGGACCAGCCGTTCCATCGAGATCATCTCCTGCCATGCCGAGGGCGAGGTGGGCGATGTGATCGTGGGCGGTGTCGCGCCACCGCCGGGCGACACCCTCTGGGCGCAGTCGCGTTTCATCGCCGCGGACCAGACGTTGCGCAATTTCGTGCTGAACGAGCCGCGCGGCGGCGTCTTCCGGCACATCAATCTGCTGGTGCCCCCGAAGCACCCGGAGGCTCAGATGGGCTTCATCATCATGGAGCCCGAGGACACGCCGCCGATGAGCGGCTCGAACTCGATCTGCGTGGCGACGGTGCTGCTCGATGCCGGCATCATTCCGATGCGTGAGCCCGAGACGCGGCTGACGCTCGAGGCGCCCGGCGGACTCGTCGAAGTCGTGGCACAATGCAAAGACGGCAAGGCCGAGCGCATCAGGGTGACGAACGTGCCGAGCTTTGCCGACAAGCTCGACGCCAAGCTCGAGGTCGAGGGGATCGGAACGCTGACGGTCGACACCGCCTACGGTGGCGACAGCTTCGTGATCGTCGACGCCGAGGCGCTGGGCTTCAAGGTCGTGCCGGATGAAGCGCGTGACCTGGCCGAGACCGGCATTCGTATCACCCGGGCGGCGAACGAGCAGCTCGGCTTCCGGCATCCGACCAATGCGGACTGGACGCACTTTTCGTTCTGCCAGATTGCGCGGCCGGTCGAGAAACGCGACGGCATGCTGACGGCGGCCAATGCGGTCTGCATCCAGCCGGGCAAGATCGACCGCTCCCCGACCGGCACCGGCGCGTCGGCGCGGATGGCGGTGCTGCGCGCCAAGGGCCAGATGCAGGTGGGCGACCTCTACCTCGCGCGCTCGATCATCAACTCGGAGTTCCTCGGCCGCATCGAGGCGGACACCACGCTCGGCGGCAAACCGGCGATCATCCCGTCGATCTCGGGCCGCGCCTGGATCAGCGGCAAGCGCACGGAGATGCTCGATCCCACCGATCCCTGGCCACAGGGTTATAAGCTGAGCGACACCTGGCCGCGGATCGGCGCGTGAGCGAAGTTCACCTCTCGTACGACGAGCTCGCGGCGCTGCTTGCAGCGATCTTTCGCAAGCATGGTTGCAGCGACAGCGTCGCGCGCATTCTCGCCGAGAACATGGCGGGCGCCGAGCGCGACGGCGCGCACAGCCACGGCATCTTCCGGGTCAACGGCAATTTGGGCTCGCTCGACAGCGGCTGGGTCGACGGCAAAGCGCGACCAGTGCTCGAAGACGTTGCGCCGGGGATGCTGCGCGGCGACGGCCGCAACGGCTTCTCGCTGCCGCTGCTGGAGATGGCGCGTACTCCGTTGATGGCGAAGGCGCGCGCCAACGGCATCGCCGTGCTTACGGTGCGCAACGCCCATCACTTCAGCGCGGTGTGGCCGGACATCGAGCCGTTCGCGCGCGAGGGCTTCGTGGCGCTGGCGATGGTCAACTCGATGGCGAGCGTCGTGCCGCATGGCGGCCACAAGAAGCTCTACGGCACCAATCCGATGGGCTTTGCCGCGCCGCGGGCGAAAGGCGAACCGCTGGTATTCGACCAGGCGTCGAGCGGCTGGTCGAACGGCGACGTGCAGATCGCGCGGCGCGAGGGCCGCAGCCTGCCCGAGGGGATCGGCGTCGATCGTGAGGGCCGGCCGACCACCGATCCCGGCGCGGTGCTCGAGGGCGGCGCGCTGCTGCCGTTCGGCGGGCACAAGGGTTCATCGATCGCGATGCTGATGGAGATCATGGGAGCGGCGCTCGCGGGCGGCGACTATTCGTTCGAGATCGACTGGAGCGGCCATCCCGGGGCGGCGACGCCGCATGGCGGCCAGACCTACATCCTGATCGACCCGAGCCGCGGCCAGACCCGCGCGTTCACCGAGCGGATGGAAACGCTGATCGAGGCGATCCATGATGCCGGCCAGGAGCGGTTGCCCGGCGACAGGCGCTACGCCAATCGACGCGAGTCGATCCGGCACGGCATCGCGATCCCCGTCAGCGACCTCGAGCGCCTGCGCGGCCTCTCCGCCTAGGGCATCAGCTGCCCGCCGTTCACCTCGACGACCTGGCCGATGATGTAGCCGCTGAGCGCGTCCGAGGCGAGGAACAGGTAGGCGCCGACGCAATCTTCGGCCGTGCCGAGGCGCCCCTGCGGAATAGTGGTCAGCGCGGCAGCCCGCTGCGCGTCGGTCGAATAGCGGTCGTGGAATTTGGTTTCAATGAAGCCGGGGGCCACGGCGTTGACCCGGATCTTGAACGGGATCAGCTCCTTGGACATGCCGCGCGTGACGTTCGACACGAAGGCTTTCGACGAACCGTAGAGCCCTGCGCCGCCCGAAGCGCCGTTGCGGGCGGCGATCGAGGTGGTGTTGACGACGAAGCCACCCTGCTTCTTGAGCCATGGGATTGCAGCCTTCGTGGCGAAGATCACCGAGCGGGCATTGAGGTTCATCACCTCGTCGTAGAGCTCTTCGCTCATGTCGGCGTAGCTGCGGCGCTCGACCATAAGGCCGGCATTGTTAACCAGCCCATCGAGCCGGCCGAAATGCTTGGCGGCATCCTCAACGAGCTTGGTGGTCTGTCCCACATCGGTCACGTCGGCCTTGAGGGCGAACGCCTCGCCGCCGGCCTTGGTGATGGTATCAACCACCTGCCGGGCATCGGCCTCGCTCGAGTTGTAGTGAACTGCGATCCTGGCGCCCTGCGCGCCCATGGCGATGGCGACCGCGGCGCCGATGCCGGTCGACGCGCCGGTAATGAGCACCGCCTTGCCGGCGAGATCGGGGATGGTGAGGGTCGAAGCCATGGTGTCAATCCAATCTGGTGAGAGCGCGGCGATTCATTGCGCGAGGAATTAGGAAATGGTTCAGCCGGGGAATACCTGCTCGCCGCCTTCGACGCGCAACACCTGGCCGTTGATGAATTTCGCCCGTGGGCTGCAGAGGAAAGCAACCGCGTCGGCGATCTCGTCGGGCTCGGCGTAGCGGCGGAACGAGGTGATCGTGGAGTCCATCATTTTCTCGTCCACCGTGCGGGTGGCCTGGAAGCGTGCAGTCTTGCTCGGGCCAGGGCTGACGGCATTCACCCGCACCCCGTCGTTGGCGACTTCCACTGCGAGGCAGCGGGTGTAGTGGACGATGGCCGCCTTCAGGGTGGCGTAGATGCCGCCGTTCGAGAACCCCTGGTGCGCGGCGGTCGAGCCGATGTTGACGACCACTCCGCTCTTGCGTTCCACCATCGCCGGTACGAAGGCCTGCGTCACCAGCATCGTGCCGATGAGGTTGTTGTTGGTGAGCGCCAGGATGTCCTCATAGGGAATGCCGAGAATGTTGTTCGGCACTGGCTTGCCGCCCGCCGCGCCGATATCGCCGCCGGCACAGTTCACGAGAATGTCCGGGTCGCCGAATCTGGCGGTGATGTCGGCATGCATCTTGGCCACCGCCATGCGGTCGCCGATGTTGCCGGCCACGCCCATGCTGTGCACCCCCATGCCTTCGATGGTCTTGACCATCACGTCCAGGGTCGCGGCCTCGCCGTACTTGGCCGGTGCGTCCCAGGTCAGATCGTGGACGATGACGTCGGCGCCCATCGCGGCGATCTTTTTGGCCATCGCCGAGCCCAGGCCACGACCCGAGCCGGTGACGAAGGCGACCTTGCCCTTGAGTTCCTGTTCCATCGTTGTCCCCTACAACAGTCCCAGTGCGCGCAGGTTCTGCGCACTGCGGCGCACCTGCGCCAGTTCGAATTCGGGCAGCGCGGCGTCGTCGCCGCGTTCCCACGGCGTGCGGTAGTCGGCATCGTCCGGGAGGCGATGGCGCTGCGCCGCGAGGAGGGCGGCGGCCAGTTGTGGCGCCT
>DATMTK010000023.1:0-19486 GCA_035564755.1 Devosia sp. | reverse complement strand
GTTGAGCGCGTAGTCGTCGCCGAGCTTGTCGACGACGTGCTTGGGTACCGGGTACCAGAGGCTGGCAACGCCCGGGAAGTAGGATTTCGGCGTGTCCGTGGTCACCTGCAGCGTGGTGTCGTCCACGGCCTTGATGCCCAGCGTCGAGGGATCGGCGTGCTTGTCGCCGGTGACGTCGCCCCAGCCCTTGATGCCGCCGGCGAAGGCCCAGTACCAGTTGAAGTCGTAGCCTTCCTTGGCGGCGCGCTGCAGTGCGAAAACGTAGTCCTCGGCGGTCAGCGGCACGCCGTCGCTCCACACCAAATTAGGCTGGAGCTTGAAGGTCCAGGTCAGGCCGTCGGCCGACTGCGTCCAGCTCGCGGCGCCCATGGGGTTGAGCTTGAAGTCGCCGTCGAATTCGGTCAGCGGCAGCGAGGTGATTTCGGGTGCACCGGCGCGGTCGTACACGGTCTTCATGTAGTCCATGTAGGTGCCACTGGTGGTGCCGCCCGGACCGGTCACCGTGGTTTGCGCCAGAGCAGCGACTGGTGCGGTCAAGCCCGCGGCCAGAATAGCTGCGCCGGCTATCTTAAGCAGCGCATTCATTGCGTCTCTCTCCCTTGTTATCGGCCGTCCGTTTCCCCGGCGGTGGCCCAATGACATATGTCTGACAAACTCTGCCAAGGTTGACAAGCAGCGCACCGCGACAATCGCCGGATTGTGCGTTACGCGAGGAAATTTGCATGTGAGCGGTTCGGCGCGCAAACATCATCTGCGACCACCGGCGAAGCGCTGCGCGGCCGCCGCGATCGCCGCGGCGTCGATGCCGAAATGCGCGTAAAGGTCGCGCACGGTGCCGGTCTGGCCGAAATGCTCGACGCCGAGCGTGATGGCGCGGTGGCCGAAGACGCTGCCCAGCCAGCCCAGGGTTGCCGGATGCCCGTCGATGGCGGTGACCAGCGCCGCTCGGCCGGGCACGTCGCGCAGCAGCTCTTCGACGCGGCAGATCGCGGTGTCGTCACCATGCATGCGGGCGCGCTGCGCGGCGTGCCAGCCGGCGTTGAGACGATCGGCAGAGGTCACAGCGAGGACCGCGACGTTGCGCCTGTCACCACCGAGACGGCCGGCGGCTTCGATGGCTTCGCTGGCGAGCACGCCTTGATACGCGATGACGATTTCGCAGCTCGGGTCCGGTGGTCGCAACCAGTAGCCGCCGCGGATGATGCCGTCGGCGAGCGCCGCATCGGCCTTGCGGGGCACCTGCTCGATCGGCCGGGTCGAGAGGCGCAGATAGACCGAGCCCCCCGCGATGTCGCGCGGCCAGCCGGCGAGGTCCGGCCGCGCCTCGCCGTCGCGCTGCATATAGTCGAACGCCCAGTCCATGATGATCGCGAGCTCGTCGGCGAAGGCCGGCTCGAACGCGGCGAGGCCGTCCTGGGCCATGCCGATCAGCGGACTGCCGATCGACTGGTGCGCCCCGCCCTCCCCCGCCAGCGACACGCCGGAGGGCGTGCCGACGAGCAGGAAGCGCGCATTCTGGTAGCAGGCATAGTTCAGCGCATCGAGGCCGCGCGCGATGAAGGGATCATAGAGCGTGCCGATCGGGATGAGCCGCTCGCCGAACAGTGAATGGCTGAGCCCGGCGGCGCCGAGCAGCAGCATCAAATTCATCTCGGCGATGCCGAGCTCGATATGCTGGCCCTCGGGCGAGAACTGCCACTTCTGAGCGCTCGGGATGCGTTCTTTCTGGAACACGTCCGCCAGCTCGCGATTGGCAAAGAGGTGCCGTCGGTTCACCCAGGTCCCCAGGTTGGTCGAGACGGTCACGTCGGGCGAGGTGGTGACGATGCGCGACGCCAGCGGGCTGTCCGTCTTGGCGATGGCGTCGAGGATCTTGCCGAAGGCGGTTTGGGTCGAGGTGACGGCCGTATCGAGCGGGATCGGACCGATCCCCTCGACTCGCGTCGACGCCAACCGCCGTGACGACTTCGTGTTGAACGGTGCGCCGTCGAGGAAGGCTCGCAACTCTTTAGGTGACGCGCCGAGGCCCTCGAACGGCTCCCATTCGTGGCCGGGCCGCACCTTCATGCTGGTGCGGAGCGCATCGATCTGCGCCTCGGTCATCTGGCCGGCGTGGTTGTCCTTGTGGCCGGCGAGCGGCGTACCCCAGCCCTTGACGGTATAGGCGATGACGGCGGTCGGCTGCTCGCTGGTCAGCGCCTCGAACTGCTCGAGCAGCGTCTCAGTGCAATGGCCCCCGAGATTGGCCATGAGCTCGGCGAGCTCGGAGTCGCTGCGGCGCTTGAGCAGCGCGCTGACCGCCCCCTGGTCGCCGATCTCGTCCTCGAGCCGCTCGCGCCACGCTGCGCCGCCGCGGAACATCAGCGCGGAATACAAATCGTTCGGACACGCGTCGATCCAGGCCTTTAGCCTGTCGCCGCCGGGCTCGGCGAACGCCTGCCGCTGCAACACGCCATACTTCAATGTAACGACGTTCCAGTTGAAGGCGCGGAAGGTCGCCTCGATGCGCTCATATAAGCCCTCGCGCACCACGCCGTCGAGGCTTTGGCGGTTGTAGTCGATGATCCACCAGGTATTGCGCAGGTTGTGTTTCCACCCCTCGAGCAGGCACTCATAGACGTTGCCCTCGTCGAGCTCGGCGTCGCCGACGAGCGCCACCATCCGGCCCTCGGGGATATCCTTGCGTGCCCAGCGCTTGGCGCGGACATAATCCTGGATCATCGAGGCGAAGGCGGTAAAGGCAACGCCGAGACCCACCGAGCCGGTCGAGATGTCGACGTCGTCACTGTCCTTGGTGCGCGATGGGTAGGACTGCGCGCCGCCGAAGCCGCGGAAGTTCTCGAGCTTGTCGAGGCTCTGCTTGCCGAACAGATACTGGATGGCGTGATAGACCGGCGCGGCGTGCGGCTTCACGGCGACCCGGTCCTGCGGCCGCAAGACCGCGAAATAGAGCACGGACATGATCGCCGTCATCGAGGCGGACGAGGCTTGGTGACCGCCCACCTTCACGCCGTCGACGTTGGGCCGGATGTGGTTGGCGTGGTGGATCATCCAGTTCGACAGCCAGAGCGTCTTGCGCGTCAGCTCATCGAGCAACGCAATCCGATCCTTCGAACCGAGGCCGCCATGCATACGCAATTGTGCTCCAGAGACGCACCTACTCTGCGCTGGATCGAGAGGCGATTTCCGCCTATTTTGTCCCCATGAAAGCCAAGTCACGCAAGATTTCGCCGAAACGTCCGCCGAAATTGGCAGAACCTGCCAACGGGCCCTTGGACGAAACCGACCGGCGTATCCTGAAGGCGATGCAGGCGGACGGGCGGATGACCGTCCAGGCCATCGCCGACCGCGTCGGCCTGTCGGCCTCGCCCTGCCTGCGCCGCATCCGCCACATGGAAGAGGCCGGGATCATTACCGCCTACAGCGTCACCATCGACCAGAGATCGGTGGGGCTGCCGGTCTCGGTGTTCGTCTCGATCAAGCTCGAGCGGCAGCGCTCGAATGAGCTCGACCGCTTCGGCGATGCCATCTCCGACTGGCCGGAGGTGATGGAGTGCTATTTGATGACCGGACAGTTCGACTATCTGCTGCGCGTGGTCTGCGCGGATCTCGCTGCCTACGAGATCTTCCTGCGCGAGAAACTGACACGGGTCGAGGGTGTGAGCTCGATCGAGTCCAGCTTCTCGCTGGCGCAGGTCAAGTATTCGCGGGCGTTGCCGATCTGAGGTCAGGTGGCACTGGCGCGTCCCCGCAGCCTGGGCTATTGAGCGACCTTCCCTCCAGGACACCTCCGTGACCGACGACAAGCCCAAGCGACGCCTGCCGATCGACTGGTACCTGGTCGCCCTGCTCGCCACTGTGGGCATTGCCGCGCTCATCCCCGCTCGTGGGATCGGCGCCACGGTCATGGGCTATGCCACCTATGGCGCCGTCGCCTTGCTGTTCTTCCTGTACGGCGCGCGCCTCGCGCCGCAGGCGATTCTTGCCGGCGTCATGCACTGGCGGCTGCAGGGGCTGGTGTTCCTCTCGACCTTCGCGGTGTTTCCGATCGTCGGACTCATTCTCGTCGCGGTCTTTCGGCCGTGGCTCGGCGAGACCCTGTCGCTTGGGCTGCTGTTCGTCGCGGTGTTGCCCTCGACGGTGCAATCCTCGATCGCCTTCACCTCCATTGCCCGCGGCAACGTCCCGGCGGCGCTCTGCTCCGCCTCGATCTCGAACCTCGCCGGAATCGTCGTGACGCCGGCGCTGGTCGCATTGCTGATCAGCAGCAAATCGGGCGGCTTCTCACTCTCGGCGCTCGAGGACATCGCGCTGCAACTGCTACTGCCGTTCGCGCTGGGACAAGTCGCGCGCCCCTTCATCGGCAACTGGATCACCGCGCACCGCACAATCACACAGATCGTCGATCGCGGCTCGATCCTGCTCATCGTCTACGCAGCGTTCAGCGAGGGTATGGTGGCGGGCGTGTGGTCGGCGATCAGCCTCCAGAGCCTCGCGCTGGTGATCGCGCTCGACGTGCTGATGCTCGCCGTCGGCCTGACGGTCACCACCGTGGTCAGCCGCCTGCTCGGCTTCAACAAAGAGGACGAGATTGCCATCGTCTTCTGCGGCTCCAAGAAGAGCATGGCGTCGGGCATCCCGATGGCCAATATCCTGTTCGCGGGACAAGCGGTCAGCCTGATCGTCCTGCCGCTGATGCTGTTCCACCAGATCCAGCTGATGGTGTGCGCGTCGCTCGCCCGGCGCTATGCGCGGCGCGTGTCCGCCGCCGCCTCCTGAGCTGCGGCCGGCTCGGCATACGAGGCGTTGAACGGACGGAGCGTCGCGTAGAGCTCGCGGAACTTGCCGAACCGATCGTCGTAAAGAGCACGATAGTCGCGACGCGGCTCGAACATGCGGTCGAACCGGACCAGTCTCTGCACCGCATCCTGCAGCGACCCCACCACGCCGGCCCCGACGCCGGCGAGCAGCGCCGCCCCCATCGCGGCGCTGTCCGGGATTGCGGCACGCCGCAACGGAATGCCGAGAACGTCGGCCTTGATCTGGGTCCACACGTCTGAGCGCGAACCGCCGCCGCCGATGTTCACCACCTCGGGGTGCATACCGGTGGAGCTTTCGAGCGCCTCGAAGGCCCAGCGGACCGAGAACGCCACGCCTTCCATCACCGCCCGCGCCATGGACGCGGTATCGGCGCGGCCATCCAGCCGGCCGAACACGCCGCGGGTGGCACCGTCCCAGATCGGGGCACGCTCCCCTTGCAGGTGCGGCAGGAACAACGGCGTTGCTTCGGATGGCTCGGTCGCCCCTACCAGCGCCGAAAGCTCGGCGGGTGATCTGCCGGCGATTGCCGAGAACCATTGCAGCGCCGCGCCGCCCGATTGCGTCGGCGCAGCGTGCATCCGGATGCCTTCGTACGCCGGAAACAGCACGACACCGGTCGTCGGATGCACCCGGCTGCTGACGATACCCGGGATCTCGCTCGTGCCGCTTTGCAGCATGGCCTCGCCGTCGCGGCTGACCCCAAGACCGAACATGCCGCCCCAAGCGTCCATCGCCCCGACGACCATCGGCACGCCAGCGCAGGCCAGCCCGGTGCGAACGCGGCCGGCGACATGCGTAAAGCTACGAAGCGGCGGCAGCAGGTCCGCTGCTCGCGGGACGAGGTCCAGCAGCGGCGCAATGTAGCCCTGCTCGTTCACCAGCCCCACCGCCGCGATGGGATCGGAGCCTACGGCGCCGGTGAGCTGCAGCACGCAATAGTCCTTGGGCAGCAGCACCTGCCGGGTGCGGGCGAACGCCTCGGGCTCGGTGCGCGCCACGAAGGCGATGCGCGACAGCGCGTGGCTGGCATCGATCGGCACCGGGCCGCCGAACCAGTCGAGCTTCTGCTCGGCGGAGACCTTCGCGTCGATCGCCGCGGCGTCCCCGACCGCGCGACCGTCCTGCCAGGTGATCGCACGCCGCACCGGCGTGCCATTCCCATCGACGAACACATGCGTGTTCACTTGTGAGCAGATGCCGATGCCGGCAAGCCCGCGCAGATCGTGACGGGCAGCAAAGCCGCCCAACGCCTCAAGCACGCTGCGCATCCAGTCGGCTGGGTCCTGCTCGGCGGCTCCAGCTTCCGGCCGATGCGTCGGATGCGGTCGCGAGAACTCGGCGAGCCGGTTGCCGTCGAGGTCGACCAGCACCGCCTTCACGGCGGTGGTGCCGACATCGATGCCGATCAGCGTAGGGCGCACTCAACTCCTCCGAATGCCCGTAGCAGCAGCGGGCTCAGTCCCTTATAGTGCCTTGAAGCGCAAGGAAAACAATCGCGCGGGTCACCAGGAGGGCTTCCGACCATGCTCAACAAATCCATTCGCCGCGTGCTGCTCGCGGCCACCGCCGTCGCCGTGGCGTCGCTCGCCGGCTCGGCCTTCGCCGCCAAGGTGGCGGTCATCACCCCCTACATGGCGCAGCCGGGCACGCAGGCCTATGTCGAGGCCTTCCAGGCCGTCGCCAAGGACAAGGGCTGGGACGTCAACGTCATCGACACGCAGAACGACGTCGCGGCGGTGATCTCCCGCATCCAGGATATGGTGACCCAGAAGGTCGACGCCATCGTCGTCAACGTCGATCCGGCGCAGATCACGGCCGGCCTGCAGGCGGCCAAGGACGCCAACATCCCGGTAATCGGCATGGATGCCGGCGCCGATCCGCTGCTGGTCACGAACGTGACGTCAAACGGCTACGCCATGGCGGCGGAGACCTCGAGCTATGTCGCCGATCGCATCGGCGGCAAGGGCAATGTCGTGATGTTCGTGTTCGACGCGTTCCCGCCAGTGCAGGCGCGCGGCGTGGTCGCGAGCGCCGTGTTCGGCAACTATCCGGACATCAAGATCATCGACAAGGTGACGCCCGATGTATCGGACGGTGGTATCGCCGACAGCCGCGCCAAGATGGAAGCCATTCTCACCGCCAACCCGACGCCCGGCTCGATCAGCGCCGTCTGGGCGGGCTGGGACCAGCCGGCCCTGGGTGCGCTGCAGGCGATCGAAGCTGCCGGCCGCGACAAGGAAGGCATCGTCATCACCGGCATCGACGCCAATCCGCAGGCGCGCGACGAGATCGCCAAGGGCGGCGACTTCGAGGCGTCGGTCGCGCAGGACTTCAAGGGCATCGGCGCCGCGACCGCCGACGCGGTCGCCCAGGTGCTCGCCGGCCAGACGATCAAGCAGCACGTCATCTATGTGCCGACCAAGCTGATCACGCAGGCCAACGCGAAGGACTAATTCGAGTCGGGGGGTGGGCCAGCGGTCCGCCCCTCATGTCCAATGCCCCTGCTTTCCCTCCGCAACGTCACCAAGGCCTATGCCGGCATCCCCGCGCTGCGCGGCGTCGAACTCGACGTGGCCGCCGGGGAAATCCATGCTCTCATGGGAGAGAACGGCGCCGGCAAATCGACGCTGATCAAGATACTCGCCGGAGTCGTCGCGCCCGATACAGCCAGCATCAGTATCGACGACAGGCCAGTGACCATCGACAGCCCGGCCGACGCGCGCCGCCATGGCCTGCGCTTCATCCACCAGGAACTGAGCGTGGTGCCGGCGCTGTCGGTGGCCGAGAACATCCTGCTCGGCCGCGTCTATCCGCGCCGGGCTGGCGTCTTCGTCGACTGGCGCACGCTCAATGGCCTGGCCCGTGACGCGCTGGAGACGCTCGGCATCACCCACATCGATCCGCGCGAGACAATGGCCCGGCTGTCGCTGGGCGACCGCATGCTGGTCAAGATATCGAGCGCCTTCCTCGCCGATGCCGGCGCCCCGGCCCGGCTCTATGTCATGGACGAGCCGACCGCGGCGCTGACCCGCGACGAGTCCGAGCGGCTGTTCAAGGTGCTGCACGGCATCAAGGCCAGCGGCAATTCGGTGCTCTACGTTTCGCACCGCATCGATGAGGTGATGACACTGTGCGACCGGGCGACGGTGTTGCGTGACGGCAAGCCGATCGACAGCGGCCTCTTGAGCGGGATTACCCACGACCACCTCGTGGCGCTGATGATCGGCCGCAAGGTCGGCGAGGCCTATCCACCGGCCGGTACGGGCCCATCCGCCGAGATCGCCTACGAGCGGCCCGGGCTCGCGGTGCGCAAGGGCGAAATCGTCGGCATCGCCGGCCTGTCCGGCATGGGGCAGACCGAGCTCTTGCGCTCAATCCTGGGCAATCCCGGCAAAGCCTGGACTTCCGGTATCGGCTACGTGCCCAAGGAGCGCCGGTCGGAAGGGCTCGTTACGACACGGCCGATCTATCAGAACATCACTCTACCACACCTCCAGGCGCATAGTCTTGGTGGCACCTGGCTCACGCCGCGCCGCGAGCGGCAGTTCGCGCAGCGGCTGGGCGAGGACGTCCGGCTACGTGCGGCCGGACCGCGCCAGATCGTGCTCGAGCTTTCTGGCGGCAACCAGCAGAAGGTCGTGTTCGCCAAGGCACTGGGCGGCGAGCCCCGGTTGCTGCTGCTTGACGAACCGACGCGCGGCGTGGATGTGGGAGCCAAGTTCGACATCTACACCATCATCCGCGACATGACCGCCAGGGGAATGGCCGTGCTCCTCGTCTCCTCCGACCTGCCCGAGCTCATCGGCATGGCCGATCGTATTGCGGTAATGCGCGACGGTGAGATCACGACGATCGTTTCGGCGAAGGGCCTGAGCGAGAAGGCGCTGCTCAACCTCTGCTACGGCCGATCCGCGGCGGCCGCCTGATGGGACGGTTCCTCCGCCGCTACGGCACCCTCGCCGGCTTCGTGCTGATCCTGATCTTCTTTTCCGTCCGCCTCCCCGGCACCTTCATGACCGCGCAGAACTGGCTCAACATCACGCAGCAGCTCTCGATGCTGCTGGTGGTCGCGGCCGGCATGACCATCGTCATGGTGATGGGCGATTTCGATCTCAGCGTCGGCTCGATGGCGAGCCTTTCGGGCGTCGTGGTCGCGGTGCTCTTTTCTTTCGGTTGGCCGATCTGGGCGGCGGTGCCTGCGGCTCTCATCGTCGGCCTTGTCGGCGGCCTTATCAACGGCGCGATGGTGAGCCTCGTCGGCATCCTGCCCTTCGTCGCGACGCTGGCGACGCTCACCATCTTTTCCGGTGCCGCCTTCGTCGTGTCGGGCGGCAGGACCATTTCCGGCCGGGCCATCCCTGACGCGTTCGGCGAGTTCGCCCGCGGCGGCATGCCGCTCGGGCCGGTCTCGATCCCGAACCTTACCCTCGTGGCGCTGGCGGTGCTCATCGTCACCTGGGTGCTGCTCGAGCAGACGACGTTCGGCCGTCGGCTTTACGCGATCGGCGGCAACATCGAGGCCTCGTATCTGAGCGGCGTGCCGGTGCGGCGCTTGAAGCTCCTCGCCTTCTCGCTCACCGGCCTCAGCGCCGCCGGCGCCGGGCTGCTCTATGCCAGCCGGGTGGCGTCCGCCAATCCCACGCAGGGCTCGGGCCTGATGCTCAATGCGATCGCCGCAGTGTTCCTCGGCAGCACGATGAGCGAACAGGGCGAGCCCCGGCTGCTCGCCACCGTCATCGGTGTCCTCATCCTCGGTGTCCTCGACAACGGGCTGACGCAGCTCAGCGTCGACAGCTATGTGCGACAGATCCTCGTCGGTGTCATCATCGTCATCGCGGTCGCGGGCAGCTCGCTGTCGAAGACCGCCCGCCGTTAGCGCTCGCGCCTACAGCATGTCGCCGAGGCTCCAATGGTTGGTCCAGCGGGCGTCGATCTCGTCCTCGACGTTCTGGTAGCGGATGTCGGTCGAAAGCCGGATGCGGTCCTGCGGATCGTCGTTGGCCGTCGAGGCGTGGATCATATAGGGGCTGTGCAGCATCACGTCGCCGGCCTCGAAGTCGGCGATCAGCCAGCGCGTGTCGAAGCGATTGGCCATGTCGGGCAGGTTCTTGGAGATCCAGCCGCCTTCGGTCATGTGCGCGTTATAGGCGTTGATCCGCTCCTCGGGCGTCAGCTCGGCGGCCTTGGCCGAAAACTCCTGCTCCATCTTGAGGCCGATGGCGTGCGAGCCCTCGAGATAGACGAGGCCGCCCATCTCGACCGGCGTGTCCCCGATCGGAATCCAGGCGGTGACGATGCGGGTCGTGCCGCCGCGCAGATAAACGAGGTCGTAATGCGCCGGCGTCACGGTGCCGCTATGTGGCAGAGTGTGCCGCATGATCTTCCGGCGGTGCAGATAGGACAGGCCGTCGAGGAAGCGGTCCATGAAATCGACCATCGCCGGCGCCATGCAGAAGGCTTCGTAGCGGGCGGAGCGCACCAGCGCCATCAGGCGCTTGTCGACCTCGGCGCGATCGGGGATGGCGCTGCCGGCGAGGCCAATCTCCGGATCGGTCCTCGCCCGGACCAGGCCGAGATAGTCGAGCACGCGGCCGCGATAGGCCTTGACCACCGCCGGATCGAGGAACTGCTTCAACCAGAGATAGCCCTGGGCGCGGAACTGCTCGTGCAAATCGGCGATCGGTGTGCTTGGCTGGCTCGGCGTGAGCCGGCCAAGGCGCTGCGGCGACGTGTCGAGCACGCGGCCATCGGCGCGCAGCACGAGATCGCGGTCATCGCTGGCGGGCTTGGTCAGGGTGGCGACGGACATCGCAGTCCCTCCAGGAAACGAATTGCGTACGAGCTTAGGACCGATCCCAATGTGAGGCTAGCGACTGCCGCTGCGGCGTGTTGCCCAAAGCAGGCCGCGTTCGAGGAAGGCGCGCGCGGCCGGATGGCTCAGTTCCTCCGGCACGTGGCCGAGGGCGCTGTAAAAAATGCGGCCCTCGCCGAAGCGGCGCTTGAACACCACCGGCATGGTAACACCGGCCGTCACCGGGTCGTGCTCGCCGGTAAAGGTCGTCGTCGCGAGGATTTCGATCGAAGGATCGTAGTGCAGATAATACTGCTCGGAGCGGTAGCCAAAATCGGCGATGCCCGCGACAAGCGGGTCGTCCGGCCGCGCGATCTCAACCCTGAAGTCGATGATGTTGCCGGGATGCGCGACCCACTGCACGCCCGTGAGAAAATGGAAATCGGTCGAGCTGCGAAAACTCGTGGCAAGGGCGGCGTGGTGGCCGGCGAGCCCGGTGCCGGCACGCACCGCCGCGGTGAGATTGAGCACCGTCTGCTTTTCGATCTCGGCATTGGTGAGATAAGGGATCACGAGGTCCATGGTGCCGATATCGGGCGCCCCGAGCGCGGCAATATCGGCGGTCACCACCACATCGTAGTCGTGCGACACCAGGATCTGGCGGAGGAGCTCCGCCGTCTCGCGCGGCTTGTGTCCGTCCCAGCCGCCCCAAACGATCAACGCTCTCGGCATGTCTCTTTATTACGCAATTTTGTGAATCGAAGCCCCGGCGACAGGAACCACGCCGCACTCGACCTGCAGCCGGCAGGCATCGGGCTCGGCGATCCGGCGCAGCAGCAGGGCGATCGCCTGCCGGCCGATCGTTTCGGTGTCGACGCGCATGGTGGTGAGACGCGGCGTCATCATGGCGGCCGTCGGCAGGTCGTCGAAGCCGATGACCGACACATCGCGCGGCACGCGCAGGCCCACATCCTCCAGGGCGTGGATGAAGCGGATGGCAGCATTATCGTGGACCGCAAAGACCCCTGTCCAACCGGCTTCTCCGGCCGCCTTGGCGCGCGCCAGCTCGATGAGAATCTCGTCGCCGCCGCGAATGTCGGCGACCTCCCCGTGGGCGCCGTCGACATTGGCGACGGCTTCGCGGAAGCCTGACTCGCGCTGCAGCGTCGTCCAGCGCAGTTGTTCGCGCAGGTGCAGAAGCTGCCGATGGCCGGCGTCCAGCAATTGGCTCGTCGCCATCCGCGCGCCGTACAAATTGTTGGGGGCAACGCAATCGAATCGCTGCTCGGGATCGAAGGTATTGACCAGCACCATCGGCCGCTCGGCGGTGAAATAGGCTCGCAGCTCCGGCGTGAGATCGACGCCGACGAGCAGCGTTGCCGCCGTGGGCTCGTGCGCTTCATCACGCAAGATGCGCTGTGGATCGAGCGACTGCTGGACGAGCCGCAACTCGAGCTCGAGCCCGGCGGCCTGAGCTCCGGCCTTCATCGATTCGACCAGCCGGCTGTAGAAGGCGACGAGGCCGCCGTTCACGAGGTGCGCCGTCACATAGGTTCGCACGACCCGGGTGGTCAGCGCCAGGGAGCCCCGCCCGCGATACCCCAGCTCCTTGGCGAGGCCCTGGATCTGCCCACGGAGCTCGTCGGAGATGCCGGGCGAATTGGACAGCGCCCGGGACACCGTGCTGATCGATACCCCGGCCGCCCGGGCGATCTCGCTTTGGTTCGCCGCACGCGCCATCTGAACTCCCAAGCCGGCCCGCTCCAGGCAATAGCCCGCAGCACCTCATTCCTGCAATCACGCATTTTGCACACAGTAAAGCAAATTTGCGCGTTGACAGTCATTTTTGCGCATGGTGCATTCGCGGCTGCCGGCAATATTCGAACTGTGCCTCCAACGACATGCGCGATTGGCGGACCAAGCCGGCGGCTGGATGGGCGAGACGAGCCCACGGGAGGAACGATGACAAAGGATACGCTGAACAATGGGTTCCGGCTGCCGCTTAGCCGCCGGACCTTCCTGCAGGGCGCGGCCGCCACGGCCGCGATACCGGCGATCGGCACCCTGACGCAGGGGGCACGGGCCGACGACGCAGTGGAGCTGACGCTCTGGGCGTGGACACCCCACACCCAGGACGTGATCAACCGCTTCATGCAGAAGAACCCTAACATCAAGGTCAACTACCAGAATGTCGGGCAAGGCGCGCCGCACTACCAGAAGCTGCGCGATGCGCTGACGGCCGGTACTGGCGCCCCGGACGTCGCCCAGATGGAATTCAATTCCATCTCGAGCTTCAGGGCGCTCAAGGGTCTCGCCGATCTCGGCCCGCTGCTGCCGCCCGACGTCAAGGATCGTTTCGTCGACTGGACCTGGAAGGCGGTTTCCGACGGCAACAGTGTCTACGGCGTGCCATGGGATTCCGGCCCGATGGGGATGCTCTACCGGCAGGACGTGTTCGACAGCGCCGGGCTCAAGGCGCCGGCCACCTGGGACGAATTCGCCGACCAGGCAATGACCCTGGCGCAGAAGACGCCGGGCAAGTTCTACACCAATTTCGGCGCTTCGGACGGTGGCTGGATCTGCGCAACGCTCGCGCAGAAGGGCTGGCGGCCGTTCAAGCTCGACGGCACCAATCTCCAGATCGCGATCAACGACCAGATCGCCAAGGACTGGGCCAACTACTGGCAGAAGCTCGTCGACGCCAAGGCCGTCAGCACCCGGCCGCTGTGGACTGCCGACTTCTTCACCGACTTCGACAACGGCACGACCGCGTCCTGGATCACTGCCGCCTGGGGTCCCGCGCTGATTTCGGGCTCGATGAAGAACAGCGTCGGCAAGTGGCGCGCCGCGGGCATGCCGCAGTGGAAGGCCGGCGACAAGGTCGACTCCAACTGGGGCGGCTCGACCATGGCGGTGATGGCACCGAGCCAGCACCAGAAGGAAGCGGCGATGCTTGCCGCCTATGTGGCGAGCGACCCGGACGAAGCCAGGTTCTGGAACCAGACCGTCTTCCTGTTCCCGGTCGAGAAGGCACTTCTGAGCGATGCCGCACTGATGGGAACGAAGTACGATTTCTACGGCGGCCAGCCGGTGAACCAGGTGTTCGCCGAGATGGCCAGCGAAGTCGATCCGAGCTTCCAGTTCGCCCCGTTCCAGGACAACGTCAACAGCCACCTGCAGGACGAGTTCGCAGCGGCGCTGGGCGGCAACGGCAAGATCGCCGACGCGTTCGATCGCGTGCAGGACGCCATCGTTGCCTACGCCAAGGACCAGGGCTACACCGTCAGCTAAGCGGTTCGAAGGCGGGGCGCTCCGGCGCCCCGTCCACCAGCCTCGGGGGAGCGCATGGCCGACATCACCGCCGCAGCCACGGCAGTCGCCCGCCGCTCCACCGGCGCCGGCAGCGATATCTGGCGAAAGCTCGCCCCCTACCTGTTCCTGCTGCCCTTCCTCATCGTGTTCATCGGCTTTCTGGTCGTGCCGCTGGTCTATGCGTTCAATCTCAGCGTGTGGAAGACAACGCTGGTAGGCGGCACGCATTTCGTCGGGTTCGACAACTATGCGAAAGCCATCGTCGACGCGAAATTCTGGGGTGGCGTTCTAACGCTACTCAAATTTGCCGCGATGCAGATCCCGGTGATGCTGGCGCTGGCACTGCTCTTTGCGCTGATCCTCGACAGCGGCATGGTCTACCTGAAGAGCTTTTTCCGCATAAGCTTCTTCATCCCCTACGCGGTTCCGACCGTCATCGCGACCCTGCTCTGGGGCTATCTCTACAGCCCCTCCTACGGGCCGGCGGCACAGATCGCGGCGGCGCTGAACATCCAGCGCATCGATTTCTTTCAGCCCAACACGATCCTGCCCTCGATCGCCAACATCGCGGTGTGGGAGTACATGGGCTACAACATGATCATCTATTTCGCGGCCCTGCAGGCGATCCCGCAGGACCTCGAGGAAGCTTCGGTGGTCGATGGCGCAGGGGCCTTAGCGCACGCGATCTACGTCAAGCTGCCGCTGATCGTGCCGACCATCATGGTCACGATAATCTTTTCGATCATCGGCACGCTGCAGCTCTTCGCCGAGCCGTACCTGCTCTACAACCTCGCGCGCTCGATCATCTCGAGCTACTTCACGCCGAACTTCTATGCCTACACGCTGGCGTTCGTGGCGCAGCAGTACAACTACTCGGCGGCGATCTCCTTCCTCCTCGGCGCGGTGACGGCGGTCATCTCCTATGTCTTCATGCTGCTCACCTCGCGGCGAAGCGCACGATGACGATCGTCGGCAAGACAGCAGAGGCCGCCGGGTTCCGGCGCACGCGATGGCTGCTCACCGCGGTGCTCGCGCTTTATTTCGTCTATACGTTCGTGCCGATCTTTTACGTCTTCGTGTCGTCGACCAAGACCAACCCCGACCTGTTCGCCACGTTCGGGCTGTGGTTCAGCAACGACTTCCATTTGTGGCAGAATCTGCATGACTTGTTCACGCAGGATCACGGCATCTTCGGCCGCTGGCTGTGGAACACGTTCTATTACGCGACTATCGCCGGCATCGGCGCCGCGCTGGTCTCCACCCTCGCGGGCTACGCCTTCGCGAAGTACGAGTTTGCCGGTAAGCGAGCCATCTATGCGCTGGTACTGGGCGCGGTGATGATCCCGCAGACGGCGCTGGTGATCCCGCTGTTCCTGCTCTTCAGCTGGGTCCACGTGCTCAATACGCCGTGGGCGGTGATCCTGCCCTCGCTGGTGTTCCCGCAAGGCGTGTTCCTGATGCGCGCCTATATCGACGAGGCGGTGTCGGGCGAGATCATCGATGCCGGCCGGGTCGATGGCGCCGGTGAGTTCCGCATCTTCTGGGCCCTCGCCTTCCGGCTGATCGCGCCGGCCTTCGCCACCGTATTCGTGCTGGCGTTCGTTGCGAGCTGGAACAATTACTTCCTGCCGCTCGTGGTGCTCAACTCGAACGACCTCTTTCCGGTCACGGTAGGCCTTTCCAACTGGTACGCGTCGGTCGCGAGCGGCAATGGCGCGCAGCTACTCTATACCATCATCATGGCGGGCGCGCTGGTGTCGATCTTGCCGGTGATCATCGCCTTCCTCTTCATCCAGCGCTTCTGGCAGGGCGGGCTGTCCGCCGGCGCGGTGAAGAGCTGACCGCAGGAGACTGAGATGACCGTTCGCTTCATCGAGCCGCGCCGCGACGATCCGCGCCTTGGCGGCAACCGCAGCTACAAGATGGTGATCGGCGGCAAGGACGTCGCCGCCGCGTCGGGCCAGACCTTCAGGCGCGAGAGCCCGGTGCATCCGGGCCTCATCGTCGGCGAGTGGCCCGAGGCATCGCGCGAGGACGTCGAGGCTGCGATCCGCGCCGCGCGCAAGGCCTTCGACGAGGGTCCGTGGCCGCGCATGACCGGCAAGGAGCGCGCGAGCTACCTCTACAGGATCTCCGAGCTCATCAAGCAGAACGCCGAAGAGCTGGCGCTGATGGAAAGCCTCGAGGTCGGCAAGACGCTCGCCGGCGCGCGCGGCGAGATGGAGCATGCGGCCGATCTCTGGCAGTTCGCGGCCGGCCTCGTCCGCGGCCTCGAGGGCACGACGCACAACGAGATCGGCCGCGACGCGCTCGGCCTCGTGCTGCGCGAGCCAATCGGCGTCGTCGGCATCGTGACGCCATGGAACTATCCGCTCGTCATCGGCAGCGAGCGCATGCCGTGGGCGCTGGGCGCCGGCTGCACCGTCGTCATCAAGCCCAGCGAGTTTACTTCCGGCTCGACCATCCGGCTCGGCCAGCTCGCGCGCGAGGCCGGCCTGCCCGACGGCGTGCTCAATGTCGTCACCGGGCTCGGCAATCCGGCCGGCCAGGTGCTCGCCGAGCATCCGCTCACCGACATGATCGCCTTCACCGGCAGCCAGCGGGTCGGCCGGCAGATCGGCGCCTTCGCCGCGCCGACGATCAAGCGCGTCGGGCTCGAGCTCGGCGGCAAGGGGCCGCAGGTGGTGTTCGCCGATGCCGATCTCGACGCGGTGGCCGACCAGGTGTCAGGCTCGATCTTCGGCAACCAGGGCCAGACCTGCATCGCCGGCAGCCGGCTGATCGTCGAAAAATCGGTGTCCCGGGACGTGGTGGACCGGCTCGCGGCCATTGCCGGGAAGGTTACGGTCGGTGACCCGCTCAATCCCGAGACCAATATCGGAGCGCTGATCAATCCGGCGCAGATCGAAAAGGTCGAAGGCTATGTCGATGCGGGCCGGCGGGCCGGTGCCGACATGGTGATCGGTGGCAGCCGCGTCGGCACTGCAGGGCTGTTCTACACGCCGACCATCTTCACTGGCATCAAGCCGGATATGTCGATCGTGCGCGACGAGATCTTCGGGCCGGTGCTCACAGTGCAGACCTTCGAGACCCGCGACGAGGCGGTCGCCATGGCCAACGACACGATCTACGGCCTCTCCGCGATGGTCTGGTCGCGCGACATCAATACCGCGCTGCAGGCCATCCGCGGCATCCGCGCCGGGCGCTGCTGGGTCAACGGCACGCGCGAAGGTTTGGCCGAGCTGCCGGTCGGCGGCTACAAGCAATCCGGCCAGGGCCGCGAGCTCGGCCACAAGGGTTTTGAGGAATACTCCGAGTACAAGAATATCTACGTCAATCTCGGCGTCAGTGAGCCCTGGGCCCCCGCCCGGCGCTAAGCCAGCGGAGCTCCCGATCTGCCCCGCAGCAGCGTGGCAACCGAGTAGCTGTTGGCTCGGGCGCCAGGATAAGTGCCCTCTAAAATGTCCGGTTGGGGCCCCACAAGCAGCCCTTGAGTTCCGCTTTGGCACTGGACGCGGCCGCTTTGCCTCCAGCGACTCGCCGGCTGCGAAAGCTCGCCCCCACGCCCCCTCTTGGCCGCCGGCCTCCGGCATACCTGCCGCCGCGATAGTTCATTTCTACCAGGCCGGAGACTGGCATCGCTTGCGGGGATGTCGTTGCTCCGGCGCAAACAGACGGCCGATAATGCGGCCGCGCCGGCGTATGCGATCCGCCGCGGCGGCCGGAATCTGGCAGCCCAGAGTTGCTGGGCACGATCGCTGAGGAGATCACCATGACGATACCGCATACGCTTTTCGCCACCGCCCTCGCGGTGAGCACGCTTCTAGCCGTATCCAGTGTGTCCGCCACGGACCCTGTCTCGCCCCTGCCGGAGGCATGCCGGTCCACCGTAACCGACAACGCGACGAATATGGGGTCAATGGACATGGGCGCCACGAGCTCGTCCGACAGCGCAGCCATGGATCAGGCCCATCGCGACCTGATGGCCGGCATGGATGCAATGGATGCCGGAATGGCCAAAGGGATGTTGGCAGCAAACCTCGATGTGGCGTTTATCTGTGGGATGATACCGCACCATCAGGGGGCCATCGACATGGCGAAGGCCGAATTGGCACACGGGACCGATCCGTTCGCCCGGCAGCTCGCTCAGGACATTATCGCATCGCAGCAGACGCAGATCGACGAGATGCGGGATTGGCTCGCGAAGCGTCCAAAATAGCCGCGGGTCGGCCGTTATGACGGCGACAGCAGGCCGAGAACGCTGACCAGCGCGATCACGCCGGTGCCGACCACCAGCTCGGCGACGGTGCCGTCGCGAAGCTGGCGGGCGCCCGGCCCGTCATTGGGGATGCGCGGCATGAAGACGTAGCGGTTGACCAGCGCCAGGATGCACATGGTGCCCACCAGCGCGACCTTGAGCAGCAGCAGCACCTGGTACATCGAGGTGAGGGTCAGCGGGCTGTTGCGCAGGATGAACCAGCTGTTGACGAGGCCGCTCGCCAGCGCCAGCGCCACCGCGAAGTGACCGAGCCCCGAAAAACGGCGCAGCGCCAGGTCGGCATCGAGCGCGTAGCGCGGATCGCGCATCTGGCGCAGCACCAACACCAGCGACAGCAGCGAGCCGAACCAGAAGCCGGACGATAGCAGGTGAACGATCTGGCTCAACTCGCTGAGCGGCAGCAGGTCGCCGGTCTCATCGACCGCATGGCCCACGAAGGCCAGCGCGCCGAGGGCCAGCGTCGCGATGATGGCGAGGACGGCGCCGCGGCGCGGCCCCAGCCAGTGCACGGCGGTGACGGCGAGAAGGCCGATGATCAGATTGCCGATCCAGGCCTGGCCGAAGCCGGTGGCGGTGATGACCAGCCAGATGGTCTGCGGATTGAGGGTGTCGCTCCACCCTTCACCCATATAGCCGGCCTCGAAGCCGAGCCAGCCGAGGGCGCTGAGGAACAGGAGCCAGGCATTGAAAACGGCGATCCGTCGCGACAGGGACAGCAGGCTGTCGCTCAACGATTTCGATGCGATCCAGGTCTCGAAGATCGCCGTTCCGAAAAGCTGAATGGCGGCGGAGTAATGGAGAAAGCGAACGATCGAAAGTGCCGTCTCCATTGTCTGTCTACTGCGCCACGGTCAGCTTGTAGTCGCCCTGGGTCTTGTGGCTGTCGGCGGCGACCGCGGTCCAGCTCACGGTGTATTCGCCCTTGGGCAGCGCCTGCGTGAAGGTCACCACGAGAACCTTGCCGTCGTTTGGATCGAGCGCCGCGGTCGCATCGATCGCGGCCCCGTTCGCGTCGGTGACTTTGACCTTGCTGAAGGCGGCGTTCAAGCCTTCCGAGAACGAAAGTCGGAGTTCTGTCACAGGCGTTGCCGGCGCGGTGGCGGCAGGCGCCGAGGCGTCTTCCGCCGGCGGAGCCTCAGACAGCAGCTTGGCGTGGGCGAAAGCGGGCCCACCGGCCAGCATGAGCGCGACCGTGGCGCAGAAGGCAAAGGCGAAGCGCAGGGGTTTGAGAGCAGGCATGTCAAGCGATCCTTTGGTAAGTCTCAATGGCCCGACGCGTTATC
>DATMTK010000022.1:0-10212 GCA_035564755.1 Devosia sp. | reverse complement strand
TCAAGAGGCTGGCGCTTGTCATCCGGCGCGCCCGTATGCCATTCCCGTTACAGCCTGCGGTCAGGGGAAGAGTCATGCGCGTGTTCGTCGCCGGGATCGGCACCGAGGTCAATACGTTCTCGCCGGTGTTCATCGGTCTCGACAACTTCGAGCGCACGCTTTACGCGCTGCCCGGGCAGCATGACGACCGGCCGACGCTGGTCACCTCGCCGCTGATCCATGCGCGCAAGCATGCCGCCGCCGGCGAGTTCGAGCTCATCGAAGGCACCGTCACCTGGACCGATCCGGGTGGGCTGATCAACGGCCAGGCCTACGAGACCATCCGCGACGAGATCCTCGGCCAGCTTCGCGCCGAGCTACCAGTCGACGGCGTCGCACTCTGCCTTCACGGCGCCATGGTGGCGCAGGGCTATGACGATCCCGAAGGCGACCTCATCGCCCGCATCCGCCAGATCGCCGGGCCCAGATGCATCATCGCGGCGGGGCTCGATCCGCACAGCCACCTGACGCGCAAGCGGGTCGAGAACTCCAACATCCTCGTGGCCTTCAAGGAATTTCCGCACACCGATTTCGTCGAGCGCGGGGCCGAGGTGGTCGACCTCATGGCGCGGACGATGCGCGGCGAGATCAATCCGGTGATGTCGGTGTTCGACTGCCGCATGATCGATGTGTTTCCGACCTCGCGGCAGCCGGCGCGCGGCTTCGTCGATCGCATGTTCGAGATCGAAAAGTCCGACCCGAAGGTCTTGTCGCTGACCCTGATCCACGGCTTCCTCGCCGGCGACGTGCCCGAGCTCGGCACCAAGATGCTGGTCATCACCGACAATGACAAGGCGTATGGCGACACGCTCGCCGAGCAGCTCGGCCGCGAGGTCTTCGCCATGCGCGGCCAATCGATGCCCGAGCAACTCTCGCCGGAGGCGGCGCTGGCCCGCGCCCGCGCTGCCGGCCGCGGCCCGGTGGTCGTCGCCGACATGTGGGACAATCCAGGCGGCGGCGTCGCCGGCGATTCCACCGTCATCCTGCGTGAGCTGGTGAAAGCCGGCATCCGTAACGCCGCGATCGCGACGATCTGGGATCCGGTGGCGGTGACGCACTGCTTCGTGGCGGGCGAGGGGGCCATGGTGCCGCTCCGCTTCGGCGGCAAGTCGGCGCCCAATTGCGGCGATCCCTATGATGCGATGGTCACCGTGAAGCGGTTGGTCCGCGACGCGCACCAGAGCTTCGGCACCATGCCGGTCGCGATGGGCGACAGCGCCGTGATCGAGGTCGATGGCGTCGAGGTGATCCTCAATTCCGAACGCAGCCAGGCCTTTGAAAGAACGGTGTTCTCGGCAATGGGGATCGACCCGATGCGCAAGGACATCCTGGTGGTGAAATCCACCAACCACTTCTACGCCGATTTCAGCAAGTTCGCGTCCGACGTGATCTATTGCGAGGCGGGCCGGCCCTATCCGAACCGCGCCCAGCTCACGCCCTACAAGAAGGCGCCGCGCAATATCTGGCCGATCGTCGAGAACCCGTTCGCCTAAGGCTTCACCGGCGCAAAATGCTCGTCGAGCCACGTCCCCGGCGCCACCGACACGGTCCGGGCCTCGGCATCCATCGCCCGGGTCGCGTCGGTAACGACCGGCGTCGCCGTATCCAGCGGCACGTAGCCGATCACCTTGCGGGTATGCTCGATGTCCCAGCGCATGCCGATATTGTTGGATTCCAGGTTCACCACGGCAAAGCCGAAGCTCGGCGCCTCGATGGCCTTTTCCGCCGCCTGGATCATGTCGCGGTTGGAAAGCCACATCGACTGGCCCCATTCGCCGATCTGCATGTGCGCGCCGGGCAGATTCTCGCCGCGCTGGAAATAGCCGATGCGCAGCGCCAGGAAATCGATGCCGGTCTCCTCGTGGAACGCGCGGCCCAGTTCCTCGCCCACGAATTTCGAGATGCCGTAGGGGCTGAGCGGCGCCGGCGGCAGGTCGGTGGTCACCGGGCCGGTCTTGAAGCGATAGCCCAGCATGATCTGGTTGGTGCTGGCGAACACCACGCGGCGTACCTTCGCCTCGCGCGCGGCGCGCAGTACATGCTGCGTCCCGGCGATGTTGTCGCGCCTGGCGCTCGCCCAGCTCGTCTGTCCGCTCGGATTGCCGGCTAGGTGCAGCACGGTGTCCACGCCGCGGAAATGCTGCGCCCAGCTCTCGGCATAGTCCCCGAAGTCGGCGGCGACGATGCCGCCCTCGGCGCGCCTGTCGAGCAGCCGCAACTCGTACGCGCCGGTCTGCTTGAAATGCGCCACCAGCTTGCCGCCGATGTTGCCGGCCGCGCCGGTGATCAGGATCGTTCGTTTCACGCGCCCACCTTCAGATATTCGCCCATGCGGATCAGGCCCTGCATATAGCCGATCGCGTGCGCGCGGCCACGGTGGTTCCAGTCGCTGTCGCCGTCCATCTTGGGCACATGGTCGTCGAGCAGGAAGCCGTCGAAGCCGTTCTTCGCGAGCAGCACCATCACCTCGGCCGGATCGTAATTGCCGTCGCCGATGAAGCATTCGGTGAAATTGGGCACCGTGCCCTGCACGTCGCGGAAATGGATGTAGGCGATGGCGCCCTTGGGCGCGAAATACTCGATCATCTCTTTGACGTTGGCTTTGCCGCCGGTCATCTCCGAGCAGCAGCCGAGACAAAGGTCGAGCGCCCAGGCCTTGCTGGCGCCGGCGAGCTCATAGGCATGTTTGAAGCCCCATGGCCGCCAGAACAATCGCGCTACGCCGCCCAGCATCGGCACCGGAGGGTCGTCGGGATGCAGCGCGAGCCGCAGCCCTTCCTCCTCGGCCACCGGCAGTACGGCCTTGATGAAGTAGTCGTAGTTGGCCCACATCTGCTCCTCGGTGATCACCGGGCCGTCCTTGCCGAAGAGCGGCATCGACGAGGCGCGGCCGAGCGTCGTCGGCATGAAGCTGCGCAGAAGTTCGAGGTTGTCGGCGTTGGCGTCGACCACCGCCATGTCGAACTGCCGGGCGACCGCGCCGCCTCGCGTCTGGGCGGAGCGCTCGGTCGTCCACACCGAATTGGGCATGAAGTGGTAGCCGAGCACCGGCACGCCGGCGCGCGCCACGGCGCGGATCGTCGCCTGATAGTTCTCGATCTGCTCGTCGCGGCCAGCGAGCCCGAGCATTGCCTTGTGGTAGAAATGCGTGGGCACGTTCTCGATGGCCTCGAATTTGAGGCCGTAGCTCTCGACCTTTTCGACCAGCGCGCGGACGTCCTTTTGCTCCCAGCGCGTCTCGCCGGGCAGCGTGGGGTTGTTCATCTGCAGCCCGGTGGCGCCGATCTGCACGGCAAAGCGCAGCCGCTCCTCGGTGAGATCGTGAAACTGCCCGACGGCGACTCTGATTGTCATGCTGGCTCCTCGCTGCCGCAACGAGAGCACAGCTTTTGCAAGCCGCACAATGGGGTGATCGTCGAGCGTGCCGGTAGGCAGAGCCTGCCGCTTTGGCTAAGGTCAGGCAGTTCAGGCTGTCCGGAGATCTTGATATGATGCTCGACGCCACGCCCGACGATTCACGCGACGACCGCAAGACCGCCCGCCTCGCCGGGTGGGTGCCGCAGCCCCGCATGGTGCGCGACGACAAGGGTGTCATCCACGTCCACGAGCATGCGCTGGCCCGCGCCGTGCTGCGCGCACCCGAGGTCGAGCAGAACGGCTTCGGCGCCGACCTGATGCGCCGCGCGAAAGCCTCGCTGATGCGGCTGCCGGTGCTGTTCCTCGAGGGCCATCAGCACCAGGAATTGCGCCGCGCCACCGCCCGGTTCTTCGCGCCACGCACGGTCGAGGACGGCTATCTGACCCTTATGCAGCGCGAAACCGACCGGCTGGTCGACAGGCTCCAGCGCGACAAGCGGGGCCGGCTCGATGTCATGGCGATGGACATGTCGGTGACTGTTGCGGCCGAGATCGCCGGCCTCACCGAGCATGTCGTCCCGGGCATGGCCGATCGCATTGCGCGCTTCCTCAACAATCCGCCGGTGGCCGAAAAGTGGTCGCCGGCGCTGATCCCGCGCATCGTCCTCAGCCAGTTCAAGCTCCTGCTGTTCTACCTGTTCGACGTGCGGCCCAATATCCGCCTGCGCCGCAAGGCGCCGCGGGCCGATGTGATCTCGCACCTGATTTCGCTGGGCTATCGCGACCGCGAAATCCTCACCGAATGCGTGTTGTTCGGTGCCGCCGGCATGGTCACCACGCGGGAGTTCATCACCATTGCGGCGATGCACCTGATCGACCGGCCGGAGCTGACGCAGCGCTTCCTTGCCGCGCCCGACGAGGAGCGGCGCGGCATCCTCGAGGAAATCCTTCGGCTCGAGCCCGTCATCGGCAAGCTCTACCGCCGGGCGACCGCCCCGATGGACCTGCCGGGCGGCGAGCATGTCGAGGCCGGGCAGAGCTTCGTCATCGACATCCGCTCGGCCAATGGCGACGAGGCCGCCGTCGGCGCCTGTCCGTTCCATCTCGATCCCGATCGCAGGATACCCGACATGCGCACCGGTGCGCCGGTCATGGGGTTCGGCGACGGGCGGCATCGCTGCCCGGGCGCTTTCATCGCCATGGAGGAAAGTGCGATCTTCCTCGCGCGGCTGCTGTCGCTGCCCGGCCTGAGGATCGTCGGCACCCCCGATTTCACCTGGAACAACCTCGTGGGCGGCTACGAATTCCACGAGTGCATCGTCGCGGTGGACTAGGCGCCGCGCTTCACATCGCTGTCATGTGCATGCCGTCTAACAGTCGCGCCGGGCGGCGACGGAATATTTCGGGCATGGCGATGTCATAATGGAATTTTTGGTCCATTTTTCGCTTGCCACGCGCCGAACGGGGGTTAGTGTCCACCGGCAAGGTCGGCACGGATCGATCGGACCGGGATTGTCCGGCAGCCAACAGGGAGTGAACCAATGAAACGTCGCGATTTCATGATTTCGGCGAGTGCCGCCACGGCCGGGGCTGTGCTCCTGCCGAAGATGGCGTTTGCCGCCGCCAACCGCATCGACTGGTACACCAGCTCGGACCAGAACATCATCGATTTCTGGACCAACATCATCAAGCCGAAGTTCGAGGCGGCCAATCCGGGCGTCACCATCAATCTCGTCGACGCCAGCGACAGCGCGGGCCTGCAGGCCATCGAGGCGCGTTCGCTCGCCGCGCTCGGCACCAATTCCGATCCGCAGGCCGATTTCTTCGAGGGCAGCGAGGCAAGGCTGCCGGCCGGGGCGCTCGACAAGGGCCTCTACGTCGACTTCAGCAAGGAGAATCTCTCCAACTATTCCAAGCTGAACCCGCTCGCCAACGACATCCCGCAGAACATCACCTATCGCGGCTCGCAGGTGCTCCTGGCGTTCGACACCACCAAGCTGCCGGCCGACAAGGCGCCCAAGACCTGGGCCGACCTCGTCGCCTGGATCAAGGCCAATCCCGGCCAGTTCATCTACAACCGCCCCGACAAGGGCGGCTCGGGTGCCGGCTTCGTACAGCGCGCCGTGTACGAGGCGAATGGCAAGGATCCCAGCAAGTTCAAGGTTGAAAACTACACCACCGACGCCGGCGGCAAGGCGTTGCAGGCCGGCTTCGACCTGCTCAAGGACCTCGCGCCGTCGCTGATGGACCAGGGTGCCTATACCTCGGGCAACACGCAGTCGATCCAGCTCCTCAGCCAGGGCGCCGTCACCATGATCCCGGCCTGGTCCGACCAGTCCTTGTCGGCGATCAAGCAGGGCGTGCTGCCCGATACCACCGCGCTCGTCCAGCTGAGCGACCTCGGCTTCCCGGGCGGCTTCACCCGCAACAACATCCCGGTCAACGGCGTCAACAAGGCACTCGCGATCAAGCTGCAGGATTTCATCCTCAATGAGGACATCCAGTCGGCGGTGATCACCGAGCTCGGCGGCTTCCCGGGCGTGTCGTGGGACTACGTCTCCAAGGACCTGCACGACAAATACGCCGCGCTGATCCCCACTTCGATCCCGGTGTTTCCGGCCGGCGACTGGAGCAAGGCCCTCAACGACGGCTGGTACCGCAACGTCGCGCCGAACGTGGACCGCTCTAAGTGAGTCTTGCTCCGGCGAGCGACATCGTCGGCACACAAAAATCCCGCGGGAGGCCTCTGGGCCTCCTGCTTGTTGCTCTGCCGGTGCTGCTCGTCTTCTGGATGGTGATCTTCCCGATCATTTCCGCCGTCGTCACCACGCTCTGGCAGAAAGGTTCGGACGGCCAATACGGCCTCTCGCTCAGAACCTACCAGTTCTTCTTTTCCGATCCCTACAGCCTCTCCAATCTCTGGCTGACGCTGTGGGTCACCATCGTCGCCGCGATCATCCTGCTGGTCGTCTGCCTGCCGATCGCGCTCTATCTGCGCTTCGCCAAGAGTCGGCTCGCCTCCTATGTGCAGGGCCTGTCGATCTTTCCCTTGTTCGTGCCCTCGATCATTTTGAGCTTCGCTTTCATCCGCGTGCTTGGGCCCAACGGCGCCTTCGACATCATCCTCAATGCGCTGCACCTGCCGAAAATCCGCACCCCGTACCTGACGCCCTGGGGGCCGCTGATCGGCCTGGTGTGGGACCATATTCCACTCACGGTGCTGATCCTGCTCGCCGGCCTCGGCGCGGTCTCCGATGCCTCGATCGAGGCGGCGCGCGATGTCGGTGCCGGCCGGGGCCGGCTGCTCTGGCACATCATCTTGCCGCGCATCGGCAATTCGATCCTCGTGGCACTGTCTTTTTCAGTGCTCGGGATTTTTTCGGCCTTCACGCTACCCTATGTGCTGGGCCCCGCGGCTCCCGAGATGATGGGTCCCTTCATGCAGCGTACCTTCCGCGACCTCTACGATCCGGACAACGCCATCACCCAGGCGGTGATCTCGTTCTTCTTCTGCATCGCATTCGGGCTGTTCTACGTGCGCTCCGTCGTCAAGAACCAGAGAGCGCGCTGATGCCGGTCGACACCACCTTCAAGCCGCCGCGCCAGGTGGATTGGGCCGGCATCGGCTTTGCCGTCGTGCTCAGCATCGTCATCATCTTCCCGCTGATCGTGGTCGGCCTCTGGGCGTTCGCCAATGTCTGGCGCTATCCCAACGTCATCCCGCAGGAATTCGGGCTGCGCTTCTGGTACCAGACGCTGTCGCGTCCGGATGTGTGGGAGTCGATCACCACCAGCGTCGAGCTTGCCGTATCGGTCACGGTCATTTCCTCGATCATCTGCCTGCCCGCGGCGTTCGCCTTCGCCCGCCTCAAGTTTCCGTTCCGCTCGCTGCTCTTCTTCTCGTTCATCGCCGGGCAGGCGTTCCCGAAATTCGGCCTCCTCGTCGCCATCGCCGGCATCTTCCTGAGCCTCAACCTGATCGGCACGTTCTGGGGCGTGGTGCTGATCCAGCTCGTGGGCACGCTGCTCTACATGATCTGGATTCCGGTCGCGGCGTTCCAGGGCGTGAGCCCGCGCATGGAAGAAGCGGCGCGGGACGTTGGCGCGAGCCCGCTGCGCGTCTTCTGGTCGATCACGCTGCCGCAGGCCGGCCCGACCATCGGGGCGGCAGTACTGCTCACCTTCGTCAACACCTTCTACGAGACCGAGGGCGCCTGGCTGATCGGCGCGCCGGCGGTGCACACCATGCCGATCCTGATGATCTCCTTCATCAACAACCAGCCGGTGATCCAGTACGGCGCGGTGCTGTCGGCGATCCTCTGGCTGCCGTCGTTCTTCGCGTTGCTGTTCGCGCGCCGGGTGATCAGCGGCGGCTCGTTCGCGCGCGGTTTCGGCGCCTAGGGAAAGTTCATGTCCGTTCTCGATATCAAAGGCGTCACCAAGCAGTTCGGCACGGTCCGTGCGGTGGACTCCTTCGCGCTCACGGTGGGCGACGGCGAGCTCGTCTGCCTGCTCGGCCCCTCCGGCTCCGGCAAGTCGACGCTGCTGCGCATGATCGGCGGCTTCGAGACGCCGAGCTCGGGCAGCATCACCATCGACGGCGAAGAGGTGATCCACCTGCCGCCGGAGCGCCGGCCGACCGGCATGGTGTTCCAGAGCCATGCGCTCTGGACGCATATGAATGTGTTCAGGAACATCGCCTTCGGATTGAAGCTGCGCCGCATTCCGGTCGCCGAGGTCAAGCGCCGGGTGGACGAGGTGCTCGAGCTCGTCGGTCTCACCGGCTACGGCAACCGGCAGACGCACCAGCTCTCGGGCGGCCAGCAGCAGCGCGTTGCGCTCGCCCGCTCGCTGGTGCTCGAACCCAAGATCCTGCTGCTCGACGAGCCCTTCGCGTCGCTCGACCAGCATTTGCGCGAGCGCCTGCGCGAGGAAGTCCGCGACATCCAGCAGCGGCTCAAGATCACCACGCTGTTCGTGACGCACGGGCAGGACGAAGCCCTGAGTATGGCCGATCGCATCGTGGTGCTGCACGATGGGCGCATGGAGCAGGTCGCGGCGCCCGACATGCTCTATCGCGAGCCGGAGACGCCGTTCGTTGCCGGCTTCATCGGGACGATGAACCTCATCGAGGGCAACGTGAACGGCGGCACCTTCAGCCGCCCCGGGTTCAGCCACAAGCTGCCGGCCGGCGACGGTCCGGCAATCTTTGCGGTGCGCCCCGAGGCCCTGGCGATCACGCCGGCGACGGGCGCCGGCGCCGCCAGGGTGCATCGCGTCACCGACTACGGCACGCACGGCCTCGTCGATCTGGAGCTCAAGGATGGGCTGCGGCTCAAATCCATGGTGCCCGAGGCTCGCGACTGGAAAGCCGGCCAGCCGGTCGATATCGCCCCACGGGCCTTCGCCGCCTATCGCGACGATGCCGTTCTCTACCGCTCCAGCGCCGCGCAATGATCGATCCCGTCAGCGTGACCCGCAACGGTCACCGCACGTTCCTCAAATGGCACCGCGCCCGCCGCCGCGTTTCCGATCCGGTGTTCACCGGCCGCCGCATCCTCGAAGGTATGGCGTTGGGCGCCAGCGTCGAGGTCGATCTGGTGGTCCACAAGGACCGCGGCTTCGCGGTGCTGCACGACCATTTGTCGATCGCGCGCGAGACGACGGGGCAGGGCAGCGCCGTGTCGCACAGCGCCGCCGAGTTGCGCTCCTTCCGGCTGCGCGGCAATGACGGGGCGCCGATCGCCGACCACGTGATGCTGCTCGAGGATCTCTGCGCGCTGCTGGTCGAGACGCCGCCGCATCCCGAGGCGCTGCTGCAGCTCGACTACAAGGAGGACGAGGCCGTGCTCGATGTGCGCACCGTCGAGACCTTCGCCAAGGCCACCCGGCCGATTGCAAAGAACATGATCGTCTCGTCGGGCTCGGCCCGGGCGGTCGAAATCCTGACCGAAGCCGTCCCCGGCATGCTGCGCGGCTTCGATCCGAGCGACGAACAGCGCTTCCGCGCGGCGCTCGGTGCAGGCAAGCTGCAGGGCTTTCTCGACGACGCGCTGGCGGCGGCGCCCGCGGCCGATTTCATCTATCTCGACTGGCGCATCGTGACCTACTCCGCCGATGCCGGCTTCGACATCGTCGCTGCCTTCCACGCGGCGGGCAAGCGTGTCGATGCGTGGACGCTGCAGGCCGCCGATGCCGAAACCACGGCCATCGCCGAGCGCCTCCTGACGCTCAGGGTCGACCAGATCACCACCGACGATCCGGAAGGGTTGTTCGTCCTGCTTGGAGGCGCCTGATGGCCGACAATTATAACGCCATTCTGGCCGAGATGGTCGCGGTGGGGCGCGACGCCGGGGCGCTGACGCTTGAGCATTTCAAGCGTTTCCGCGACCTCGAAATCGGCATCAAGGGGCCGGCCGACTTCGTCTCCGAGGCCGACAGGCAATCGGAGCAGCTGATCCGCAAATATCTGTTCGCGCGCTATCCGGACTGGAGCTTCACCGGCGAGGAGTTCCCGCCGGTCGACGGTGCCGACCGCGAGCATCGGTGGCTGGTCGACCCCATCGACGGCACCACCAATTTCATCAATGGCCAGCACTACACGATCTCGATCGCGCTCCGCCGCGGCAACGACACGGTGTGCGGCGCGCTCTACAATCCGGTGGCCGGCGAGATGTTCACCGCCATCAAAGGGCAGGGCGCCTTCCTCAATGGCGAGCGGATCGAGGTGTCGGAGAAGACCGACGTCGGCATGATGATGCTGGGCACCAGCCTGCCCACCAGCAGCCGCTTCACCCACGCCGGCTTCTACGAGCG
>DATMTK010000021.1:0-2391 GCA_035564755.1 Devosia sp. | reverse complement strand
CGGTACGACGATCGGGTCGCCCCAGATCTTGTTGTAGTAGCTGGGGGCGATGAGCTGGAGGATCAGGAACATGGCGATCGGGAAGATCGACATGAGGATGGCCGACATCTTGCCTTCACTCGCGAGCGCGCGCACCTTGAGGCGCAACACCATGCGGGAGCGCAACACCTGGCTCAGATTGCCGAGGATCTCGGTGAGGTTGCCGCCGGTCTTGGACTGGATGCTGAGCGCGACGCTGAGCAACTGCAGGCCTTCGAACCCGACCCGTTCGGCCATGCGCGCGATGGCGGTTTCAAGTTGCGCGCCGAAGCTCACTTCGTCGAAGACGATGCCGAATTCCGTGCCGATCGGGTCGCTGAGCTCGCGACCGACCAGTCCGACCGCAACCGACATCGGATGGCCCGCGCGGAGGCTCCGCACCATCATATCGAGCGCGTCGGGAAGCTGCCGCTCGAAGGTACGCAGCCTCCGGGTGCGGGATCGCCGCAGCCACCACAGCGGCAACAGCAGGACGATCACCAGGAACACGATAAGCACCGCCGGCAGCGAAGCCCCCAGCAGACGCAGTACGCCCGCGATCACGACGCCCGCGATTGCAAAGCGCGCGAGGTAAGCCACCGGGGAGCCACGTATCCCCGATTGCGCATAGAGCCGGTTCAGCCAGATGAGGCCGAGCACGTAGTCGCCGGACTCCGTCAGGCCGCGTTCCTGCAGAAGTTGTTTCAGTCCCTCCTGCGGATGCCCATCGCTCTCGGCGGACACGCGCAATCGCCGGTTTATGGCGCGCTTGTTCCGGCGCTGCACGTACTGGAGGTAGAGCACCTCGACGACGAGGATCGCGGACGCTGCCGCCAGCGCGTAGACCACATACTGCAGCGTTTCCGGCGGTATGATCATAGCGCCGCCTGTGGATTGAACGCGTCGGCCGCGAACGGCAGGCCAAGCGCCTCGGCTTCGGCGGCAAAGCGCGGGCGTACGCCCGTTGCCCGGAACGCACCTTCAACGGCGCCACCCTGCCCCGTGCCGGTGCGGACGAAGCGATAGATCTCCTGCATCTGGACGACATTGCCCTCCATGCCGGTGATCTCGGCGATGCTGACGATGCGGCGACCGCCGTCCGACAGGCGCTGCGTCTGCACGACGAGGTCGATCGCCGACGCCACCTGCCCCCGGATGCTCTCCTGCGACATCGGCATGCCCGCCATGCCGATCATCTGCTCGAGGCGGGACAGCGCGTCGCGCGGTGAGTTGGCGTGAATGGTCGTCATCGAACCTTCGTGCCCGGTATTCATCGCCTGCAGCATGTCGAAGGCCTCTTCACCGCGCACCTCGCCGACGATGATGCGGTCGGGCCGCATGCGCAGCGCGTTCTTGACGAGCTCGCGCTGGCGGATTTCGCCCTTGCCCTCGACATTGGGCGGCCGCGTCTCGAGCCGGCCCACATGCGGCTGCTGCAATTGCAGCTCGGCAGCATCCTCGATGGTGATCAGCCGCTCGCGCTCTGAAATATGGTTCGAGAGCGCGTTGAGCAGCGTAGTCTTGCCGCTGCCGGTGCCGCCGGACACCAGGATCGATTGCTTCGATTGCACGGCGATGCGCAGCAGATCGACCATCGCCGGCCGGATCGAGTTGAAGCTCACCAGCCGCTCGAGCGTGTAGGGCCGCCGCGCGAATTTTCGGATCGAGACGAGCGGGCCGTCGATGGAGACCGGGCGGATCGCGACGTTGACGCGCGAGCCGTCCGGCAGCCGTGCATCCACCATCGGCGAGCTCTCGTCGACGCGGCGGCCGACGCCCGCCACGATCTTGTTGATGATGCGCATCAGATGCGCCTCGTCGCTGAAGCGGACGGCCGTCGGCTCGAGCTTGCCCTCGCGCTCGATATAGACACTGCGATGCGTGTTGATCAGGATGTCGGAGATGCTGTCGTCCGCGAGCAGCGGCTCGAGCGGCCCGAGCCCGAGCATCTCGTCGGCGGTCTCGGAAACGAGCGTGTCGATCTCCGATGCGTTGAGCGCCACGGCGTGCTCGCGCACATAGTCGCGCACGATCGGCCGGATCTGTTCCTGCAACTGGGCGGCGTTCAGTTGCTCGATCACCGTCAGATTGAAGCGGTCGATCAGGTGGTGGTGGAGCTCGACCTTGAGCTTCAGGTACTGGTCGGATTGCTGGAGCTGCGGAGGCTGCGGCTGCAACGGCCGCGCCTCGCCGGGATCGGCCGGCCGCAACGGCACCGGCGCCGTCGGCAGGGCGTCGACCGCCTGGACCGTTCTGCTGCTGAAGCGCCCGAGCATTTGAGCTTCACTCCCCTCTTTACAGTGAGAGGTCGGGTTAAAGTGCGCAACAGACCAAAGTCGCCATTACCAATATAGACTTTCGTCTCTACAGTTA
>DATMTK010000020.1:0-22986 GCA_035564755.1 Devosia sp. | reverse complement strand
CAAGCGGCAGACCACCGAGCTCGCCCTCGCCCTCAGGGTCGGCGGCCTGATGAACGTGCAGTATGCCCTCAAGGAAGGCGTGATCTACATCCTCGAGGTCAATCCGCGCGCCAGCCGCACCGTGCCGTTCGTCGCCAAGGTGATCGGCAAACCGATCGCCAAGATCGCCTCCCGCATCATGGCCGGCGAAAGCCTCGCCAGCTTCAACCTGATTGAAACGCCGCTCCGCCACGTCGCGATCAAGGAGGCGGTGTTCCCGTTCAACCGCTTCCCCGGCGTCGACACCGTGCTCGGCCCCGAGATGAAATCGACCGGCGAGGTCATCGGCCTCGATACCGACTACGCGCTGGCTTTCGCCAAGTCGCAGATCGGCTCGGGCAGCAAGGTGCCGCGCGAGGGCACCGTATTCGTCTCGGTGCGCGACGAGGACAAGCCGCTGATCCGCTCGATCATGCGCGACCTCGAAGCCGCTGGCTTCAAGATCGTCGCCACCTCCGGCACCTACCGCTACCTCTACGACAACGGCATCGCCGCCACCAAGGTCAACAAGGTCGCCGAAGGCCGACCGCACATCGTCGACTCGATGAAGAACGGCGGCGTGCAGCTCGTCATCAACACCACCGCCGGACAGAAATCGATCAGCGACAGCCGCGACATCCGTCGCACCGCGCTGATGGGCAAGATCCCCTATTACACCACCATCCCCGGCGCCGTCGCCGCAGTCGAGGGCATCCTCGGCTACAAGCACGGCAACCTCACCGTCCGCCCGCTGCAGGATTACTTCCGCGCTTAGTTTGCGACGTCGTTCCACCCGCCGCTCGCCTACAACTGCTCGTCACGGTCGTAGCCGACGAGATCACCTCGCGCTGCCCTGGGGATCGGAAACCCATAGCCCTGCCCCGGGGTCCGCCACGAAAGCTGCCCCGCCTTATGGTAGGGACTCGCATAAAGCGAGAGTGCGACGGCCTGCATCGCCAAATACAAGGCATGCGGGCCATCCGCGCCCCCTATCTCGGAGGTTGCCGGAACGCCTGGCCAATCGATCCTGTACGAGCAGACCCAACTTGTGCCTCGACTGACTGGATCTGAGAACGTGACGTCGACACTCGAAGTGCCTGTCCCGGACGTTAGGGTCAATCGCCTTACGAGCACCATGGCATGGCTCCCTCAGTGTCTCAATTGCGGGATGTAGTCACCTGCGATGCAAGCAGCACGTCTCTGCATGGCAGTCTCCCAGCATAGCCGGCTCCCGCTCATCCGACATAGATCACTGTCTCTGTCATATTGCTCCTCACACATGGCCTCACGCCTCTAGTCGAGTTTTCCCGCAACCTGAATTCCAGTGGGTCGCCATTGGCCTCCATCTGATTGGCCGGCCGGCCAGCGCGGTTGGTTGGGATCGAAAGCCCTTAGCGCTAGGCGCAATCGCAAGAGTGCCAGATCATCGCGAAGTTCAACCAACTTCCTGGCTGCGTCGTTGAGTATATGCTTGTTCATGAGTTGAGCTCTGTATGTCTACGCCACCAGTATTGTGTGGGCGCAGACCCACGGGCATAAACTTTCTTGCGGCAGCCAATTCGCCATCTGCAGCAAAAACACAGGAGTACATGACACTGTCGAATCGGCAGACTCACCATGCCCGCATCCTCGGCTACAAGCACGGCGACCTCACCGTGCGCCCACTGCAGGATTACCTCGCGGCGTAACCATGAAGCTCATCGCGCTCACCACGATCGCGATGATCGCCTTCGCGGCCAACTCTGTTCTGGCGCGGCTGGCTTTTGCGAGCACCAGCGCCGAGCCGGTGAGCTACACCGGCATCCGCCTCGCCGCGGGTGCGGTCACGCTGGCCGTCCTGCTGGCGCTGCGACGCCAGTCGGTACGGCCGGCCGGCTCATGGTATGGAGCGGCCGCGCTATTCGGCTACGCCATCCTGTTTTCCGTCGCCTACATTCTGCTCGGCGCCGGCACCGGCGCCCTGATTCTTTTCGCCAGTGTGCAGATCGGCATGCTCGGCTGGGCCATCTACAAGGGCGACCGGCCGTCGGCGATCGAATGGGCCGGCTTCATTGTTGCATTCGCGGGGCTGGTCTATCTCGTCTCGCCCGGCATGGTCGCGCCCAATCCGCTGGGCGCCCTGCTGATGCTGATCGCAGGGCTGTGCTGGGCCGCCTACACTCTGATCGGCCGCGCCTCATCGTCTCCGCTCGGCGACACGGCCGGCAACTTTCTCAGATGCGCGCCACTTGCGGTCGTGATGATCGTTGCCGGCGCCGTGACCCATGGAGCGAGCCCCGCCGCGGCGATCTACGCCATCGCCTCCGGGGCGGGCGCCTCCGGCGTCGGCTACGCCATCTGGTACAGTGTTCTGCCGAAGCTGACGCGCACCCGGGCCGCCGTTGTCCAGCTCACGGTTCCCGCCATTGCCGCCGCAGGCGGCGTTCTCTTCATCGGCGAGGCGCTCAGCCTGCGTCTCGTCATTTCTACCATTGCGATCATCGGCGGCGTGGCTCTGGCCCTTGCCGCGTCCGATCGCCGGCGCTCATGAGGCGTGCGGTGAAATCCGGCAGCCTGATCGGGTGTTGACGGCGGCGCGCTCTGCGGCGAGGCTCAAACTTTCTCTCCGCCAGCCACGGCGAAGGCTTCGTCCGCGTCTTGGACGAGCGCCTCTCGCCCCAGGGCATCTACTTCATGGACGAGCCGGAGAGCGCGCTCTCGCCGAAATGCAGCACTTCCGGCTCTACCAGTCCTTCGCCGCCGACCCTGATGCCTTCGTCGCCGGAGCGCTCGCGCACGACGACCTGCCGTAGCCGATCGCCGTCCGCCGCGCGCTCGATCCGGATGCAACGTCCCGCTGAGGCACAATTTCGCGCGCGCCCGTGGACCCGCGCGAATTCCTGCCCCACTTCGCCCTAGCCATGGGCGGTCCCCGCCACTAGGGTCCGGCCACAGAGGGGAAGCCTGGGCGGGCCTGTTTGTCTCTACCGATCGAAGTTCTCTACGCGCTGGCCGGTCTCGTGGTCGGCTTCGTCGTTGGCTTGACGGGCGTCGGCGGCGGCTCGCTGATGACCCCGCTGCTGATCCTTTTGTTCGGCATTCATCCGGCCACCGCCGTCGGCACGGACCTCCTCTACGCCGCCACCACCAAAACCGCTGGAACGCTGGTCCACGGCTTCAACCGGCTCATCGACTGGCGCGTCGTCGGCCGCCTCGCGCTGGGCAGCGTACCCGCCGCGGCGGTGACGCTCTGGATTCTCGCCAGCACCGGCACACAGACCAGCGGCGCCTCGCATACCCTTGCTCTGGTGCTCGGCACCATGCTGGTGCTCACTGCCATCAGCATCGCGCTGCGGCCGCAGCTCGCCCGCTTCGCCGGCCGTCATCGCGAGCTGCCGATGCTGCCGCAGACCATCCTGACCGTCCTGACCGGCGTCGCACTCGGGGTACTCGTGTCCCTCTCTTCGGTGGGCGCCGGCGCCATCGGTGTCACCGTGCTGCTGCTGCTCTATCCCAAGCTCAGCACGCACCAGATCGTCGGCTCCGATATCGCGCACGCCGTCCCGCTCACGCTGGTTGCCGGCATCGGCCACTGGGCCATCGGCGACGTGGACTGGCACATGCTGGTTTCGCTGCTCTGCGGCTCGATCCCCGGCATCCTCATCGCCAGCCGCCTCGCGCCCAGGATCAACGAGCGCATCATCCGCTGGCTGCTGGCGATCATCCTGACCATCGTCGGCGTCAGGCTGGTGACGAGTTGAGCACGAAGCTTTGAGGCCGCTGGACCGTGCCGTCCGCGGCCGCTAGCTTGGCAACCTCTTCGGTGTCTTCCACCTTTCTCCTCACATGCAGCTCAAAGTCGCGTCGTATAACATCCGCAAGGCTGTCGGCCTCGATTGGCGGCGCAGGCCTGCCCGCGTGCTCGGGGTGCTCAACGAGATCGATGCCGATATCGTCGCCCTGCAGGAGGTCGATCGCCGCTTCGGCTCGCGCAACACCGCACTCGACCCCGAGCTGATCGAACACGAGACCGACTACCAGGCGATCCGCTTCTCGCACCGCCCGCAGAGCCTGGGCTACCACGGCAATGTCGTGCTCGCCCGCAAGTCCATTCGCGTGGTCGAGGCGCGTCCAATGGCGCTGCCGCATCTCGAGCCGCGCGGCGCCGCCGTCGCCGATCTCGACACGGACGGCACGCGCCTGCGCATCGTCGGCATGCATCTGGGCCTTACGCGCAAATGGCGGCAGTTGCAGACCGAGAGCATCGTCGCCGAGCTACGTGCCCTCGAAGGCAACATGCCCACCATCCTGATGGGCGACCTCAACGAGCCCGACCTCAAATCCGGCGTGCTGCGCGCCTTCGAGCAGCGCCACACCATCGCCGCCTGCGGCCCGAGCTTTCACGCCTCGATGCCGGTCTTCACCCTCGACCGCATCATCGTCACCGAGGACATCGAGATCGCCGACTGCGGCGTGCACCACTCGCTGCTCTCGCGCGAGGCCTCCGACCACCTGCCCATCTGGGCCAGGGTCACCCTGCCGAACTGACGGTCACGGCCGGTGCTGCTCGAAGAAGCGCTCAGCCATTGCGATGGCGCGGTCAACCGCCGCCGCGTCCACATCGAGATGCGTCACCCAGCGCTGCGCGTCCGAGCCGTAGCCGCCGGTGATCCCGAAGCCCTCGTTGGCCACGTACCGCGTGAACGCCTCGGCGACGTCGGGGGCGACCTTCACCCACACGATATTGGTGTCGGGCCGCACGACCCCCAGCGCCGGGATCTTGGCGAACGCATCGGCGAGCCGCCGCGCATTGGCGTGGTCCTCGGCCAGCCGTGTCACGTTGTGCTCGAGCGCGTAAAGCCCCGCGGCGGCGAGGATGCCTGCCTGCCGCATGCCGCCGCCAAGCGCCTTGCGGTGCCGCCGCGCCCGCGCGATCAGCTCCGCCTCGCCCACCAGCACCGTGCCCACCGGCGCACCAAGCCCCTTGCTGAGGCATACCGAGATCGTATCGAACGGCTTGGCGATCGCCGCCACATCGACGTTGGACGCCACGACCGCGTTGAACACCCGGGCGCCGTCGAGATGCGTCGTCAGCCCGCGCGCTCTTGCCAGCGCCGTCGCGTCGTTGAGGTAGGTCAGCGGGATCACCCGACCGCCCAGCGTATTTTCGAGGGCGAGAAGCCGCGTCCGCGCATAATGCGGGTCGTCCGGCTTGATCGCGGCCCCGATGGCCTCGAGCTTCAGCGTTCCGTCAGCTTCGTGCGGGATCGGCTGCGGCTGGATGCTGCCCAGCCACGCCGCGCCGCCCTGTTCATGTGCGTAGCAATGGGCGTCCATTCCCGCGATATATTCGTCGCCGCGCCCGCAATGGCTGAGCAGCGCCGCAAGGTTCGATTGCGTCCCCGAGGCCATGAACACCGCCGCCGGCTTGCCCAGCCGCTCGGCCAGCGTCGCCTCGAGCCGCTTGACCGTCGGATCGTCACCGAACACGTCATCGCCGACCTCCGCCGCCGCCATCGCGGCGCGCATGCCGGGGCTCGGCCGGGTGACCGTATCGGAACGAAAATCATCGCGGATCTTGGACATGGCAGGACTCGGCACGAACGCGTGAGAGGAATTGGTTTTACTGGACGTGTGCCCATCGCTGCCGTAAAGGTCAATTCTCTTGCCGCCGCGGTACCGGAGCCCATGCGAGTGGAACCGGCACCGTGGTCCTAGGTTCGCAAGAACCTGAACACGTCGATTTCTGGTTGAATTTTTCCGCCGCGCAGCCTCAACACTGCCGCGGACCTTTGTCATGCCTGCGACATATTGTGTCCATTAACAATTCAGGCTAGAACGCTCTCGTCGAATATTGCGGCCGACTGTCCGTGCCTGGCGACGCCTCAACGCGCCTGCTGACGTCACTACCGAGATTTCGATAGGCGAGCCCGTCAAAGGTTTGGGGGCCGCTACGGCAGAGGACTGCGAGAGGGACTTATATGGCTACCGGCACTGTAAAATGGTTCAACGGGCAGAAGGGCTACGGCTTCATTCAGCCCGACGAGGGCGGGGCGGACGTGTTCGTGCACATTTCCGCTGTTCAGCGCTCGGGCCTGAACGGCCTCGATGAGGGGCAGAAGGTCAACTACGAGATCGTCAAGGACAAGCGGACCGGAAAGTCCGCCGCCGACAATCTCTCGATGGCGTCGTAGAGCACATCGATCCTCGAAACGACGAAGGGCGTGGCTCCGGCGGGGCCACGCCCTTTCGTTTTCGGACCCGCCGCAATTCCGGTCACGCCTTTTTCCATTTCTTAGCCCGGCAAGGCCATGCTGGCCCGATGCAATCTCCGCCAAAGGAGCAGTTCGTCGCCCTCGCCGGCCTGCGCGGCATCGCTGCGCTGGTCGTGCTGCAATGGCATGGCAACATCTTTCTGGGCGGCGCGCCGCTGCCGGGCGGCTACCTGGCGGTCGATTTCTTCTTCCTGCTGAGCGGCTGGGTGCTCGCCCATGCCTACGACCAGCGCCTGGCCACCAGCCTTTCCGCCGGGGCTTTCCTCAGGCAGCGGCTGATCCGCCTTTATCCGGTGCTGATCCTCGCGCTGCTGCTGACCTTCGCCGGCGGGGCGTTGGTGGGCCATCCGCCGGTCACAGGGCTGCTGCTCGGCCTGCTGTTTCTGCCCGATTTCTGGGCCCAGCCGGTGGACTGGCTGGTCCGCCCGGCCTGGAGCCTGATTGCCGAGCTTGCCGCCAACCTGCCGTTCGGCCTCTGGCACCGGCGTTTGAGCACCGGCGTCCTCGCCACAACCGTGCTCGTCGCCCTCGCCGCCCTCATTTTCCTGGCCATCGCGCACGGATCGCTGGATGTCGGACACTCGCTCACGACCTGGCCGGGCCTCTTCGCCCGTGTCTTCTTCTCCTTCCCGCTCGGCGTGCTGCTCTACCGGCACCGTGACCGCCTCGCCGCCTGGGCCCCGTCCTGGGCCGCCTGGCCGAGCGGCCTGCTGCTGGTTCTGGTCCTGGGGCTGCCAGCGCCCGCCGGCCTGAAAGGGCTGCTCGACCTGTTCACCGTCGCCGCGCTGCTTCCGGCTGTGCTGCTTCTCGCCTCCGCCGCCCGGCCACACCGCTTGACCGCCCGCATCGCAGAGGGCCTCGGCGCGATGTCCTATCCGCTCTATCTGCTGCACGTCGCCATCTTCTCGGCGGTGAACATGCTGCTCCTGTTGTTCACCAAAAGTGGACTGGATGAGCAGCCGCTCGCTGTAACGCTGCCCCTGGTCGCCGCGATCGTTGCGCTGAGCCTCCTGGTCGACCGCGTTTACGACCGGCCGCTGCGCCGCTGGCTTGCGGCCCCTCGCCCCGCGGTCGCACCGCTCGAGCCGAAGCCCGCCGGCCGCTGAGCCATGGAAATAGCGTGCTATTCCGGCCGCCATGACGGCGAAAAACCAATAGTGGCCAGAGTGTTACCGAGAACAATTCACCTGCGGACCGAACTGTCCTCTCTGGCGACCCGCAAATTCGTCGCGAACGCCCCGGTTTCCGCCGCTCTCCGCCATCCGCGACGATTTTATGTCCAAAAAGCCAAACAAAACGCTCGACTAGAACATTGCTCTCGTCCATGCTGGAAACAAATTCCAGAGAAATCTTTTAGGAAAGGGAATCAGATGGCTCGTGCCGCTGCAAAAAAAGTGAAGCCCCGCAAGCGTTTGACGGGTGACGAACGCCGCGAATCAATCCTCGACGCGGCCTTGGGCTGCTTCCTCGAAAAGGGCTATATCGCCACCACCATCAACGACATTCGCGAGGCGTCTGGCGCCACGACCGGCTCGATCTACCACTTCTTCGACGGCAAGGGTGCGCTCGCCATGGCGCTGCTCGAGGACGCCGTCGCCGGTTGGTCCGGCGAGTCGCAGAGTTCGAGCGACACCGCCGAGGCGGTGGTCAGGGCGGCGGCGGGCGGTCTCGTCACCTGGGGCCTCAAGAACCCCGAGTTGTTCCGCTTCACCGATGAAATCCGCACCCTCGCGGTCACCGCGCCGGAATTCGCCGGGATCGCCGACACCCTCGCCGAAGGCCAGGGGTCGCTCTCGACCGCCTATTCGAAGTTCGCCAAGACCCGGAAGGTCAAGGATCTGCCCTGGCCGGCCGCCCATTCGCTGATCCTCGGGCCGGCCTACAACTTTCTGCGTCTGGCCACTGCGGGCCGGGCTCGTGTTGCCGCCAAGCGCGCCGCAGAGATCATGTCTGACGCCGCCTGGGCGGCCGTAAAGCCCTGATCTGACGAGAGTTTCCGGCGGGACGCTGCGTTCCGCCGGTTCCCTTTGGGGCCTGCTTGACCCGGCAGCGCCGGACAGGCAGGTTGCATCCGATCCCGAACGACCCGGTCCGCTGCCCGCCGAACGAGGCGGACGCGGACCTTTGATTTTCTAGACGGTTGGAGGCCATGATGCCCGACAAGATTCCGATGACGCCCGCCGGCCACGCCGCGCTCAGCGAGGAATATCGTCACCGCACCGCCGAGGAACGCCCGCGCATCATCGCGGCCATCGCCGAGGCCCGGGCCCACGGCGATCTCAGCGAAAACGCCGAATACCACGCCGCCAAGGAGCAGCAGAGCCTCAACGAGGGCCGCATCCAGGAGCTGGAGGGCCTGCTCGCGCTCGCCGATATCATCGACATCAAGAAGCTCAGCGGCACCACCATCAAGTTCGGCGCCACCGTCAAGATCGTCGACGAGGACACCGAGGAAGAGCGGAAATACACCATCGTCGGCGACGCCGAGGCGGATGCCGGCAAGGGCCGTATCTCGATTTCCTCGCCCATCGCCCGTGCCATGATCGGCAAGGCGAAAGGCGACAGCTTCGAAGTCCCCGCCCCCGGCGGCACCAAGAGCTACGAAATTCTGGACCTCAAATACGTCTGACCGCCTCTGACGGCGGCGACTGCGCACTCATTGGCCGCGCGTCTGCATAGCTCGCGGGGCCCACCGTGGCCGATTTTGCCCGCGATTTAGGCAGCCGCCGGTGAAACTTACATTTCAGTGAGTTGTCGGCGAAACCGGCTGCCGCAGGCGCACCTCCGGCTTGAATCCGCCACGTTCCAACCACTACATTAGCGGCCTAAAGAGGGACCATCAGATGCATTCCAAGGTTGTGATTATCGGGTCGGGACCGGCCGGATATACCGCGGCCATCTATGCGGCCCGTGCAATGCTCGAGCCGGTCATGATCAACGGCACGCAGCCGGGCGGCCAGCTCACCATCACCACCGATGTCGAGAACTACCCCGGCTTTGCCGACGTTATCCAGGGCCCCTGGCTCATGGACCAGATGAAGGCGCAGGCCGAGCACGTCGGCACGCGCATCGTCAACGACCTGATCACCGAGGTCGATTTCGACCGCCGGCCGTTCACCCTCAAGGGCGACAGCGGCAAGACCTACACCGCCGACGCCGTGATCGTCGCCACCGGCGCGCAGGCCCGCTGGCTCGGCCTGCCGTCGGAATCGAAGTTTCAGGGTTTCGGCGTAAGTGCCTGCGCCACCTGCGATGGCTTCTTCTACCGCGACAAGCACGTGATCGTCGTCGGCGGCGGCAATACCGCCGTCGAGGAAGCGCTGTTCCTCACCAACTTCGCCAGCAGGGTCACCGTCATTCATCGCCGCAGCGAATTCCGTGCCGAACGCATCCTGCAGGAGCGGCTGTTCAAGCATCCCAAGGTCGAGGTGAAGTGGAACACCGAGCTCGCTGACGTCACCGGCAAGCAGATGCCGCCTTCGGTCACCGGCGCCGTGCTCCGCAACACGCTCACCGGCGCCACCGAAACCGTCGACGTCGACGGCATCTTCATTGCCATCGGCCACACGCCGGCCACCGCGATCTTCCGCGAAAAGCTCGATATGAAGCCGGGCGGCTATCTCGCGGTAAAGCCGGGCACCACGCAGACCAACATTCCCGGCGTTTATGCCGCCGGCGACGTCACCGACGACGTCTTCCGGCAGGCCGTCACCGCCGCGGGCATGGGCTGCATGGCCGCGCTCGAGGCCGAGCGTTTCCTCGCCGAGGAGAATCTCGCGGAAGCCGCGGAGTAATCATGCTCGACTGGGACAAGCTCCGCATCTTCCACACGGCGGCGGAATCGGGGAGCTTCACCCACGCGGCCGAAAAGCTGAACATGAGCCAGTCGGCCGTATCCCGGCAGATTTCGGCGCTCGAGGAAGACCTCAACCTCAAGCTGTTCATCCGCCACGCGCGCGGCCTGGTGCTGACCGAAGTGGGCGAGCAGCTCTTCCGCACCGCCCACCGCATGCACGCCGAGTTGCAGCAGGTGGAATCGCAGATGTCCGAGAGCCAGGACATCCCCACCGGACAGTTGCTGGTCACCACCACGGTCGGCATCGGCTCGACCTGGCTCAGTTCCCGCATCCATGAGTTCCTGCTGCTCTATCCGGACATCAATATCGAGATAAAGCTCAACGACGCCGAGCTCGATCTTGCCATGCGCGAGGCCGACGTCGCCATCCGCCTGCACCGCCCGAACCAGTCGGAGATGATCCAGCGCAAGCTGTTCACGGTGCACAACCATTTCTACATGTCGCTCGATTATCTCGCCCAGTACGGCGAACCCTCGACCCTCGAGGACCTCGACAACCACCGCATCATCACCTTCGGCGAGCCGGTGCCGTCCTATCTGGGCGACATCAACTTCGTCGAACGGCTCGGCCGGCCGGATTCCTCCCCCCGTCGCTCGGCCATGAAGGTCAACGCCATCTACGGCATGATGCAGGCCTGCCGCGCCGGCATCGGCATCGCCATGCTGCCCGACTACGTCACCGAAGTCGAAACCGGCCTCAAGCGGATCCTGACCGGAGTCGAGCTGCCGGCCTACGAGGCCTATTTCGTCTATCCCCCGGCCCTCAAGAATTCCAAGCGCGTCGGCGTCTTCCGCGATTTCCTCGTCGGCAAGGCCCGCGAGTGGCAGTTCTGATCGCGAGTGTGACGAGACCCTAGTCGTCCACCAGGCCGCCGCCCTCCCAGCGGACGTTGAGCACCCCGTCCTGGGCAGCCACGGCATCGACCAGCGCCGGTAGTCCCGTCTCGCTGGCACGCGCCGACCAGCGCAGGTGGAAGTTCCGCTCCTCGATCTGCGTTTCTGTGCCCAGCGCGAAGTTCATCCGCACCACCGCGAACGGGGGCACCGAAACAAGTCTCTCGATCGCCTGGCCGTCGGCTCGCCGGCGGTCGAAGCGCACGGTGAGCGTCGCCTGCTGGTCACGCGTCAGCCGCACCTCCAGGGCCCGAATCCCTTCGATGATTGCAAGTCCGAGCAGTGAACCGGCGATACCCAGCCAGATCTGCCCGCCGCCGAACAGCAGGCCGATCACCGTCACGAACCACAGCGTCGCCGCCGTTGTAAGGCCGATGACCGACGGCCCGCGCTTGAGGATCGCCCCCGCGCCGATGAAGCCGACGCCGGTGAGAATCCCGAGCGGCAGCCGCATCAGGTCGAGCGTGGCAAACGATTGCGCCGTCTTGCCGTCGACCGGCAGCAGCACATTCACCTGGATCATGGCGAGGCAAGCCGCCAGCGCCACCAGCAGCGTGGTGCGCATGCCCGCGGCCTTGCCGTGAGTTCCGCGCTCGTAGCCGAAGACCCCCGCCGCCAGCAGCGTCAGGACGATCCGGATGGCGATATCGACCCAGTCGGGGACGAGCGGCATCCGGCGAGCATGCTCGGACGCCCAAATCCTGGCAAGCCCGCCTTGCGGCGCGCCACGGCCTTCGCCATGGTCGCCGCATGTTTCGCGCTGCGCTGGCCCTTCCCGTTCTCCTCCTGCTGCTCGTCTCGCCCGCCTTGGCCGTCTTCGGCGGCAAGCCGGTCGGTAGCGGCGACCCCGTCGCCCGCTCGCTCGCGGCCGTGCTCTATCGCGACGCCACGGGTGCACACCTTTGCACCGCCGTGGTGCTCGCGCCGCGCCTGGTCCTGACCGCGGCGCACTGCACCGCTGGGGACCGCAACGACATGAAGGTGATCTTCTCGACCGGCCTCAGCGGCGTTCCGGCCGAACGCCTGCGCGGCGTCGCCGCCGTCGCCCGGGCACAAGCCACGCCCGAGGCAAAGGGCAGCTTCGCCTACAACAACCCCGACGATATCGCGCTGGTGCTGCTCGACTCCGCCGCGCCGGCCGACATCAGGACCGCCCGGCTCGCCGCGACCCCCTCCGGGAGCGTCCGCATCGCCGGCTACGGCGCCACGTCGGACCTCCGCCGGGCATCCGCCTTTGGCAAGCAGCAGCTCGGCTTCGGCCAGGGCCTGCGCGCCGCGACGGCGACGCTGCAGCCCAAGGGCGCATTGTTCGTCGCCGGCCAGGGCAACGGCACCGGCATGTGCACCGGCGATTCCGGCGGTCCCGCTTTCGTCGCCGGCAAGGACGGCCTCAGCGTCGTCGGCCTCCTCATCGGCGTCTCGGCCCCACGCGGGGCCGCCGACTACTGCCGTGGCACGGCGTGGTTCACCAGCATTCCGCGCTGGGCCGGCTGGATCGACACATCCGCCCGGAAGCTGGGCGTACCGCTTCCCTGACATCCGCCGGTGCCATCGCCGCGCATGACCTGCTATGCTTCATCGGTTGAGGCAGCGAATCCGGCTGAACCGGAGTTCACCATCGGTTCAGCCGCAGCCCTGCATAGGCCGCGCAACAGAGTTCGACACGGGGGCCCCCATGCGTTTGACCATTCTCGCCGCACTTCTGTGCAGTTCGCTCGCTCTGCCCGCCTGGGCCGGCGACAACGAGCCAAAGGGCCAGATGGTCGTCCTCAAGGCCAACCAGATCGGCCAGATCTTTTGCCTCTCCCGCATCGGCAACGACGAGGCGGTGATTGCGGGTATCCTGACCGCCGACCTCGCCAAGACCCTCGCCGCCGCTGAAAAGAAGAACGACGACTACGCCAGCAAGCACCCCGACGAGAAGCCGCCGCTCGGCGATGGCATCCCGTGGCAGTCGACGCCCGACTACGCCGACACCTGCGACATCGGCCTCGTCACCCTCAGCAAGGCCGACGCCAAGGTCGAGATCAAATACGGCTTCACCGCCGACCCCAAGAGCAACTACGTCGACACCCTGATCCTCAAGAAGTTGCCGATCGAAGGCATGGATGTCGGCTACTGGCGCATCGACGACGTGATCTTCCCGGACGGCTCCGATCTCCGCAAGTCGCTGGCCGGTGCCTTCGACACCTACCAGTGAGCGCCGCCGGTAACCCTGCGGTAGTTTTCCGTTGACCCCAAACCGCTGTGGGCGCACGACATTGCGGCATCCGCCTGAGACGGCGGAGCAACCAGGGACAGGACCATGAACCCCGACAGTCGAAGTCGATCTTCGATGCCGGCGGCCTGAGAGTTCCATCAACATGGGACCTAGGCGCGCCGGCCAGCCGGTGCAGCACTGAGGAGCCCATGTCATGCTGCGTGCATATCTTCGCGAGGACGAACGCCTCGTCGCCATGGATGTCGACGCCACCGCGGCTTCGCCGCTGGCCAGCGCGGCCGTCTGGTACAACCTGACCAATCCGGACAAGACCGAGGACGATTTCGTCGAATCCTGCCTCGGGATCGACATTCCCACCCGCGCCGAGATGGACGACATCGAGCCCAGCGCCCGCCTCTACAACGAGGACGGCGCCGAGTTCATGACCATCACGGCGCTGGTCAACTCCGAGACCGACGAGCCGCAGAAGACCCCGATCACCTTCGTTCTGCGCAACAACCAGCTCGTCACCGTCCGCTATGCCGACCCCAAGCCGTTCCGGCTGTTCGAGCGGCTCGTCACCCGGCCGACCAACAATCCCTACACCTCCGGCGAAAAGGTCATGCTCGGCCTGCTCGAGGCCATCATCGACCGTCTCGCGCAACTGCTCGAAACCACCGGCGACGAGATCGACCAGGTCTCGCGCGAGGTCTTCCGCAACAAGACCACCAACGTCACCCGCAAGGCCCGCGACCTGCAGGAAATCATCGAGCGCATCGGCAAGAAGGGCGACGCGCTGACGCTGGCCCGCGAAAGTCTCGTCTCGATCACCCGCCTGTCGAGCTTCCACCAGACCTCCGAGAACGGCAACGCCAAGGCCGCGCGCGAGCTCCGCCAGGAACTCAAGGTGCTGCAGCGCGACGCGGCCGCCCTGTCCGATCACGCAGCGTTCCTCAGCTCCAAGATCAGCTTCCTGCTCGACGCGACGCTGGGCCTGATCAACCTCGAGCAGAACCAGATCATCAAGATCTTCTCGGTCGCCGCCGTGGTCTTCCTGCCGCCCACCCTCGTGGCCTCGGTTTACGGCATGAACTTCGACCTGATGCCCGAGCTCCACTTCCCCCTCGGCTATCCGCTCGCCCTGGTCCTGATGGTCATCTCCGCTGTGCTCCCCTACCTGTTCTTCAAGCGGAAGGGCTGGCTGTAGGGCCTGTCCACAACGCCATTCCCGCGAAAGCGGGAACCCAGGCGAAGTTTGCGGACCTCCGGAAGTGCGGTCTGGAGTCCCGCGTTGGCGGGAATGAGCCCTGCAGTTCCCCCAGGGAACCGGGGAATTCGCTAGTATTCTAACGATATGCACTGCGCGCATGGCTGACATGCCGCGGCCCCGGTTGAGCGCCGCAGCCGGGCGGGTCATACCGCTTCCCGACGCCTGCGGGTATTTCTCTCCCTCCTCGCTCGCCGGCGTTCCTCCTTGCGGGAGGCCTTTGGCTTCCCTCAATACCGGCCCTGCTCTCCCCTCGAGCAGGGCCCTATTTTTTTCCCCAACCCGGCAAAAACGCGATCCGAAACGTTTGCATTTTGGTCAAACGTCCTGACCTATCCTTGCGCGCGATGCATGGCTGACATGTCAGTGGCCGCATTGCTGGAACGGCTCGACGCGCACATATACAGCCTGTCGCTGAGATCGCCGACCGAATCCTCCTCCCTCGGTCCCGCTGGTCTCCCCGACACGGACTGAAAGCTGAACCTCCTCCCTCGGCTTCGGTCCAAATGGCAGACGGCGTTTCCTCCTCCCTCGTCCGTTTGCCACCACTTTCGTAGGGCTCCATCTTCGGATGGGGCCCTTTTTTTGCTCGCTTTCACGCCCTTCGATCAGCGCATGGCTCGCCTTCCGAGTCCGCGTTTGTCGGACTCGGCCGCACCGCCCATAACGACGCCACAGAGATTGCGGCCGACCTCCTCCCCGGCCGCGCTCCAGAACGGTCGAGACTTCGGTCACGGCCTTAAGGCCTCGCTCATCCCCTCGAGCGAGGCCTTTTCATTCCGCGGGCAGGTCGATCCCCGCAATCGCTTCGGCAGGCGGAAACCGCGCCACCTCGATCCTGGCGATCCGGGCGATCACGCGAGGCGTCCATCGCGCCCTCGCATGAGCCAGCAAACTCCGCGCGTTCCCGGCGGTGGCAAGCGTCACATGTGGGATCCACGACCCGGGCTGATAGAGCGGGTCGATTGCGTCGGCCTCGATCACGCTCGCAGCGACGCCGTGCAGCCGGTCCAACTGCGTGCGATCGCCAACGAACGACACCCAGGTCACGCTGGCGTCGGCAAACTGCCGGACCTCACCCAGCGTGAGGGTCTTCGGCACCAGCGGCGCCAATGAGCCGAGCGCATCGACAAGCTGCGGCGCCTGCCCCTCGTCCCCGACAACGACCAGCGTCAGGTGGGGCGGATACCCCAAGTCCAGCATGTCTCGACCTTCACCGTCTTCCGCCAGCGAACGCCACACCGCACGCACCGCGTCGGCCGCCGCGCCACCCAGAACGAGCGAAAGCGCGACCGCCACGATAACGCGTCAGCCGATGCCGGCGCAGAAGGTCTGGATGCGGCTCACGGCATCCTCGAGCTCGACGTTGGAGGCGGCGTAGCTGAGCCGCATGTGTCCGGGCAGGCCGAATGCCGCCCCGTGCACCAGCGCCACGCCGGTGTCGTCGAGCAGTGTCATCACGAAATCCTCGTCGGTCTCGAGCGTCACCCCCGACGCGCTGGTCTTGCCGAGCAGCCGCTGCACCGAGGGGAACACGTAAAACGCCCCCTCGGGCGTCAGGCAGTCGAGCCCGGTGTTGGCGTTGAGCCCCTTCACCACGAGGTCGCGGCGCTCCTGGAATTTCGCGCGCCAGTCCGCGAGGAAGCCCTGCGGCCCGTCCAGCGCCTCGAGCGCCGCCCACTGCGCGATCGAGGACGGATTGGTGGTCGATTGCCCCTGCAGCTTGGTCATCACCCCGATCAACTCGCGCGGCCCGGCACAGTAGCCGATGCGCCAGCCGGTCATCGCATGTGACTTGCTCACCCCGTTCATCGTCAGGGTCCGCGGCTGTAGCTTCGGCTCGACCTCGGCGACGGTTGCGAATTTGCCGCCGTCATAGACCAGCACCTCGTAGATGTCGTCGGTGAGGATGTGGACCTGCTCGTGCCTGAGCAGCACGTCCGTCAGCGCCTTGAGCTCATCGGCCGAATACGCTGCGCCCGTCGGGTTGCTCGGCGTGTTGAGGATCAGCCATTTGGTCTTCGGCGTGATCGCTCGCTCGAGCGCCTCCGCCGTCAGCTTGAAGCCGGTCGTGGCATCTGCGACCGCGAATACTGGAACGGCGTCGCACAGCCGCACGATCTCGGGATAGCTCACCCAGTACGGCACCGGGATCACCACCTCGTCGCCGGGGTTGAGCGTCGCCAGCAGCGCATTGAAGATGATCTGCTTGCCGCCCGAGCTCACCATGCAGTCGGCCGCGCTCACGTCGAGATGGTTGTCGCGCTTGAACTTGCGCGCCACCGCCTCCTTGAGCTCGGGGATGCCGTCGACATTGGTGTAGCGCGTCTTGCCCGAATTCATGGCACGGATCGCCGCCTCGCGCACATTGAGCGGCGTATCGAAATCCGGCTCGCCCGCCGCCAGCGAAATGACGTCCCGCCCGGCCCGTTTCATGTCCGCGGCCTTGCGCGAAATGGCAACCGTCGCGGACGGTGCAATGCGCAGAATGGCGTCGGACAGAAAGGCCATGGATACCTCCGGGGGAAAAGCCGCCGGAGCAATAGGGAGCTTGCGGTCCCAAGGCAAGCCGGGCGCTACACCCCCAACGACTGCGTCTTGGCCAGCTCCACCCCGGAGACCCGCCAGCCGCCCGCTTCCTTGACCATCTGGTAGATGGCCTCGTAGACGATTTGGTCGGTTCCGGTGAGCTTCACCTCCTGCAGAACATGGGCGTCGTCGAGCATCTGGTAGCTGCCGAAGCTCTGCGAGGCGGACTGCATGATCGGGGCATAGCCGGACTGCATGATCGCATCGAAGAAGGCCTGCGGATCGGCGAAGCGCTGATGGAACGCATCGCCGGCAAAGCTCAGGGCCTTCGGCGCATCGTGGTCGCGGAACGCCTGGATCTGCGCCGCGATCACGTCCTGCCAGTCGGTCGCATTCGGCGCCGGCTCATCCGCCGACGGCAGCGACGCGCCCGGCATTGCCCCACTTGGCGCTGACTGGGCCTGCGCCAGTGCCGGTCCGCTCATCAGGGGGATCACCACGCACAACCACGAAAGTCTCAGCATCGCCGCCTCCGTGGCGCTGGGCCGGGCGACACATTTGTGCCCCGCTTTGGCCCGCGCATCACCCCATTAGCTACGTGGAATGTCCGTAATAGTTTGGCCCCCTCACGGCGTCGTGAACCTAGTGCGTGAGTCGCCCGATGCCCAAGAGAGCCAAAAGCCGTGCTTCCGTTTTCACCACCGCGACGGTGGTGTCCTTTTCCTTCACCCTGCTTGCTGCCGGCATCGCCGTCCTGACCGGCCTTCTGCCCCTGCACCATGTCACGACCCTCCAGCGCGTCGACGTCGGTTCCCTGTTGTTCATAATGCCCGTCGTGGCCCTGGTCCTGGGCGTTTGCGTCGAGGCCACACGCTTTGCGCTGCGGCACAGCGAGCTACCGGCGCCGCGTCAGAGGCAGACGGTGCGCTGGACGCCCGGCCGCCGCGAGGGCTGAGCCAAAAGGGCAGCGCCTCTGCCTTTTCCGCTCACGGAAGCGAGAGCAAACTGCGATCCTGAGAGGAGGAAAGTACGATGCAAGTCGAGAATATCCTTCAATCCAAGGGCCGCGCGGTTCATACGATCGCCGCCGGCGCCACCGTCGCGGATGCGGTCGAGCTGTTGAACACGCGCAAGATCGGCGCCGCCGTCGTCGTGACCGACACGGGCAAGGTTGCCGGCATCGTAAGTGAGCGCGACGTCGTCCGGCACCTCGGCAAGGACTGGGCGGCCCTCGCCTCCCGTCCGGTGAGCGAGGTGATGACCAAAGCCGTCGTCACCACCGGCCGCTATGCCACGATCGCCGAGGTCATGGAGAAGATGACCGACAAGCGCATCCGCCATCTGCCGGTCGTCGAGGGCGGCGAACTCGTCGGCATCGTTTCGATTGGCGACGTGGTCAAGCGCAAGATCGAAGAGACCGAGCAGGAAGCCGACGCGCTCAAGCAGTATATCGCGAGCTGAACCGCTTCAGGCGGCTTTGATCGTTTCCAGCATCTGCAGCAGCCCGCGGGTATTCCGCCCGAGGGCCCGGTCGGCGATCTCGAGGCTCGCGTAGCTCGTCTCGCCGGCGCCGATCACCATCATCACCCCGCCGGCCGCGTCGGTGCCGCACTGCCAGGGGATCACCGCGCAACTGCGCCGGATCTGTCGCGAATCCTCGCCCGAGTAGAACCACAGTCCAACATGCGCCGTGTGCCCGTTCAGCGCTTCGATGATGGCCGCGGTCGTCTCGCGGCTGACCTCCAGCAGCTTGCCCAGCGGCTGGTTGAGCGCCCCGCTCCGGCCGCTCAGCCCATAGGCCCGGGCCCAGTCGCTGCTGCACGCCACCACGCGCAGCGCCCGGTCGAGCACCACCACCGGTACCGGCATGTCTTCGACCAGGTGCCGGATCAGCCGCGCCCGGCTGATCGCCATCGCTTCGCGCTCCACCGTCGCGCTCACGTCGCGCGCCACGCCGAACAGCTCGGTGACCTTGCCGTCCTCGACCTTCACGTCGCCGATGACCTCGATCACCTTGGTGCCGCCGTCGACGATCTTGCGCGCCTTGACGTGGAAGCCTTTGAGCTCCCGGATTGCCTCGCGCATCGCCTCGATCAGGCGCGGCCGGTCGTCCGGCACGTAGGACAGCACCGCCTGCTCCAGCGTTGCCTTGCGCCCCGCGGTGTCGGCCCCATCCGGCAGCCGCAGCGTCGATCCATACTCCACGGCGCCGCTGAGGATCACCCGGAACTGGCCGAACCCGGTGTGCTGTTCGAGCAGCCGGCGCACGTCGTCAGGATCGTTGAGCGACCCAGCTGAGGTCCCGTCGGCAATGGAGGGAACGGTCTCAGCGATCAACTGGTGGGAGAACATCTGACAACAACCGCAAAAAACACTGCCGAGATAACGCGCCGATTCCCCCGATGTTCGCTGCGCCCTGCCGCAGGGGTAAACAATCGGTAAACCGGAAACGGCCTTTCCAATCTCTCCAAAGCTTCATTCGCCCGCAATATCGCGGGAATCCGGCCGCCCTTATCGTTCACGCATCCGGGATCGTCCTGATCCCGCCAACCAAGGGAGCTGACATGAAATCCCCCCTCGCCATCGCCGCGCTCATCGCAGCCTCGCTGACCATCGGCGCTGCAGTGCCGGCCTTCTCGCAGGATGCGTCGTCGTCCTCCGCCCTGCCGCCGCCCGCCGCGACCGATCAGGGTAACGGCCCGATGGGCAATCACATGGGTCCGGGCGCCAAGGGCCCGCACTGGGGCCGCCGTGGCGGCATGGACGGCATGGGCCGTCTCGGCATGCTCGTCCTCGCCTGCTCAGACAAGGGTTCGGACAAGCTCGGCAAGGTCCTCGACCGCGCCGGCAAGCGCCTGCAGCTCAGCGACGATCAGCAGAAGCTGTTCGATACCTTCAAGACCCAGGCCCTGGCGGCCGAAGGGACTTTCGCGAGCACCTGCCAGTCCGCTCGGCCGCAGCAGATGGCCGGCACCCCTCCCGACATGCTCGCCCGCATGAAGGCCGGTCTCGCCATCGAGCAGGCACGCCTGACCGCACTCAACGCCGTGCTGCCCGACTTCGAGGCGCTCTACACCAGCCTCAGCGACCAGCAGAAGCAGCACCTCTTCCCGCACGGCCGTCATATGCGCCCCGGTCCGGACGGCAATGGTCCGGATCAGTCCGCCCCGCCGGCGCCGCCCGCCCCGTCCTCGCAGAACTCCTGACCTTCAACGTTCTGCGTCGCCCGATGGCGCGCCCGCCACGCGTCATCATCGCTCCCGCCTCCCCCAAGGGCGGGAGCTTTCTTTTGCGGTCCCGAACCGTTACCAGTGACAGGTTCGTCACAAGGCTCATTGGTCCATGTCCCTGCCCCTCGATCCCGCGCGCATCCGGGCCGAGTTTCCCTCGTTCAGGCAGCCGGACCTCAAGGATTTCGCCTTCTTCGAAAACGCCGGCGGCTCCTACACCTGCGCCGCCGTGCTCAACCGCATGCGCGCCTATTACTGGAACACCAAGGTCCAGCCCTACGGCGCCTATCCCGCCTCGCGGGCCGCCGGCGACGCCATGGACGAAGCCCACCGCCGCATGGCGCAGGCGCTCAACGTCTCCTCCGACTGGATCCATTTCGGCCCCTCGACCTCGGCCAACACCTACACCCTCGGCCGCGCCTTCGAGGCCTGGATGCGCCCCGGCGACGCCATCATCGTTACCAACCAGGACCACGAGGCCAACACCGGCGCCTGGCGCAAGCTGGTTTCGCGCGGCGTCGAGCTGCGCGAGTGGAAGATCGATCCGCAGACCGGCCATCTGGACCCCACCGATCTCGACAAGCTGCTCGATTCCAAGGTGCGGCTGCTGGCCATGCCGCACGTCTCCAACATCGTGGGCGAGATCAATCCGGCCGCCGAGGTGGTGAGGAAAGCCAAGGCCTTCGGCGCCGTCACGATCGTCGATGGCGTCTCCTACGCCCCGCACGGCCTGCCCGACGTCCTGGCTCTCGGCTGCGACATTTACCTGTTTTCGACCTACAAGACCTACGGCCCGCATCAGGGTATGATGGCGATCCGACCGTCGCTCGCCGCCGAGCTCCCCAACCAGGGCCATTTCTTCAACGAGGCCAATCCGCGCAAGCGCCTCGTCCCGGCCGGACCGGACCACGCGCAGATCGCGGCCTCCGCCGGCATCGTCGATTACCTCGAAAAGGTCGCTGAGATCGCCGGCATCGCCGTGCAGGGCGCCGGCACCTTCCGTGTCGCCCATAACGCAATGCGCGTGCAGGAGCAGGAGCTGCTCGCCCCCCTGCTCGACTACCTGCGCAAGAAGAACGGCGTTCGCCTGATCGGCCCCGACGATCCCGCCAAGCGCATGCCGACCGTCTCGATCGCCCTCGACCGCCCGGCAGCACACGTCGCCGGCATGATCTCGCGGCACAATGTCGGCGTCGGCGGCGGCCATTTCTACGGCTATCGTGTGCTCGAGGCGCTCGGCATCAATCCGGTCCACGGTGTCCTGCGCATGTCGTTCGTGCACTATACGACGCCCGAAGACGTGCAGCGCCTCATCGCCGCGCTCGACGCCGAACTCTAGCCCTGTCGCCGTACCTCCTGATGTCTCGCTCGCTCGCCGCGCTGCTGTTGATCATTTGCACCACGCTGTGGGGCTTTGCCTTCCTGTTCCAGAAGGGCGCCATGGCCCATATGGGCCCGCTGGTCTTCACCGCCATCCGCTACGGTATCGGCACAGTGTTGGTGCTGCCGCTGGCCTGGCGCGAGTACCGCCGGCAATCCGCCCTCGTCGGGCCGCTCACCGGCCGCCAGTGGCGCCAGTTCTCCATCCTGCTGCTGTCGTTCTTCGGCGGCGTCTGGGCGCAGCAGGCGGCGCTCCAAACCGCCAGCGTCACCAATGGCGGCTTTCTCACCACGCTCTATGTGATCTTCACGCCGATCGTGACTTTCATCCTCGCCCGGGTCCGGCCGCACCCGATCGTCTACCTCGGCGCGCCGCTGGCGCTCGTCGGCATTTACCTGCTGACCGGCGCCGACATCACAAGCTTCACCTTCGGCGACGGCTTGCTCATGATCTGCGCCGTCTCCTGGGCCATCCAGATCGCGGTGCTCGCGCCACTGGTGCAGGAAACGGGCATGCCGGTCGCCATGTCGGCCGCGTGCTTTGCCGCCACCGCAATCCTTTCCGCCATCATCTTCCCGCTCACCGAGCACCCGACGCTTGCGGCGGTTTCCGCCGGCTGGATCGAAATTCTATATACCGGCGTGATGTCGACCGCGGTCGCCTTCACGCTGCAGGCCATCGGCCAGCAATACGTACCGCCGGCCAATGCCGCGATCATCCTGTCGGCGGAATCGCTGTTTGCCGCGCTCGCCGGCGCGCTGTTCCTCGGCGAGCGGCTGCCGCCCCTGGGCTATGCCGGGGCGGCGCTGATCCTGGTGGCGATCCTGCTGGTCGAGGTGATTCCCGCGCTCAGGGCGCGGCGGTTTGCTTCAACGCCGGGATCAGCGTGAAGTCGGCGCACACCACCACCATCGTGCAGCCATGCATGATGAAATTGGTGCCCGGATTGAGCGTCAGCGTCCCATCGCCGGAAAAGCCCTGGATCACGATGTGGCCCTTCCACCGGTCCGGGCCGGTGGGTGTGGCGTTGTTCACCGCCAGCTTGCCCAGATAGGGGTGAACCTGCGGCACGTCGGCGCTGCCGCGCGCCGCCAGCAGCGTCACGCACAGATTCTTGCCGCTCGAACCGCACAGATTGAGGCCGAAATCCATCTTCCGGTCGGTCGTCTGGTAGATGCCCAGCGACTGGTCGGCGATCGCCGCAACCGGCATCGCTGCCATCAGCGCGGCGGCGCCGAGGCCGGCAACAGTGCTCAACAATGTCCGCATTCAGTGTCCCTTTTCCGCTTACGAGGTGCCCCGCCGCGATGATGGCACGGATTTCGTTTGAAGTAAGGCCCCCGCCAGCGGTTGGCCG
>DATMTK010000019.1:0-23381 GCA_035564755.1 Devosia sp. | reverse complement strand
CCGCCGGCCGCGAGCGCATCGGCGGCCGCATCGAGCGTCAGCGCCGCCAGCATCGCGCGCCTGGCCGAGAGCGGCGCCGCCCGCGCCGCGGCGATGGCAGCTTCGGCTGCGCTCAACGCGTCGCTCACGCCAGATGCGTGTGGAAAAACTCCAGCGTCCGGGCGCTGGCCTTCTTGCACGCCGCCTCGTTGAAGTGCGTCGGCCGGTACGAATTGCAGAAGCCGTGGACTGCGTCATAGGTGTAGACGCCGACATTCGGGTGCCGCCGCTTCAGCGTCTCGATCTGCTCGAGCGGGATTCCGGTGTCCTTGGCGCCATAGTGCATTTCGAGCGGCACCATCGGCTCGAGGTCGATATAGTTGGGCACGCCGCCGCCGTAATAGCCCGAGCCGGCGCTGAGCCCGAGCCCCGCATGGCAGGCGCGCCAGGTGACGGCCCCGCCGAAGCAGTAGCCGGTGATCCCCACCTTGCCGCCGGCGCTCGCTTCCTTCACCGCCGCCTCGACGTCGAGCAGCGCCGTCTTGTGGTCGAATTTCTTCATCATCGCGCCGATGAACTGGAACTGCTCCGCCTGGTAGTTCTCGCTCTCGTAGCCCATGTCGACGCGGTCGAACATGGCGGGCGCCACCGCGAAATAGCCGTGCCGCGCGAAGCGGTCCACCACGTCGCGCACGAAGCCGTTGAGCCCCCACACCTCCTGGATCACCACCACCCCGCCGCGCGCCGTGCCCGCGGGCATCGCGCGATAGGCATTGAACGTGAACCCGTCGGTCGCGGTGAGTTTGATGCGGTCGCCCATCGAAATGCCCCCTGACGCAGTTGTTATTGTTGGGGTTCATCGGATCAGGAAAGCCGGGCGGACGCTAGGGGAAAGCGTTCACGGGGCGGTGAGTAAAGGCTAGCTCGGTCGGCGAACTGGGCGGCGAAAGTGTAAAGCGTGCCCAAGCATTCTCTGCCTCTTTCTAAGTTCGGTTAGGTCCTTAGGTTGATCAAGGAAGGACCGTACTTGTTCCAAGTCGCCAAGCCCGAAGGGGTTGGCAATGAAGAAAGTCAACAATGGCTCTACCAGCCGCTTCGCTTGGAAAATGAGTTGCTCGGCATCGTCGTTGATCTGAGACCCAACTTCCCTCCGGTTTTGAGGAGAGTCCTTGGGTTGATGTTTGGCCCTATGCGGCCTGTCTTTCCAGTGCCTGCTTCGTGGCGAACTCATTGGGCGTGAGGTTGCCCAGCGAGGAGTGCGGTCGTTGACTGTTGTAGTCCTCCTTCCAGATGGTGATCCGGTCCCGCGCCTCGGGCAATGAGGTGAACAGCACCTCGTTGAGGCACTCGTCGCGGAAACTGCCGTTGAAGCTCTCGATGAAGCCGTTCTGCATCGGCTTGCCGGGAGCGATGTAGTGCCAGTCGATCTGCCGGTCTTGCGACCAGCGCAGGATCGCCATGCTGGTGAACTCGGTGCCGTTGTCAGAGACGATGACCCGAGGCAGGCCGCGCCCGGCAATGATGGCATCGAGCTCGCGCCCGACACGTAGCCCCGACAGCGACGTATCGGCGATGAGCGCCAGGCACTCCCGGGTGTGATCGTCCACCACCGTCAGCACCCGGAAGCGGCGGCCATCGGTGAAGGCGTCACTGACGAAGTCCAGGCTCCAGCGCTGGTTCGGCCGGTCCGGCACCAACATTGGACGCCGAGTGCCCAGGGCACGCTTGCGGCCACCGCGTTTGCGCACCTGCAATCTCTCCTCGCCATAGAGCCGTCGTAGCTTCTTGAGGTTCATCACAATACCCCGCCGCTGCAGCATCAGATGGATGCGCCGGTAGCCGAAGCGGCGACGTTCTGAGGCCACCGCCTTCATCGCCTCGCGCAGCTCCAGATCGGCCGGACGGAGGCTGCGATAGCGCACGCTCGAACGATCGACCGCCAGTGCTTCACACGCCCGCCGCTGGCTCACCCCGTGCACCGCACAGGCTTGAACCACCGCATCCCGCTTGGCGGCGGGCGTCACCATTTTTTTGCAGCGACATCCTTCAGGATGGCGTTGTCCAGCATCACCTCCGCCAGCAGCTTCTTGAGCTTGGTGTTCTCGTCCTCGAGCGTCTTCAGCCGGCGGGCGTCTGACACCTGCAGACCGCCATACTTGGCCTTCCACTTGTAGAACGTGGCGCTGCTGATCCCGTGCTTGCGGCATACATCGGCCGTGCCAAGCCCCGCTTCCTGCTCCCGCAAGATCCCAATGATCTGCTCTTCGTTGAACCGACTGTGCTTCATCCGAACGTCCTTCCTGACGTCTCGGACTCTACCAAAATCTGGAGGAGCTTTAGGGTCTCAGATCAACATGCCCACAAGAACTGCGAACAGGCGTGGGACGGCGGAGCCCCGACGGAAGCGACCCCGGCTGTCAACGGCGGCCGCCGGTGTGGCCACGCCGGAATTTCGCTGCGTGGCGATTGGCGCGTCGGCGGGCGGTCTCGACGCTTGTCGCAAGCTGGTCGCCGCATTGCCTCACGACGGCAGCCTGGCCTGCATCCTCGTCCAGCATCTCGAGCCCAACCACGAGAGCTTGATGGTCGACCTTCTCGCCGACCATACGGCGCTGAAGGTGCGGCAAGCTGCCGAAGGCATGCTGATCGAACCCGATCAGATTTACGTCATTCCCCCCGGGACCTATCTTTCGGTCCGCAATGGCGCGCTGCACGTCTTCGAACCGCAAGCGCCCCACGGCGCCCGGCTGCCCTTCGACTTCCTCCTTCATTCGCTCGCCGAAGAATATGCTGAGCGCGCCGTGTGCGTTGTACTTTCGGGAACCGGAACCGACGGCACCGAGGGGCTCAGGGCGGTCAAGGAGAAGTCAGGCCTGGTCGTCGCCCAGGATCCGAAAGAGGCCGAGTATGAAGGAATGCCGCAGAGCGCGGTATCGACGGGGCTGGTCGATCTCGTATTGCCGGCGGCTCTCATACCCGATGCCATCGCTGCGCACGAACGAGGCCCAGCTGGCGCGGATGCTGTCGATGGGAGTTTGCCGGCCGGAGCCTCGCCGGATTGGCTGGCCGAGATTATCGATCTGTTGCGCAGCAGGACGCCCCACGACTTTTCGCTCTACAAGCCCGGCACGCTGCAGCGTCGGATCGAGCGTCGCATGGGGATAGTTGCGATCGGGATCGATCATCCGGATCGGTACATCGACATGCTGAAGCGCCAGCCCGAAGAGCTCGGGCTGCTGGCCAAGGATCTCCTCATCAACATCACGAGTTTCTTTCGCGATCCTCACGTCTTTAAGCTCCTCGAAGAAAAGATCGCCCCCGAGATGCTTAGCAAGCTCGCCGGGGATCACATCCTGCGCATCTGGATCGCGGGTTGCAGCTCGGGCGAGGAGACCTACTCGCTTGCGATGATCTTCCGCGAGCAGATCGAGGCGGCGAAACTGAACATGAAGCTCCAGGTCTTCGCCTCCGACGTTGATCCAGAAGCCGTCGCCAGCGCTCGCGAAGGTGTCTACCCTCAGGCAATCGAGGCCGACGTGTCAACGGAGCGCCTCGCTCGCTTCTTTGTCAAAGAGGAAAAGAGCTACCGAGTCACGTCGGAACTGCGCGCCCTGGTCGTCTTCACCGTGCAAGACGTGCTCGCCGATCCACCCTTCTCGCGGCTCGATCTGGTGTCGTGCCGGAATCTTCTGATCTACCTGCTGCCCGAGGCGCAAGCCAAGGTTATATCGTTGTTCCATTTCGCTCTGCGCGAGGGTGGCATCCTGTTGCTGGGAAGTTCCGAAACGGCCGGTAGCATCGAGGGCCGCTTCGAGGTGATCTCCAAATCGGCGCGGGTGTATCGGCACATCGGGCGCAGTCGCCCAGGAGAGCTTGGCCAGCTCATGATCAAGGGAGGTATCACCAGGCTACCTTCGCAGGCCGGCCAGATACCCAAGCGCTCGCGTCAGGGCGAACTCGCGGAGCTTTGCCGGCAAAAGGTAATAGAGGCCTTCGCTCCCGCGGCGGTGCTGATCAATACCAAGAACCAGTGCCTTTATTCGCTAGGCCCGATCGACCGATACCTGCGAGTTGCGCCGGGATACCCGACCGATGATCTGCTGGCGATGGTGCCCTCAGCCCTGGGTATCAAGTTGAGGTCCGCGATCCAATTGGCGACGGACGGGAACAAGCGCGTGGTGACCAGCGGCGGGCAGTCGGAGAGCGGCGGACGCGCTGGCCGATTCAATCTCGACGTACAGCCGGTCTCGAGCAATGGCGAAGAAATGCTGTTGATCTGCTTCGTCGACGCGCCCGGCCGAGAGGCAAGCAGCACCAGGGTCAACGTGCCGGAGTTGCCGCGCATCACCGAGTTGGAGCACGAACTCGACGCCACCAGGTCCGAGCTGCAGGGCGCCATCCGCAATCTTGAGGCCGTCGGCGAAGCGCAGCGCGCGATCAACGAAGAGGCGCTTTCGGTCAATGAGGAATACCAGTCCACTAACGAGGAGCTGCTGACCTCCAAAGAAGAACTGCAGTCGCTGAATGAGGAACTAACGGCGCTTAACGCTCAGTTGCAGGAGACTTTGGAGCGCCAGCGCACGACCTCAAACGACCTCCAGAACGTGCTCTACAGCACCAATGTCGCGACTATCTTTCTCGATCCCAATCTCAAGATTCGCTTCTTCACGCCGGCGACAAAGGCCTTGTTCAGCGTTATTCCGGGCGACGTGGGCCGTCCGCTCGCCGATCTCAATTCGCTGGCGCGCGACGCGACCCTGCTAACCGACGCGTCGCTTGTGCTGAACGCCCTAACGCCAATCGAGCGCGAGATCGAAGCCGACGACGGCGCATGGTACGTCCGACGCGTCACGCCCTACCGAACCGGCGACGGGGGGGTTGAAGGTGTGGTGGTCACCTTCGTCGACGTCACAATGCGCAAGCACACCGCTGAGGCCGTGGAGGTCGCCGAGCAACGAGCGGTCATGGCGAACGCCGCGAAGTCGCGATTCCTCGCGGCGGCCAGTCACGATCTGCGTCAGCCGCTACAGGCGCTCAGCCTGATGCGTGGGGTGCTCGAGCGCAAGATAAAATCCGGTAAGACCGACGAGGCGCTTTCGCTGGTGGCCAGGCTGAACGACACCGCCATCTCGATTACCGGCCTGCTGAACACCATGCTCGACATTAACCAGATCGAAGCGGGTGTGGTGAAGCCGGAGCTGTCGCGCTTTGCGATTGAAGGCCTGCTGAATCGTCTGCGTGAGGAATTCGCCTATCTTGCAGGGGCGAAGGGATTGGCGCTGCGGCTGGTCCCATGCCGCCTCGACATCGAAACCGATCCCCGCCTGCTGGAGCAGATGCTCCGCAATCTGCTGGGGAACGCCTTGAAGTACACCAAGAAGGGCAAGATTTTGCTTGGCTGCCGGCGTCACGGCGACAAGCTCAGCATCGAGGTGGGAGACACGGGCGCCGGTATTCCCGAGCTTGAGCTGGACTCCATCTTCGAGGAATATCGCCAGGTCGACAATGCCCAGCACGAACGCAATCGCGGACTGGGGCTGGGGTTGTCCATCGTGAAGCGCCTGGCGAGCCTAATGGATCTCCGGATCAGCGTCCGCTCGCAACTGGGCAAGGGCTCGATCTTTGCTATCGACGTACCGCTGGCACTCACCCCCGCCGTACCGGATTTTCCCAAGCCTGCGGGCGCAGCCAAGTCGGATGGCGTCGATCGCACCGGCAGCATCCTTGTCATCGACGATGACCCGGATGTACTCGAACTCCTGGCGCTGGCCCTGAAGGAAGATGGGCACCGCGTCATTACCGCTCCGGACGGGCCGGCGGCGCTGGAGCTTGCGCACGGCGAGCAGAGGCCTGACATCATCCTCACCGACTACAATCTTCCCTTCGAAATGAACGGCCTCGATCTCGGTCGGAAACTTCGCCTCAAGTTCCATCGCGATGTTCCGATCATCGTTCTAACTGGGGATATCACGACCGAGACTCTCAGAGAGATTGCGCGCTCCGACTGCGTGCAGCTCAACAAGCCGATCGATCTCGAAGAACTGGCGGCCACCATTACAACACTGCTCGCCCCGCGGAAGGCCACCGGCGCACCGGCGGTTGGCGAAGCTTCGGATCGCGAAAAGCCGGTGACCGTGTTCGTCGTCGACGATGACGCAGATGTCCTCAAGGCCACTCGCGCCATGCTCGAGGAGGACGGACGCATCGTCGAGACCTTTTCGTCGTGCGAGGCCTTCTTGTCGGTCTATCACCCGACCGCGGAGGCTTGCTTGCTGATCGACGCACATTTGCCCAGCATGAGCGGACTGGATCTGCTGCGCCATCTAGCCAAGTCCGGTCGGTTGCCACCAGCAATCATGATCACCGGGGTTGGAGACGTGCCGACCGCCGTCGAGGCGATGAAGGCTGGTGCCCTCGACTTCATCGAAAAGCCCGTCAGCGTGCAGACCCTGCTCGGCAGTGTCGGGCGAGCTATCGAACATGGGCGGGACGTTGGTAAGCGCATCGCGTGGCGCGAAGCCGCCGCCAAACTCCTTGCCGGCCTTACGCCGCGAGAGCGCCAGATCATGGACCTGGTTCTGGCTGGAGCTGCGAACAAGAATATCGCTGCTGACCTCCACATCAGCCAGCGCACCGTAGAAAATCACCGCGCCGCTGTCATGAAGAAGACGGGCTCGAAATCACTACCAGCACTGGCTCGACTCGCTATCGCTGCCTCGAGCGGTAGTTCCTGAGGGCCCCGGAACGTCCGCTCGTCAATCCCTGTTCGAAGCTCGACCGCCGATGAGCCATTTTTGCCCATGGGTTGGGTAGTTTCCGACCCTGACGGAAGCGCATGAGGAGACCTAGGTTGGTTTGAACGGTCGCACAGGAGTGGACGTCCTCCGTGGGATGGTCAGCTGAGAGCCGGCGTGATTTCGCCTGGCGACCCGTTCGAATTTACCACCCTCCGTCAGAGGAGCTAATTCAAGGAGCGTCCTGTGTTGATCCACGCATCAGCGATAAAGGGCTACGCCATCGCGGCCAGCGACGGCGAGATCGGAACGGTCAGCGACCTACTGTTCGACGACGTCAGCTGGCGAGTCAGGTGGCTGGTCGTCGAAACCGGAACCTGGCTAGCGGGTCGTAAGGTGCTACTGCCGGCCTCCACTTTGGGCCACGCCGACGCGATCCGGCGCGAGTTCACGGCCAAGCTGACCGTGCAGCAAGTCAAGGACAGCCCCAACGTCGACACCGAGCGGCCGGTTTCTCGGCAAGTGGAGAGCAGCATCTACGGCCACTATGGCTGGTACCCTTATTGGGGCTACGGGCTCTACACGGGCAGCTATGGCTACGGCAGTGTCATGGGCTCGCCCTTCTTCGGACCCAGCTCGCAACCGACCGAGGATGAGGCTCGCGAGACGCAACGCAACAGGGACGATCCGCACCTGCGCAGCATTGCCGCGGTCGAGGGTTATCACATCCATGCCACAGACGGCGAAATTGGCCATGTCGAGGACATGCTGGTCGAAGAGGCCGACTGGAGCATTCGCTACTTGGTCGTAGACACCAAGAATTGGTGGCCGGGCAAGAGGGTCCTGGTTTCCCCGCGCTCCGCGCATGAGGTCAGCTGGACGGATAGAACCATCGACATCAACGTGAACCGCGAAGCGGTCAGAAGCAGCCCTGGTTACGATGCCACGACGGAAGTCGACCGGGACTACGAGCAACGGTTCAATTCCTACTATGGAAATGCCGCGCCGGGTCCATCCGCCCGTGCCAGAGCGTCTGATCTATGACTGTCATGCTGTTTTTCGGCTGGTCAGATCGGTCAGGCGACTGTCCGAGGAGGCCGTAGAAGTCTCTCGATCGATGCGGGCCGATGACACGGGTGCCGGGATCGTGACCGAGGAGAGCGGTCGTTGGCAATAGAACCTTGTTCTTGCCTTCCCAGATGGCTATCTGGGCAGTTATGGAACACGAGACTTCATCTTATCGTCAACCGGATCATTGCTTCATTGCGGTCCGGGCCGCGGGCGCTCGAGCCTGGCGAAAGCGCACACCGCGCCCGCCGGTATCGCTTCGACCGTTTTCGCCGATGAGCTCGATACCGGCCGCGTTCAAAGCGTCGATGACCTTCGTCAGGGTGTCCACGATGCCCCGCACATTGCCTTCGCTCGCCTCCATGCGTTGGATGGTCGGCAGCGACACCCCCGCCATGGAGGCCAGCGTTCTTTGATCGATTCCAATCAGAGCGCGGGCGGCGCGCAATTGTGCTGCAGTGATCATGACGGTCCTCTCGCACAAGTGTCTGGTACCGTATAAGAGACATACGATGACGCATCAAGCATCATAATTTAGACATTTTCCATCCTCAAGCCCGCGGCGCATTTGCGGCTCCATGCCCGCCGTTTTCCGGCGGTCGGTGCTGTCGCTCCGAAGGCTTCTCGTTGACCCGGTCCATGAGCGCCAGCAGGCCCTTGAGGATTTCCGTCGGTGACGGCGGACAGCCCGGTATGTGGAGGTCGATCGGAACCACATGGTGAGCGCCGCCGAGCACCGCATAACTGCTCGCAAAGCATCCGCCGTCGCGGGCGCAGTCGCCGATGGCGACGACCCATTTTGGGTCGGGCATGGCAATGTAGGTTCGCTCGAGCGCGTCGGCCATGTTCCGGGTGACCGGGCCGGTCACCGTCAGCACATCGGCGTGGCGGGGCGACGCGACGAAGCGGATGCCGAACCGCTCGATGTCGTAGAAGACGTTGCTGATCGCATTGATCTCAAGTTCACAGCCGTTACAGGAGCCGGCGTCGACCGTCCTGATCGAGAGACTGCGCCCCAGCCGCCGATGCGCGGCGCGGTCCAGCGCCGTCGCAAGTTCGGCGATCGCGGCGTCCCCTGGGAGGGGAGGGCGTTCGGTGAGAGGGGCTCGCACGATGCCATCGAGTAGCAGTCTGCGCATGGCAATAGCCTCAGAGGTCGTGCCCGGAATACGAGCAGTTGAAGGATTTATTGCAGAGTGGAAAATCGGCCACGATGTTGCCTTCCGCCGCGGCTTCCACCAGAGGCCACTGAAACCACGACGGGTCTCGCAGGTGACAGCGTTCAACGCTGCCGCCGGCGCCGATGCGCAGCCAAACCAGCACGTCGCCGCGAAAGCCCTCGACGATGGCCATTCCCTCGCTGGCGCGATTAGGACTGCCGATCTCGGCCCGCAACGGCCCGTCCGGCATTTGGACAAGAATCTGGTCGATCAGGGAGAGGCTCTGCTCGACTTCCCGGATGCGAATCCACACACGTGCGTCGACGTCGCCTTCTGCCAGCACCGGCACCTCGAAGACCACGCGCTCATACGGCGCGTATTCGAAGATCCGACGGGCATCGAAACTTCGGCCGGACGCGCGGCCGATATAGCCGCCGGCGCCGTACTGCTGGACCAGGGTCGGCAAGGCAACCCCAGTTCCCACGGTTCGATCCTGCAGCGACGCCGTGTTTTCGTATGTCTCGACCAGACGCGGCATCTGGCGCCGAATTTCGCCAACGACGGCGATGATCGCCGCTAGCCCCTCTGGACTCAATTCGGTGGATACTCCGCCGGGGACCACACGGTCCCTCATCAGCCGATGACCGAAGGCGACGTCGCTGGCGCGGAGCACCCGTTCTCGCAGAGCTCCAAAGTGTGCGTGCAGCAGAGTGAACGCCGCGTCGTTGCAGATGGCACCAATGTCGCCGAGATGGTTCGCAAGACGCTCCAGTTCCGCCATCAGGGCGCGCAGCCAGATCGCCCGCGTGGGAACTTGCAGTTGTACCGCCGACTCGACGGCCATGGCGAAGGCCCACGCATAGGCAACGGTGCTGTCGCCGGAGACTCGGCCGGCCAGTTTTGCTGCCTTGTCGAGAGTTGCGCCGGTCATCAGGGCTTCGATCCCTTTGTGGGTGTAGCCCAGGCGCTGCTCCAGGCGGACCACGGTTTCCCCGTTCGCCGTAAGCCGAAAATGACCCGGCTCGATGATGCCCGCGTGCACCGGACCGACAGCGATCTGATGCAGACTTTCGCCCTCCACCGGGAGAAATGCATACGGCAAGTGCTCCAGGGTTGCGGATCCGGCGCCTGGGGGAAAGCTTTTTTCCCAGTTGCCGTGATCGAGCCACGGTCGCGTGTCTGGCAGACCTTCGGGGACCAAGCCGTAAAGGTCGCGAATAGCGCGCTCCAGACGCAGCGCTGGTGGATGGGTGCGTCCAACGGACGGGTAGACGCCCTCCGGACAGGGCAGGCTGAGGATCGCCACGGCCGAACCCTGGGTCAGCGCCATATGCACGGCAGCCACCTCGCCCCAAAGGCCGAGCATCGTCAAATCGCCTGCCACGAGGGCCGCGATGGCTTCCTTCCACGCTTCCACGTCGACGAGACTTCGCGGCCAGGGACTGTGGCGGGGGACCACAGTCCCCCTAGCGACGAGATCGACAAGCGCGGACATCTAATTTTCCTTCCGCATCATCCGAGTAGGGCTGCGACGTGCTGGAACCAGGCCACGAGCGCCGGCGGTAGATAGATGCCGGCCGCCAGCACCAGGCCGAGGTGTGCGAACATCGGGATGTAGGACGCTTTTGCCGGCCCCAGATTTCCCGTCGGTTCGCCGAACGCCACGCCGGTGACCCGGAGCGCCAACGCGCCGAAGGCAACGAGAAGGCCGAACACCAGCGGAATGGCGAGCAGCGGCTCACGCGCGAAGGTCGAGCTGACAATGAGGAATTCGCTCATGAACACGCCGAAAGGCGGGGCGCCTATGATGGCCACGACGCCGAATACCAATGCCCACCCCAACACCGGATGGCTGGCGGTCAGCCCCTTGATCTCGGCGAGTTTCTGCGTGCCCTTGATCTGAGCGACGTGGCCGACGGAGAAGAAGATCGCCGACTTGGTCAGGCTGTGCATCACCATGTGCAGCAGTCCGGCAAAGTTGGCCAAGGGACCGCCGAGCCCGAAGGCAAAAACGATGATGCCCATGTGCTCGATCGAGGAGTAGGCGAAGAGCCTTTTGATGTCGCGCCGGCGGTAGAGCATGAAGGCTGCGAAGACGAGCGAGGAGAGGCCCAGGGTCATCATCAGCGCCCCTGGGGCAAACGCGCCGGGCGTCGCCGCGAGCAGGAGCTTGTAGCGCAGCACGGCGTAGAGCGCGACGTTGAGCAGCAAGCCTGAGAGCACCGCCGATATCGGTGTCGGGCCCTCGGCGTGCGCGTCGGGTAGCCAGGCGTGAAGAGGCACCAAGCCTACCTTGGTGCCGTAGCCGAGCAGCAGGAAGACGAAGGCGAGGTTGATCAGCGCTGGATCGAACTGCTTGGCGTGCTCGATCAGCATGGTCCAGACCATCGCGTTCTGGCCCTCGCCGATGATAGGTTGCGCCGCCATGTAGACCAGGATCGTCCCGAACAGCGCGAAGGCGATGCCGACGCTGCCAAGGATGAAATACTTCCATGCCGCCTCGAGCGCCTCGTGGGTGCGGTAGATGCCGACCATCAGTACCGTGGTGAGCGTGGCGACTTCGACCGCCACCCACATCAGGCCGATGTTGTTGGAGACGAAGGCCAGATTCATGCCCAGCATCATGATCTGGTACATGGCGTGGTAGAACCGGACGTTGGTGGGAGTGAGCCGCCCGGTCTCCAGTTCGTGGGAAATGTAACTGGCGCTGAAGACGCTCGTGGTGAACGCCACGAACGTGTTGAGGACGATAAAGACGACGTTCAGATCGTCGACCAAGAAATATGGTCCCGGAACTGGCCGGGCGGTGAAAAACAGCGATAGCGCCGACAGCAAGGTGAGCAGGCAGGCCAGCACGTTTAGGCGCGCTGTCGCCCGATAGTCGGGAAGCAGGGCCAGCACTGCCGCCGCGACGAGGGGTATGATCAGGACGGCGTAGACGGCATCGAACGGCAGAAACGTCACCGACGGTCCCCCCGGAAGTCGTCGAGCGCGCGCACGTCGACGGTGTCGAAGCGCTCCCGTATCCGAAACAGAAAGATGCCGATGACGATGAAGGCGATGATGATCGAGAACGTGACGCTGATCTCGACCACCAGTGGCATGCCTTTGGCACCCGTCGCCGCCAGCACCAACCCGTTCTCCAGCGACATGAAGCCGATGACCTGGCTGACCGCGTTGCGTCGGGTGACCATCATCAGCAGGCCCAGCAGCAGCACTGAAAGCGCGAATGCCAAGTCCTCGCGGGCCAGCGGGTTCGCGCCGGCGGTGAACTGCAGCATCACCGCCATCGATAGCGCGACTAGCCCGATGCCGGCGAGCATGGTCAAGCCGATGCCAACCGCCGTCTCCACCTCGCGGTGGATGCCCAGACGGAGAATGATGCGATGCAGCGCAACCGGAATGACAATGGCTTTGAAGACGAGCGCGATGGCGGCCGTCACGTAGAGATGTGGGGCGTCCTGGATGAAGGCTTGCCAGGCGACGGACAGCGCCAGGACCACCGCGTGCAGCGCATAGACGTTGATGAGGGCCTGGAGGCGATCCTGATAGAGCATCATGAAGCTCACGAGCACCAGACCGCCCGCGAGCAGGTGGGCAATATCGAAGACGAAGCCGTCCATCAGATGCTCCTCGAAACGAACAACAGCAGCGTGCCGAGCAACCCGAGCATCAGCGCGGCCCCCATGAACTGCGGAACACGGAACACCCGCATCTTGGCGATCGCGGTTTCGAAGAGCGCCAGCAGGGCGGCACCCACCAGTAGCTTCAGCAGGTAAACCGCGATGCCCACTGCGTAGCTTGCCAAGCCGTCCTCAACCGCGGCCAGCCCCCAAGGCACGAACAGGCAGGCGATGAGCGAGATGTAAAGGAGCAGCTTCAATGACGCGGCGAACTCGAGCATGGCCAGATGCCGGCCCGAATATTCAAGCACCATGGCTTCGTGCACCATGGTGAGCTCGAGGTGGGTCGCGGGATTGTCGACCGGAATGCGGGAATTCTCGGCGAGGGCAACCATGATGAGGCCGACGAGTGCCATGCCCACTGACACTCTGAGGCCGATGTGATCGGAGGCCATGAAGGCCGAAACCGTCGACAATTGAGTCGATCCAGCGGTCAGCGCAAGCGTGAAGACGATAAGCAACATCGCTGGTTCAGCCAGTGAGGCAATCATCACCTCGCGGCTGGATCCGATGCCGCCAAAGCTTGTCCCGACGTCCATACCGGCAAGCGCGAGAAAAAAGCGAGCACTGCCGACGAGGGCGATGATGGCGATCAGGTCGGCGCTCCAGGCGAACAGCAGGCCGGTGGCGAAGGTCGGAATCAGCGATGCCGCGACCCAGGTCGTGGCAAAGATCAGGTAGGGTGCGGCGCGGAAAAGCCAGGAGGCGTTGTCGGCCAACACCACGTCCTTGCGCATCAGGCGCAGCAGATCGCGATATGGCTGGAAGACTGAGGCGCCCCTGCGGCGCATCAGCCTCGACTTGATCTTGCGGACGAGACCGGTCAGCAGCGGTGCAAGCAGCAGCACCAAGGCCATCTGCAACCCCTGCACGGCGAGATCGGCGATCATCTCCATACCGCGACCACCAGCAGGAGGGTTACGAGCAAGACGAAGACGACGCTGAGATAGCGCCTGATGGTCAGGAACTGCAGAAAATTCAGCCGATCGGCGACGAGCATTACCGCCCCGCCGATAGGGGCGTAAATTGCTTCCCAGCTCAGATCGCTCATGCTCACTGTCAGACGCGCCGGACGGACATCGCCGGGCGCCGGCATGTCCACCTTCTCCTTCGCCCGGAACACCAAAGTTCCGAACACGCGACGTATCGGTTGTGAAAAACTACCGGCCGAATACTGCATCGCCGGGGTAAACTCCGGAAACGCACAGGCCCAAGCCGCCGCGCGGCGAATGATCCGGGAGGCGAACCGGTGAATGAAATATACGGCAAACCCTGACGAGGCGGCGATGAAGACCAATACGAGCAGGCCATTGTAAGAACTGCGGCTTTGCGCGATTGGCACGAGCGATAGCCACGGCGTATGCAGTTGTACCGGCATGCTGCTGCCCATGAGGGCCTGGGTCACCGGTGCGAGGGCGTCGACCACGCCGCCGGGCAATATGCCGGCCAACAGGCATAACGCGGCCAGTATCGCCATGGCGGCGACCGAGTAGCGATCGACCTCGACAGCGGTTTCCGCCGCGCTGCTACGCGGCCGTCCGAGAAACGAGATGCCGTAGGCCTTGACGAAACAGGCCGCGGCCAATGCCGCCGAAAGCGCCAGCATCCCACCGGCTGCCGGCACGGCTAGCCTGAGGGCCCATTGCGGCAGGTCGGGGCTAATGAGCACCGCCTGGAAGGCGAGCCATTCGGACGCGAAGCCGTTGAGTGGCGGCAGCGCGGAAATCGCAACGCAACCGATGAGGAACAGCACGCTGGTCGCTGGCATGCGGTGGATCAAACCACCGAGCTTGTCCATGTCGCGCTCTCCGGTGGCAGTCAGAACCGCGCCGGCACCGAAGAATAACAGGCTCTTGAACATCGAGTGGTTGAGGACGTGAAATAGCGCCGCCACCAGCGCCAAGGCCGCGGCCGCGGCCATGCCGTTGGCCTTGAAGGCAAGCGCGAGCCCAAGGCTGATGAAGACGATGCCGATATTCTCGATAGTGCTGTAGGCGAGGAGCCGCTTGATGTCCTTTTCCATTAAGGCCGAGAGGATGCCCAGGACGGCGGTGATACTGCCGATCGCGAGGACGAGCAGACCCGCCCACCACGCCGGCTCGCCCAGAAGGTCGAAGACGACCCGGATGAAGCCATAGACGGCGACCTTGGTCATCACTCCGCTCATCAGGGCCGAGACGTGGCTGGGTGCCGCTGGATGAGCCAGCGGCAGCCAAACATGCAAAGGCACGAGGCCGGCCTTCGAGCCGGCGCCCAGCAGCATCAGAATCAGGACCAGGGCGCTGACCATCGGCGTGCGGGCACTGCTCCGGATCGCGTCGAACGCATATCCGCCGTTCGGTCCGGCGAGCAGTCCGAATGCCAGCAATAGAGCGAACGTACCGAAGGTCGCCATCACCAGGTAGACATAGCCGGCGCGCGTGTTCTGGGCGTCGCGATGGTGGGCGAGCACCATGGCCCAGGATGTCAGCGACATGAATTCCCACGACAACAGGAAGCTGAATGCGTCGCTGGACAGCACCACCAGGTTCATCCCAGCAAGAAACGCGGGAAAGAACGGCAGTACGCGGTGCGGCGCAGATTCATGGCGACCGTAACCCAATCCGTAAAGACTGGCCGCTGCCCCCCCGAGGTTGACGACGATGAGAAAGAACGCCGACAGCACGTCCAGCCGGAAATGAGCGCCGATCCAGGGCAAGCCCAACGGCAATATCAAGGTGGCGGTATCGGACAACGGATTCAGCAGCCGCACCGCGGCCGAAAGCAGGGCCGCCACCGAAATAGCCGTGGCTACGCCGTAGACCAGCCGGGTCGCGGCGCCGGATCGGCTTAGAGCAACCCCGAGCACCGCGGTCGCCAGGAGCGCCGCGACGCACCAAAGGGACAATGCTACGGGGTCAGTCACGCCAGCCTCCTGGCTGCGATGGCGCGTTCGAGGTCCTCGCCAAGGCGGAACAAGTCTCCGGCTGCGGCCCTCAGGCGAACCCCGAGTCCGCCGGACCGGCTGCTGGCGCCGGCGACGATCATCTCGATACCGGCAAACTCCAGCGCCGCGATCAGTTTCATCAGTGAGTCGACATTGCCGCGAATCATGACCTCGCTCGCCTCCATGCGCTGGATTGTCGGGACCGAGAGCCCCGACAGGGTGGCGAGCCGGCGTTGGTCGATGCCGAGAAGCGCTCCAGCGGCCCTCAGTTGTGCGGCGGTGATCACGTCGGAACCTCTATTTATGCCCTACAAGACAACAGGTGTCCTGCTTACAACATACATTAGAGCATTAAACATCCAATAAGTGATGTATTAAACATCTATGTTAGGGACGTTTCGCGGCGTCGGTCAAGATGGCGCTCAAGGTTTTTTTTGGCTGTGGCTGCTCCGTTGACATCAACCCGGAGGACTGAGCTGCCGCCGGTTTTGAGGACACCGAGTCAGGGTGTTGTTTTGGAACCGGCGATTTGGAATGGAGAGGCGAAAGTTCAGCCGGGAGTTCAAGCTCGGAGGCTGTGAAGCTAGTGGTCGAGCGGGGCGTGGGGTTTGCGCAGGCGGCCCGTGATCTCGACCTCATGTCAACGTGCTGCGCAAATGGGTGCGGGAGCAGGCTACCGACCCGCGGCGGGCGGATCGATAGCGTCTCCGCGCGGGCAAGTTCCAATCGCTCGTCTGCCATGGCGGGCTAATCGAGCTGAGGATAGAACACGTATGCGTAAACCTCGTTCAGTGCAAAGCGCGGAGACCTTTGGCCGTATCCGGCTATCCCGAACGTTCTTCATGCGGGATTTCCTGTATAGCGAGATCGGAAACGTTCACGGTCTCTACAACATGCCCGATGACCCGGATTTGGCGATTGAGGCAGGGCGGAAACTTTGCGTCACCCTTCTAGAGCCGCTCCAGGATACCTTCGGGCGCCTCGCCATCCGGTCAGCGTACAGATCTCCCGAGATCAACGATCTCGGTAACAAACGGTACAAGAGCTGCGCTCGCAACGAAACCGATCGAGCCAAACACATCTGGGACCAGAGAAGCGACGACGGAGGTATGGGCGCCATGACATCCGTCGTCGTACCGTGGCTCGTAGACTGGCTTTCCAATGGCCGCTCTTGGACATCCATGGCGTGGTGGATACACGATCATCTCCCCTACAGCGAATTGCAGTTCTTTCCGAAGCTGAATGCCTTCAATATAGGCTGGCATGAAGTGCCGAGACGTCGAATCTCAAGCTTTGCAAGCCCACGTGGACTTCTGACCAAGCCAGGGATGGCCAATCATTCGGGCGATCACTCGAGCGAGTACGTTGGATTTCCAACGCTGGTCGCTCGGAGCGAAATGCAGTCTTAGCCAGTAGCTGAAGGCGGCGAATTTCGGGAAGAATTCGAGTTCATCGTAGGGCAGGCGGTCGTGGATCCACCAGGCCATCGCCTCCCAGCGGCCGGTCCGCTTGCTTCGAGGGCGCGCATCGATTGCGGTTTCTTCATCTGTGTTCTCGCGGCGCAATGGGAGAGCTAGAGTGCCGCGCAAGATTAATGGAGGAAACCCGGAAATGGCCAAGGCCAAGCCGCAGCGGATGCAGCTCAGCCGGCATCGCGGCTTCAACCTGCAGGCGGAGTCGGAGCAGCTCAACGGGCTGCCGGCCAAGCGCGTGACGCGGCCGGGCTCGTGGGGCAACCCCTTCACCGTCGCCGACATGCAGGCGCAGTATGGGCTCGACGCCGATGCGGCGCAGGTGAAGGCGGTAGAACTGTGCGGCCGATGGCTGCGCGGAACGCTGGACAGGAAACTGTCGCCGGGCGAGCCGCCGAGCCATGAGGCGATCCGGCGCGAGCTCAAGGGCTACAATCTCGCCTGCTGGTGCCGGCCGGGCACGCCCTGCCACAGCGAGGTACTGATCGAGATCGCCAACGGAGCAGGCAAGTGAGCCGTATCAACTACCTCACGACGATCGATTTCGGGCCGGGCGAGATCAAGTCGCTGAAGAGTGCGCCGCACGAGCTCGGGATGAAACGGCCGCTGGTGGTGGCCGACATGGGCGTCAAGGCGGCGGGGCTGCTCGACCAGGTGATGGCGCATCTGCCGGCGGGCACGCCGGCGTTCCTGGGGACGCCGCCGAACCCGACGGAGTCCGCGGTACGCTCGGCGCTGGCGCGCTATCGCAACGAGGGCTGCGACGGCGTGGTGGCGCTCGGCGGCGGCTCCCCAATCGATCTCGCCAAGGGCGTGGCGCTGTTGGCGACGCACGAGGGCGCGCTCGAGCAATATGCGGTGATCCATGGCGGACTGGACCGCATCACCAGTGCGGTGGCGCCGGTGATCGCGATCCCGACGACGGCGGGAACCGGCGCCGAGGTCGGGCGCGCGGCGCTGCTGACGCTCGACGACGGGCGCAAGCTCGGGATGATCTCGCCGCATCTGATCCCGAAGCGTGCGATCTGTGACCCGGAACTGACGCTGGGACTGCCGCCGATGCTGACGGCGGCGACCGGGCTCGACGCGCTGAGCCACTGCATCGAGACGCTGTGCTCGCCGCGGATCAATCCGCCGGCCGAAGCGATCGCGCTCGACGGCGCGGGGCGGATCTGGCGCAATATCGAGCCGGCGGTGCACAACGGCCGCGACCTCGGACCGCGCAGCGAGATGCTGATGGGAGCGCTGATGGGCGGCCTGAGCTTCCAGAAGGGCTTAGGCGCCGTGCACTCGCTGAGCCATGCGTTGGGCGGGCTCAAGGATGTATCGCTCCATCACGGAACGTTGAACGCCGTTCTGATGCCGATCGTCATCCGCTTCAACCGGCCGGTGATCGGCGAAAAGCTCGAGCGGCTGAAAGCGGCGACGGGGATCGCCGGCGAGGTGGACGCGGCGCTCGACGCGCTCAACCGGCGGCTCAACATCCCGACGGGCCTCAAATCCATGGGGGTGCGGTCCGAACATCTCGACTGGGTGGTGGAGCGGGCGCTGCTCGACCACAGCCACGCGACCAACCCGCGGCCGGCGAGCGCTGCCGAATACCGCGCGCTGCTCGAGGAAGCGATGGTGTGACGCGGGCGAACGTTGTGCTTTACGCGGCGTCATTTTTGCTGTTAGCGTGGTCATTGGTGGATGCGCCGCATGACGGGGTAGTCGGGTCGCCGACCGCGTTCCATCGCCGAGCGAGGGGGAAACCCGACCGCATCGGCAGATGAAATTTCTATTGCCGAAATTCCGGCGCGGAGGGGACGATGGGTGCGGTCAGCATCAATAATGTGCGCAAAAGCTACGGCAGCATGGAAGTGCTGCACGGGGTATCGGTCGATATCGCCGACGGCGAGTTCGTGATCCTGGTCGGCCCCTCGGGCTGCGGAAAATCGACGCTACTGCGCATGATCGCGGGGCTCGAGGAGATCAGCTCGGGCGATATTTCGATCGCCGGCCGGGTGGTGAACAATTTGCCGCCCAAGGACCGCGACATTGCGATGGTGTTCCAGTCCTACGCGCTCTATCCACACATGACGGTCGAGCAGAACATGGGCTTTTCGCTCAAGCTGCAGCGCGTCAACAAGGAAGAGAGCCGCAAGCGGGTGGCCGACGCCGCCGCAATCCTCGGGCTCGAGCCCTACCTCAAGCGCTACCCGCGGCACCTGTCGGGCGGCCAGCGGCAGCGCGTGGCGATGGGTCGTGCCATCGTGCGCAACCCGGAAGTGTTCCTGTTCGACGAGCCGCTCTCGAACCTCGACGCAAAGCTGCGCGTGCAGATGCGTTCGGAGATCAAGCAGAACCACATGCGGCTCGAAACGACGACCGTGTACGTGACGCACGACCAGATCGAAGCCATGACCATGGCCGACCGGATCGTGGTGATGCATGACGGTGTGATCGAGCAGATCGGCAGCCCGCTCGAGCTCTATGATCGTCCGGCCAACCTGTTTGTCGCTGGCTTCATCGGTTCGCCAGCGATGAACCTGATCAACGGCAAGATGGACGGCAACGTCTTTACCGCGGGCGACGGCACACGCATCGACATGACCCAGGCGCCTCCCAATTCCAGCGGCCGGCCGGTGACGCTGGGGGTCCGGCCCGAGCATTTCCACCTCGACGCCAACGGCCTGCCGGCGGAAATCCTGACGGTCGAGCCGACCGGATCGGAAACGCAGGTGGTCGCCAAGTTCGCCGGCCAGGAGATCATGGGCGCGTTCCGCGAGCGCATCAAAACGCAGCCGGGCGAGACGCTGCGCATCCGGCCGGAGCCGGGTGCGGTGCACCTGTTCGACACCGAAAGCGGCAAGCGCATCGCGGCCTGAGGTCAGTCCGCGAACAGATCGGGGTGGGCCTGGGCGAGACGCGGCAGCGAGGTCAGGATCTCGCTCAGATGGCCGCGCATGGCGGCTTCGGCCTCATCGGCCGAGTGGCGGGCGAGCGCGTCGGCGATGGCCGCGTGCTGGCCCACCAGCACCTCGAACGGAGTGGCGTCGGGCATCGAAAGATAGCGGACGCGATCCATTTGTGCCTTGAGGTTCTCGAGGACGTTCCAGGCGTAGTCATTGCCTGAGGCGTGCGCGAGCGCCTGGTGAAAGGCTTCGTCGAGGCGCAGGAACTCGTCGTTGTCGGCGGCGGCGCCGGCGGCGCGCTGCGCATCCAGGTTGCGGCGGAGCTCGTCCAGGCGCGCCGGGGTCATCTCGAGCGCCGCCTTGCGGACGATGGCAACCTCGATCGCTTCGCGGACGAAACGGACGTTCTGCACCTGCCGGATCGAGATCAGCCGCACGAATGTGCCGCGCTGCGGGCGCACGTCGACGAGCCCGATTTCGGCCAGCTTGATGAAGGCCTCGCGGACCGGCTGGCGGGAGACGCCCAGCTGGCGCGCGACGTCGGCCTCGGACAGCAGATTGCCGGGACGGAACTTGAGCTGCACGATGGCCTGGCGGACAGCGTCGAAGACGCGGGTTCCCATGCGGCCGAGACGGACGGTCGCCGCATCCTCCTCCAGCGCTTCGAGCTCGATGCCGGCCATGGTCAGTCCTCGAGCAGGTAGCCGCGGCGCTGCGGCAACGGCGTGGTGCCCACGATCTTGGCGACGTTCTCACCACGCGACACGTATTTGCGCAGCGAACGCGACAGCACGAAGCCATCGGTGCCGGCGACGAGCGGGGTGCGGGCGATGAAGGCTTCGGGACCATCGAGGGCGATGAGGTCGGCGACCGGCTGGCCGCGGTTCACGCGCTGGCCGAGCTCGACGCGATAGGCGAGCAGGCCGGGCCGGTCGGCACGGACGATGTCGGTGGCCTCGAACGGGGTCGCCGGTGCGCCGCCTTCGGGCTTCGGGCCCGGGTTGGCGTCGATGAGGCCGCGGCCGGCGAGAAAGCCGAAGAGGCGCAGCGCATCCTGCTCGCCGAAATGGTCGAAGCTGTCGGCCTGGCCGCGATATTCGAGCGTGGCGGTGGCGGTCGCCATCGGCACCGGCTTGCCGGGATTGGTCTGCGCCACCTTGCGATAGAGGATGGGCAGCACCTCGTCGAACGAGCCGCCACCGGAATCGGCTGCCGTGAGGACGGCGGCGGCGCCCATCCAGTCGCTCAGGTCCTGCAGCTCGGGCATCAGCTCGGGTGAGGTGAAGATGTGGATGAGCGAATCGGAATCGCAGTGGAGGTCGAGGACAAACTCCGCATCGTGCGCTTCCTTGAGCAGGAACATCCGCAGTTGCTCGGCCGTGGTACGCGGCTGCTGCGCCTCGATCCATTGGGCTACGACCTTGCGGATCAGCGTGACGTTGAAGCGCTCGTCGTCGCCGAGGCGGCCGGCAAGCTGACTGCGCACCAGCGAGAAGAGATCCGGCCACTGGCGGTTGTAGTTGATGCCGGTGTTGATGTCGGCGCGGCCGAGGTGCCGGCGGCCGACCAGATTGGCCATGCCGAGCGGATTGGCCATCGGGACGACGGTGAAGCGGGCGCGCAGCAGCTCCTGCTCATCGCTCTGGCGCAGTATCGGCAGCAGGTGGTGGAGCGCCATGGTGCCGGGCTGCTCGTCGGCGTGAAGCGCGGCCTGCAGGTAGACCTTTTCTGGCGCATCGGAAGGACCGATACGGTAGAACGGCAGTTCGATCGTGGTGCCGGGCGTGTCGCCGTGCAGGCGCAGCGTTTCGAGGCGAAAGGTCATGACAGCCCCTGCACGCGTCGCCAGGTGAACTTGACGCGCGCCTGCTGCGGCAAGTGGCGCATCAGGCGGCGGTAGATCAGGCCGAGAGCGTAGAAGATCACCAGCGAGATGACGAGGAAGTACGCGGCGGCCATGCCGAAATGCAGAAAGACGTTGTAGTCCTTCTGGAACAGTTCGCCGGCCATGCTCATGAGATCTCGCTGGTCGCCGATCACCGGCAGGGTGAAATAGACGAGGGCCGTCGCCTGGAACAGGAACACCACTTCGTTGGTGTAGGCCGGCCAGGCCAGACGGATGAGGTTGGGCCAGGTGACGCTCCAGAAACGCTGGCGGCGAGTCATGCCGTAGGCGCGTGCGGCCTCGACCTCGCCCTTCGGGACAGTGATCAGCGCGCCATAGAAGATCTCGGCGGTGTAGGCGGTGGTATTGAGCGCGAGGATCGCCGGGCCGAGGAACAGCGGATGCAGGATGAACGCGTCGAGGCCGAGCGGCTTCCACAGGGATTCGTTGAAGGCCAGGGTCAGCGAGTAAAAGGCGAAGAGCTGGATGAAGAACGGCGAGCCGCGGAAGAAGTAGATGTAGGCGCGGCTCAGCCGGTTGAGCAGCATGTTGCTCGAGTTCTTGCCGAGCGCGATGAAGATGGCGAAGACGAAGCCGACCGGGATGGCGGCGCCGGCGAAATAGAGGTTGAACAGCGCCGGCCGGGCCATGATGGCGATGTTGCTGAGGATGACGGAGAGCAATGTCATATGGCGTTCTGGTCGGCGAGCGGCATGCCGCGGCGGACGTGCCGGTTGATGATTGCGAAGACCTTCTCGGAGATGAAGGTCACGAGAATGTAAAAGACCAGCAGCACGAAATAATAGCGCCAGCGCCAGTCCTCGTGCACGAGGCCCACGGCCCTGGAGAAGTTGGCGGAGCCGATCCGCTGCGCCCAGGTGACGAAGTCGAGAATCTGCAGCAGCGACAGCAGCGAGGTCGCCTTGACCAGCGACATCCAGACATTGGCGAGGCCGGGGAGGGCATAGACCCACATCTGGCGGATGTGGATGCGGGTGATCACCTGCATGTTGGAAAGGCCATAGGCGCGGGCCGCCTCGAGCTGGCCTTTCGGTACCGCCTTGAGGGCGCCGGTGATGACGTTGGCGGCGAAGGCGCCATAGACAATGCCCAGGGAGACGCAAGCGAGGATCAGGTACTGGAACGTCGTCACACTCCAGTTGGCGGCGGGGCAGGGCGGCCAGGGGGCCGTCTGCGCGGCAATGGAGTCGGGCGTGCAGACCTGGAACGACCAGATCCACTCGACGAACTGCTCGAAGGCGAGCGGAAAGAACAGGAAGAACAGGACGTCCGGCACGCCGCGCACGATGTTGGTGTAGGCGGCGGCGATCCAGCGGAACGGCAGGGGCGCGCTGTGGCGCACGGCGGCGGCAAGCAGGCCGAGCAGCAGCGCGATCAGCGCGCCGAAGACCATGGCGGCGAGGGTGTACTGGACGGATTCGTACCAGGCGAGGTGCTTGCCGTTGGTGAGGTAGCCGATCCAGAACACCACGTCGGGACCGACGAGATCCTTCAGCCCTTGCGGGAGTACGTCAACCAGCATGCCCGGAGCCCCGCGGAAAGCACGGCGGGCCGAC
>DATMTK010000018.1:0-15794 GCA_035564755.1 Devosia sp. | reverse complement strand
CGGCAAAAGCCGCGCCACCCGACCGCGCGAGGAGGGAGCTCGTTACTTCTTGATCTGGCTACCGCCGACCTGCTCGTCCCAGATCTTGAAGGCCGTGACCATGTCGGACGGCTGCAGCGGGGTCTCGAGCGGATTGTTGGCGATCCAGTCTTCGTATTCGGGGCGGCCGAACTGCTTGATGGCGTCCTGGCTGTCCTGCGGCGCCATGGAGAGCGGCACGTCCTTCACCGCCGGGCCGGGATAGAAATAGCCCTGGTCGTAGGTGACGGCCTGCGCCGCCGGCGTCAGCATGTACTTCATCAGGTCGAGCAGCACGGCGAGCTTGTCGTCGCTGATGCCCTTGGGGACGATCATGTAATGCGCGTCGGTCACCCAGTGGAAGCCGTCGAGCTTGGCGACCTTGGCTTCCGCCGGCACGGTGCCGAGCGCGCGCGGGTTGATGTCCCAGCCGGTGGTGGTGACGGTCATGGCGCGGGTGCCTTCGCCCAGCTCCTTCATCACCGCACCGGTGCCCGAGGGGTAGTACTCGATGTATTTGCCCAGTTCCTTGAGATAGGCCCAGGTCTTGTCCCAGCCCTTGGTCGGGTCCTTGGGATTGCTGTCGCCGAGCAGGTAAGGCAGCCCCATGATGAAGGTGCGGCCGGGGCCGGAATTGGCCGGGCGCGCGTAGATCAGCTTGTTCGGATTGGCCTTGGCCCAGTCGAGCAGGCCCTGCGCGGTCTTGGGCACGTCGGCGTCGGCGACCTGGTCGGGCATGTATTCGAGCAGCGGGCCCGAGGGATAATAGGTGACGGTGACGCCAAAGCCCTGGCTCAGCGCCTGCATGGCCTTGGCGCCCGGCAGGTAGATGGAGTCGAGGTCGGGCAGCGCGTCGGCGTGGTCGGGCAGCAGCTTCACCCAGAGATTCTGCTCGATGCCGGCCGACAGCGCATCGGTGCCGGACAGGACCAGGTCGATGTCGAGGCGGTTGGCCGCCTGCTCGGCCTGCAGCTTGCCGGGAAGCTCGGGCGCCGTCGCCTTGTTGAAGGTGATGCCCGAAACGAGCTTGGGGTTGGCCTTGGCATAGGCCTCGAAGGCCGGCTGCGTCAGCGCCAGGTTTCCGGCGACGTCGATGACGTTGAGCGCGACCGGCGCACTCGGTAGCGGCGGGCTCGCGGCAAAGGCGCCCGTCGCGGGCAATGCAGCCATAGCGCCGATTCCGGCAAGCGTCTGCCGGCGGGTCAATTTGATCATGTTGTCCTCCCAGCGCCTCCCGGCGCGCGACTTGTATACTAGTAAGGTAGTTGACAGTTGCAACAGGAATCTGCACGTCTAGCGAAAAGGAATAGCGCTTCCAGACAGGCGCAGCCGCAGACTCTGCGGCCGGAGGATCATAAGAGATGCGGGAAGGCTGGCGCTGGTTCGGACCCGACATGGGCGTCGGGCTCGACGAAGTTCGGCAGGCGGGCGCGACCGATGTCGTTACGGCGCTGCACCAGGTGCCGATCGGAACGGTCTGGACGGACGCTGCCGTCGCCGAGCGCAAGAACCTGATCGAGACCACGCCGCCGGGCCGCGTGCCGCTCACCTGGTCGGTGATCGAATCGATCCCCATTCCGGATGCCGTCAAGCGCCGGGGCGGCGCCGCAAAAGCCGAAATCGAGGCCTGGATCGCAAGCCTCGAGGCCGCCGGCCGGGCCGGCATCAAGCTCATCTGCTACAACTTCATGCCGGTCGTCGACTGGTGCCGTACCGATCTCGACTACGAGACGCCGACCGGCTCGACGGCGATGCGCTTCGACCAGGAAAAGTATGCGGTCTTCGAGTTGTGCATCCTCCAGCGTCCGGGCGCCGAGCGCGACTACACGGCCGGGGAGCAGGCGCGGGCGAAGGCCCTCCATGCCGGGATGAGCGACAAGGACATCGCGCAGCTCACCACCAATATCGCGGCGGCGCTGCCCGGCTCGACCACCGAGCCGCTGACCATTCCGGCGTTCCGCGACAAGCTCGAGCAGTATCGCGGCATCGATGCGGCAACGCTTCGCCGCCACCTCATCGAGTTCCTCGAGGCGGTGACGCCGGCGGCCGAGGCGCTGGGCGTGACGCTGACCCTGCATCCGGACGATCCGCCGCGGCCGCTGTTCGGGCTGCCGCGCGTTGCCTCGACCGAGGCAGATTTTGCGGCCGTGTTCGAGGCGGTGCCCTCGCCCGCCAACGGCATGTGTTTTTGCACCGGGAGCCTCGGGGTGCGCGCCGACAACGATCTGCCGAAAATCGCGCAGCGCTTCGCCTCGCGCATCGGCTTTGCGCATCTGCGCGCCACCAGGCGCGAGGCCGATCCGCGCAGTTTCCACGAATCGGCGCATCTTGCGGGCGACGTCGACATGGTCGCGGTGCTCAAGGTGCTGCTCGCCGAGGATCACGCGCGCGCCGCCGGGCAGAGCATCGTGTTCCGGCCCGACCACGGGCAGAAGATGGTCCATGATTTCGGGCGCAAGGGCGCGCCGGGCTATCCGGTGACGGGACGGCTCCGCGGCCTCGCCGAGCTGCGTGGCATCATCACCGCGCTCGAGCACCGCTGAGCGCGGGCGGCTGGTAAACAGCGCCCTAACCAAATTCATCAAATTCGAGCGGCTTTAGAGCCGAAACTTTGATCGTTGCCCGGTAAGTAGAGTTCCGGGGGCTGTCGGGGTGACCAGTGCAGCCGATGATCAAGCTGCGTAGTGAGGGGCAATTGCTCCGCCGTATCCAACCTATTGCGACCAGATTCGAGATCGAGGATGAGGAGCCCGAGCCAGAGCCCGAGCCCATCGAAAATGTTTCACCGCGCATCGACCGACGGCAGGGAGAACGCCGGCAGGGCGAGCGCCGCGGCATGGACACGCTGCGCGCCGAGGCGCTGCAGGCGGTGATCTCGCGCGTCGAGGACCGCAACTTCAATGGCCTGCGCGACCGCTTCACGTTTCCGCGCCTCCGAATCCCGCCGTCACGCATCGCCCTCATCGTGCTTGCTCTCGTGGCGGGCGGCACGGCGGCCTTCCTCGCGACGCAGCACGAGCCGACCGTCACCATGCCGGTAACGCCGGCGGAGGCGCAGGCGCCGGCTCCGACCACCGGCGTCCTCGTCGCCAAGGCGCCGATTTCCGTGGGCCAGACGCTGACGCCCGATATGCTCAAGTGGCAGGACTGGCCGAACAGCGCACTCAGCCCCGACTACATCACCAATTCCGGCGCGCCGGACGCGCTCAGCAAGATGGCGGGGCAGATGGTCCGCGGCGATTTCGTCGCCGGCGAGCCGATCCGCCAGGACAAGCTCGTCGCGGCCGGCGGCGGCTATCTGTCGTCGATCCTCGAAAAAGGCATGCGCGGCGTGTCGGTCAGCGTCTCGGCGGATTCCGCCTCCGGCGGCTTCGTGGTCCCCAGCGATCGGGTGGACGTCGTGCTGACCCGGCAGACCCAGAACGGCGGCCAGGACTCGGCGACCATTCTCACCAATGTGCAGGTGCTCGCCATCAACGCCAAGCTCAGCGGCGCCAATGCGAGCTCGGCCGAGGGCGGCGGCAACGAGGCGGATGCGGCCAGCGCGCAGGCCTTCGCCAATACCGCGATCGCCACGCTCGAGCTCAACCCGAAGCAGGCGCAGGTGATCATCAACGCCTCGACCCAGGGCAAGCTGTCGCTGATGCTGCGGCCGGCCTCGGATGTGGCCGCCAACCCCGATGACGCGACCAATGCGCAGATCCGCCTGTCGAGTCCGTTCTGGACGGGCGGTAGCGGCGGTACGGCAGCCCGGTAGCGCGGAATCCGATTCTATCGGTCCCGTTAAGCCGACGTTGACGCGTCATGGTTAAGGTTCGCTGTGGGCTCTTCGGCTTGAGTTGGCGTATCGCGGTGACCGCGTCTTTTCCTTCGCTCCTTCGATTTGTGCGCCTCGGTGCGCTGTGGGCCGCGCTTTGCCTTGGACTGGGCGCGGCACCGGCACTGGCGCAAACCGTCAACTACGACCTGTCCAGCACCTCGGTGATGCGGATCAAGCTGCCGGTCTCGCAGGCGGTGACGGTCGTCATCTCCGATGCCGTGGGCAAGATCGTCTCGGCCGACCCCAACATCGCCGACGCGCAGCCGATCACCGACAAGTCGCTGTACCTCGTCGGCAAGTCGTTCGGCACTACCACGGTCAATCTGTTTTCGGCCTCGGGCGCGCCGGTCGGCCTGCTGGCGGTCGAGGTCGGCGCCGACACCAGCGGCATGTCCAAGGCGATCCGTGCCGCGGTGCCCAACTCCAATGTCAGGGTCAGCACCGCCAACGGCCGCGTGCTGCTTTCGGGCACGGTGACCGACGCCAATTCGATGCAGAAAGTGCTCGACATCGTCGGCCAGTACGGCAGCCCCGCGGTCGTCAACACCATGACCTTCGTGGGCGGCCAGCAGGTCAACCTCGAGGTCCGCATCCTCGAGGCGCAGCGCGACGCCGGACGCGAGCTCGGCATTTCGTGGGGCGCCCATGCCGGCGGCTCGGCGTTCTCGGTCGGCGGCGGCCCGAGCAATCCGGCGGGCGACGCCACCTCGTTCTCGTCGTTCATGACCAGCGTGATCTCGGGCGTCACCGGGCTCAGCGTCAGCGCGACGATCAACGCGCTCGAGACCAAGGGGCTGGTGCGCACTCTCGCCGAGCCCAACCTCACGACCCTCTCGGGCGTCAATGCGAGCTTCCTCGCCGGCGGCCAGGTGCCGATCCGCGTCGTCGACAACAACGGCAACGCGGCGCTCACCTACCACGATTTCGGCGTGAAGCTCGAATTCACGCCGGTGGTGCTCGACGGCGACCGCATCCAGATTCACCTCACCCCCGAGGTGAGCGACCTCAGCGGCTTCAACAACGGCGATCCGATCTTCACCACGCGCACCCTCGATGCGACGGTGGAGCTGCGCGACGGCCAGAGCTTCTCGGTGGCTGGGCTGCTGCAGACCAACACCAACCTCAACCAGAACCAGCTGCCCTGGCTGGGCGACGTGCCGATCCTGGGTTCGCTGTTCAAATCCTCGGGCTACAAGAAACACGATACCGAGCTCGTGGTGATCGTCACGCCGCGGCTGGTGCAACCCAACAGCCCGAACCAGGTGGCGGAGACGCCGCTCGATGAGACGCAGCCGGCCAACGACCCCGAATTCTTCGCCCTCGGCCAGATGGAGGTAACGCCGCAGATGCTCAAGACCATCCAGTCGGGCGGCGGCGTCAGCGGGCCTTCGGGCTACATCATCAACCTCGGAGACCGCCATTGAGCCTGCGCAGACTCGCAATGGCGGCCGCGGCGCTGTCGGCGGCATCGCTCCTGGGCGGCTGCGCCTACGACTATTTGCAGCACACCGACCGCGTCGGCTATTCGGCCGGCGACGCGGTGGCGCACAATCTCGCGCAGGAAACGATCAATCCCTCGAAGCGGTCGATGTACGTGAAATCGGGGCTGGGCAGGAACGGCAGCGTGATCCCGTCGGCCAACAGCAGCGCGAGCAGCCCAGCGCCCTCGAGCGGCGGCTAGGCCGACCCGCCGTCAGACCACGGCGTGCCCCGCCGCGACGTTGGCAAGGATCTGCAGATTGTTGGCCACCACCGTATTCTGCGGGTCGAGCTTTTTGGCCTTGCGGAAGTTGGTCAGCGCCGCGGTGAGGTTGCCGCGCAGCATGTAGGAATAGCCGACATTGTTGTAATACTGCGCCGTCGGCCCGGAGAGCGTCAGGAGCGTCTGGTAGACGCGATCGGAGAGATCGAACCGGCCAAGCCGGTCGTAGGAGGCGGCAAGGCCGGTGTAGCCCTCCGGATCCTTGGGCGACAGATCGACCACACGCTTATAGAGCGTCGCCGAATAGCCGAAATCGTTGTTGCGGAAATGCGCGCGGGCTTCCGACAGCGCGCGGTCGGCGGTGTAGTCGCCGATGTTGGAGATCTCCGCAACGTCGAGCCGATTGCTTCCGGCCGAGCTCTGGCCGGCGAGCAGCGAACTGCAGCCCGACAGCAGCGTTGCCGCCAGCAAGGCGGCCGCAACTCCAAGGCTCACGGATCTGACCGAGCGCGCACGCATCTTTCATCGCCCCCAAAAAACGGGCGAACCAGAGCATGTCCGCCGCCCGACCGGACAAAGCTACTGAGCCGATGGGTTACGCTTGGTAAAGATGCCGCGTTCACCCATCATCAGGCTTAACGCGAGGTTAGCGGCGGGATCATTTCGGCGGCTGCAGCGCGTCGATGGTGGTCTTCAGCCGCTTGATCTGGCGCTCGAGCGCATCATTGTGCGCACGCATCTGCCTGAGGCGCGACTCGGCGGCCTTGAGGTCGTCGTCGCTCGAATCGAGCCGGCGCGGACGGACGTTGCCGCGCGGCAGCGCGCGTCCCTCGAGGACGTCGAGCCAGCTCAGCTCGTGCCTTTTGAGGAACGCCACCGCCTTGAGCGCCGCGGCCGCCCGTTCGCCGGGGTGGTCCGAGCCCAGCAGAGCCAGGATGCGGTCGAGCCGCGCGATGTCTTTCTTCTGAATTTGCGCCGTCCGGGGAATGAGGATCGCACCATGGCACGAGGCGGCGCGCGTGCGGAAGCCTTGCACCGGACCGGCCGGCAGGGCGATACGATGGGGCAGCAACCCGGAGACTGCCATGCCCCTTGCCGCGACCGATCCCTTCCGCCTCGACGGCCAGCGGGTGCTGATCACCGGTGCCGGCGGCGGCATCGGCACGGCGCTGGTCGAGCGCTTCACCGCCGCGGGGGCGGAGGTCACCGGCGCCGACCGCGACATGGCGGCGATGACACATCTCAATCTGAGCGGCCGGCTCGGCTTCGACCTTTCGGACCTCGCCGCAACGGAGCGCGCGAGCCGCGACTACATCGCGGCCAGCGGCGCGCCGGACATCGTCGTCTCCAACGCCGGCTTCACCCGCGCCGAGCTGTTCGAGCAGCTCGACCTCAAGACGTGGGAAGCGGAGCTCACGATCAACCTCAGCGGCGCCTATGCCTTCGTCGACCCGATCGTTTCGGCGATGGCGAAGCGCGGCTCCGGCAGCGTCGTCTTCATCTCGTCGGTCAATGGCCTCATCCACGTCGGCAACCCTGCCTATACGGCGGCCAAGGCCGGGCTCATCGCCTACGCCAAGGGGATCGCGGTCGAGCGCGGCCGGCACGGGGTGCGCGCCAATGTGGTGGCGCCCGGTTCGGTCCGCACGCCGGCCTGGGACCATCGCCTCGCGGCCGATCCGAGCCTGCTCAGCAAGGTGCTGCCGCACTACCCGCTCGGCCGGCTGGTGACGCCGGGGGACGTGGCCAATGCCGCGCTGTTCCTCGCTGCGCCCGCTGCCGCCGGCATCACCGGCACCGTGCTGCCGGTCGACGCCGGGCTGACCGCCGGGAACCTCCGCTTCATCGAAGACGTCCTGCGTAAAGGAGAGTGAGATGCTCAAGCCATTGCTGCTTGCCGGCCTGCTGCTGGCGGCCACCGCCGCACTCGCGGACGACCTCGCGCCCGCCCCGGTGATGCAGGGCGATACGCGCATTCACGACCCCTCGGCCATCGACGTCGGCGGACATTGGGTGACGTTCCAGACCGGCGAGGAAGGCGGGCTCTACCAGGGCGCCATCCTGCTCAAGACCTCGCCCGACGGGATCACCTGGAGCAATGCCGGCGCCATCGGCAAGGGCGTGCCGAAATGGACGCAAGCCGTGCTCGGCTACAAGTCGCGCAACATCTGGGCGCCGACCATCTCGATGCACGACGGCACCTATTACCTCTACTACGCCGTCTCGATGTTCGGGCTCAACACCAGCACCATCGGGCTGATGACCAACAGCGCCTTCGATCCGCTGCATCCGGGCGAGGGCTGGCAGGACCAGGGCGAGGTGATCACCAGCCACGCCAGCGACGACTGGAACGCCATCGATCCGTTCCGCCTCGACACCAGCGACGGGCGCGCCTGGCTCTCCTACGGCTCGTACTGGTCGGGCATCAAGCTGAGCGAGCTCGACCCCAAGACCGGCAAGCTGCGGTCGCCGGCAACGCCGGCGATCGGCATCGCCTCGCGTGGCCGCGGCGCGATCGAGGCCTCGTCGCTGCTCGAGCACGACGGCAAGTTCTACCTGTTCGTCTCGTACGACCGCTGTTGCGCCGGCGTCGCCAGCACCTACCGCATCATGGTCGGCCGCGCCGAGACGATCACCGGGCCCTACCTCGACAAGACGGGCACCGACATGATGCGGAGCGGCGCCACGCAAGTGCAGGCAACGATGGGCCGCTATATCGGCCCGGGCGGCGAGGAGCCGGTCAAGACGCCCGAGGGCGACGCCCTCATCTACCACTATTACGACGGCGAGGACGGCGGCACCTCCAAGCTCGAGATCGCTCCGATCCACTGGACTGCCGACGGCTGGCCGCAGCTCGCCCCACCGCCGTGAGGCAGGCGACGCCGCGACTACATCGCGCCGTGCAGGCCGACGCTGGCGCCCCAGGCGCCCCAGCCGGATCCGAGCCCGTCGTAGAAGGCGCCCGCCGACGCCGACGCCGAGCCGGCTGCCATCGTCACGCCGAGCCCCAGATTGGCGCTGAGGCCGGTGCCCGGGGCGGTGCTGCCGCCGGTGTCGGTGTTGAGGAACGTCCACACGCCATGCGCCTCGACATAGGGCGACCACGTCGCGCCGTCGCCCTTGAGGTCGACCGACAGCCGCGGCCCGAACTCCGCCTGGCCGGTTGCGGCATCGACCGAGGGCACGGCGTTGCCGAGTGCATCGGTATAGGCCGCGCTCCTGTCGTCGATCGCCGACACGCGCGCCTCCGGCGAGACGTGCACCGCGCCGGCATCGAACTTGCCGATCACCGCGCCGGTCGCGAGCCAGCGGGTGCTGGCGAACTGGCTGGTGCCGCCGCCGATGGTGATGCTGTTGAACGACTGGCCGCCCGCCACATGCGCATCGAGGTAGAGATTGTCGTTGAGCTTCACCGTCGCGTAGGGGCCGGCGAGGTAGCCCAGGCCCTTGAGGCTCGATGAGGCCGTCGCCTGCTGCATGGCGTCCAGCGACACGTCGATGCCGAGCAGCAATTGCTCGGTGACCAGATAGTCGGCGCCCACATGCATCACGCCGAAGATGCTGCCGTCGCTGCCCTTCGCCCCGGTGCCGTCGGCCCAGAAGGCGAGCCTGGCGACCGGCTTGCTGGCGGCCACGTCCGGCGCGGAGGGCGTCCCCGCGTTCTGCACCTGCAGCGATGGCGCGTAGTCGAGGAGCTGGCCGTTGCTCAGGTCATTGTCGGATTGCGTTCCGGCCGCCATCCGGGCCGTCGCATAGGCCGCCGCGAGGCTCGTGCTGTCGTAGGTGACATGCACCTGGCTGGGTGAGAACTGAATATTGAACGGCAGCGAGGTGTCGACATAGCCGAGCCCCGAAATGCCGACATTGCCGCTGCTCGATCCGCCGGAGAAGCGGCCGATGCGGCTGTCCGCGCCGGGCAGGGTCGAGAGCAGCAGGTGCTCGCGCGTCACGAGGAAATCGCCGATGGCTGCCGTTGCGCCGGTGTCGGAAGCGCTGGTCAACACGATGGTCAGGCTGCCGTTGCCGGTGCCGATACCGGCCAGCGCCGTGGGATTGGCGCCGGTGTTGTACGATCCGCCGCCGCCGGCGATCCAGCCGCCGTCACCGCCGGAATAGCCACCACCGCCACCGCCGCCATAGCCGCCGTTGCCCGCACCGCCGCCGCCAAAGCCGCCATGAGCGGTGCCCGTTCCGCCGGTCATCCCATTGGCCCAATCCCGGCCACCGGAACCGACGCCCACGTCGTCAACACCGTTGCCGAAAAATCCTGCGCCGCCAGATCCGTAGCGGCTGGGGCCACCATTATTTCCGCCGAGGCCGAGGCTTCCGGTCTTTGCTGCCGGCGTGTAGGTGGAATGGTTCGTGCTGCCCGTCATGCCGAACTCGCCGGTATTGGCATCCGTGCCGTTCTGGCCGGCGCCCTCGCGCGTGCCGCCGCCGCCGCCCGCGATGAGAATTGGCGCGTCTGAGGAGTCGACGAAGAAGGTTCCGCCGCCGCCACCGCCGTTGTGGCTGTCGGTGCTGCCTTCGCCACCGACTGCGATCTTGTAGGTCGCACCCGCGGTCAGGTTGAAGTCGCCGCTCAGCTCAGCTCCGCGACCGCCAGTCCGACCGGAGCCGTTTGCCTTGCCGGCCGCACCGATCGCGGTGATGTGGTAGGTGCCGGTCGCCGGCACCGTCCAACTGGCGATGCTGCCGGTATAGCTGAACGTATAGGTCTGGGCCTGCGCCGCGGTGCTGCCCAGGACCAGCATTGCCAGCCCGGCAGCCACCCGAAGAAGAAAAGACGACATGCGCACCGCGAATCCCGAACCCCACATACGGGGATCACACGCGGCGCGGTCGGCGTAAAGTTGGGATCAGAAATGAGCGGGGGAAGGACGCGCGGAACCACATCGTGCATCGCGCCGACGGGGCGTCAAATCATGCGGCGGGCTGGCGCACCCGACACGATTCGAACGTGCGACCTCTGCCTTCGGAGGGCAGCGCTCTATCCAGCTGAGCTACGGGTGCGTGGGGTCACGTCTACGCGACCCACGCATTGAGTGCAAGGCGAGGCTTAGGCGGCCTCGCGGCCGCCCTCGGCCCACAGGCGGTTGAGCTCTTCGAGGAAGAGATCCGCCATGTCTTCGGACGGCTCGGTCTCGGTCTCGTTGAGTTGCTCGCCGGCCGCCATCACGGCCGCGATTCCCTCCGCGAGGGAATCGGTAAGCCCCTCGGCTTGCTCGGTTTTCTCGTGCATAACGCATTACTCCTGCTGCCACCCCCAAGCGGCACGCTAACTGCGTCGCATGGCAGGCGAGCGGAGATTTCTGGGTGAGATTGTGACAGCCCGCGGCCGCGCCGTCAGAACGGCGCCGGCACCACGAAGCGCATCGGCCGCTGGTCGGCCGGGTGGGCAAACCCGAGCATTTCGGCGTGGAGTTGCAGGCGGTCGGCCGCCGCGCGGGCCTCGCCCCCGGCATAGAAGGTGTCGCCGAGGATCGGGTGGCCGAGCGCCAGCATGTGGACGCGCAACTGATGCGTCCGGCCGGTCAGCGGGGTGAGCTTCATGCGGGTGACGCCGTCTTCGCGCCCCAGCACCTCCCATCTGGTCTGGCTGGGGCGGCCGCGCTCGGCGTCGACGCGCTGGCGCGGCTTGTTCTCCCAGTCGGTGGCGAGCGGCAGATCGACGATGCCGCTTTCGCCCGCAACGTCGCCCCAGACGCGCGCGACATAGTATTTCTCGATCGTGCGGTGCTCGAACTGGCTGCCGAGCGCGGCCAGCGCCGGCTTGTCGTAAGCCAGCAGCAGCAGGCCCGAGGTGTCCTTGTCGAGCCGGTGCACGACCTTGGTCGCCGGACGGTCCGCGGACCGCGCCTGCACGCGGACCTCGAGGCAATCGGCGAGCGAGGGATCCTTGCCGGGCACCGTCAGCAGCCCGCTCGGCTTGTTGCAGACGATCAGCCGGTCGTCCTCATAGACGATGTCGATCCATGGATCGGTGGGCGGGCGATAATCGAAGGTCGAGGGCAGCGGCGGCATGGCCGGCTCATAACAGGCAGAGCGCTTCGCACAAAATCCGGCGTACGTACCTCACGCCCTCTGGCGAGGCGGCGGGCCGCCGGGTAGATGTCGGGCGGAGGCGGGCGCAGCGGCGATTGCGGCGCCATCAGCGATCCTGGAGGACTTCATGGCCGCAAGGCAGCGACTGGGCGTCGGCATCATCGGCGCGGGCAATATTTCGAGCCAGTATCTCAAGGCTATGCGCGATTTTCCGGTGCTCGACATCCGCGGGCTCGCCGACATGCGGCCGGAGGTTGCGAGCAAGAAAGCCGCCGAGTTCGGGGTGAAGGCGAAGTCGGTCGACGACCTCCTCGCCGACCCGAGCGTCGAGATCGTGGTCAATCTCACCATCCCCCGCGCGCATGTCGAGGTCGGGCTCAAGGCGGTGGCCGCCGGCAAGCATATCTATGGCGAAAAGCCGCTCGGGGTGAGCTTCGCCGAAGGCAAGAAGCTCGTGGCCGCGGCACGGAAAGCCGGCGTGCGCGTCGGCTCGGCGCCCGACACCTTCCTGGGCGGCGGCCACCAGCAGGCGCGCGCCGTGATCGACAGCGGCAAGCTCGGCACCATCATCGGTGGAACGGCGTTCTTTGCCTGCCCCGGCCACGAATACTGGCATCCCGATCCGGCCTTCTACTACGATATCGGCGGCGGCCCGGTGCTCGACATGGGCCCGTACTACATCACCGACCTCGTCAATCTGCTCGGCCCGGTGAAGGCGGTGCAGGCGATGAGCGCCACGCCGCACAAGAAGCGCCCGGTCCGCTCGGAGCCCAGGAAGGGCCAGATGATGCCGGTGCGCGTCGATACGCACGTGACCGGGACGCTGCAGTTCGTCTCGGGGGCGCTGATCCAGGTGACGCTCAGCTTCGACGTGCCCAAGCACAGCCACCTGCCCTATGAGCTGTTCGGCACCGAGGCCTCGATGCTGGTGCCCGATCCCAACTGGTTCGGCGGCGAGGTGAAGATCGCCAGGCCCCGCGCCGAGGCGTGGGACAACGTGCCGGTGACCCTCCCCTATGCCGATGCGAACTACCGCTCGCTGGGCGTCGCCGACATGGCGTACGGGATCCTCAACGACCGGCCGCACCGCGCCAGCGGCGAGCTGGCGCTGCACGTGCTGGAGGTCATGGAAGCGTTCGCGACCGCCAGCCGCTCGGGCGAGATCGTCAAGATCAGGACCAGGGCCGAACGCCCGGCGCCGATCACGACATCGCTCAGGCGCGGCAGGATTTCCTGACGGGGACTTGTGGCCGCTCAGGTGGCGGCGGGGAGCAGCGCGTAGGCGATGACCATCAGGCTCATGGCGGTGACATAGAGGGTGGAGAGCGCAGCGATCCGGATCATGACCTGACCTTCTTGTGGTTGGTGACGCCGGGATGCTGCACACGGTGAGGGCGATCGCGTGCCTCACCCCGGCGGAAGCGGACACTCGGGATCGATTGTGCATCGCCCCGGGGTGCCCGGTGTCCTCGGCAAGGAGGATTGGCGCTATAACGCGCATTGCCGTGCGGCGGTTGCTTTCTGACATTGCGCTGACAACCGATCGGCCCCGATCTTCAGTTCCGTCGCCGGCTGACGCGAATTGGAACCGCGGGTGCCAGAATCCGTTTCCACCGCGCAACAAAGAGCGAAACAGGTGAATGCAAATGGCAGATCGTGAAACCATCATCGACACCGGAGGCGGCGGCGGCGGCATGGGTGCCGGCATGATCGCGGCAATCCTCATCGTCGTGCTGCTGCTGATCGCCGGAGGCTACCTCGTCATCAACCACTCGGGCTCGGGCGGCACCTCGGCGACGCTCAACGTGCCCAACGTCACGGTGACGACACCGGCGAAGAAATAGCCGTCCTCCCCAGGACGGAGGCTCAAGGGCGGCGCGAGCCGCCCTTTGCTTTTGCCGTCAGCGCAGCGAGGACGAGCTCGACGCGGCGCAGCGCGGCGGGCCGGCTCGGCGGCAGGTGATCGAGCGCGGCAAGGCAGAAGGCGGCGAGGTCGGCAGCGGCCGGCTCGGTTCGTATCTCTCCCGCCGCCACGGCCGCCGCGATCAGTTCCCGCAGGAACGCCTGCAGATGCGCGTGCGCAGCCGTCAGGTGCGGACTGCCATGGAGCATGGCGGCAAGATCGCCGCCGCCATCGTGACCACGACGCAGCTCGGTATAGGCCGTCAGCACGGCACGCAGCCGGCCGAGCGGCGTGGCCGTCCTGGCGGCCGCCTCGGACAGCAGCGCCAGGTGCTGCGCCACCTGCCGCTCGTGCCAGGCGGTCAGCACCGCGTCGATGTCGGGGAAATATTTGTAGAGCGTGGCGCGGCCGATCCCCGTGCCGGTCGCGATGGCCGACATCGTAACGCCGGTCAGGCCGTGCCCGGCGACGAGCGCGGCGGCGGCATCGAGCACCGCATCGTGCACCGCGCGGCGATGTTCATCGATGGTTCCGCTCCAGATTTTCGGCATGCCGCTCCCAGGTTGTTTTCCAAGACAGTTTGACTCTTATCGATACATGGTGTATCGATAAATCCGGGCACTGGGACTGTGCGCGGAGGCGCAGCAAATGGCAAACGCGAAACTGATGCCAGGCGTGCCGGGCTGGGTGAAGCTTGTCGGCATCGGGCTGTTGGTCCTGCTGCTGCTCGCCGCCGCCATGATCGCGCTGGGCCACAGCCCGCTCGCCCAGATGAACCATGGCGACATGCGGATGCCGAATTGATGCCTCTGTCGCTGCGCAAGCTGGTGCTGTTTGTCCACGTCGTCACCTCGGTGGGGTTTGCCGGCGCCGTCGCGGCTTTCCTCGTGCTCGCGGTGGCCGGGCTCAACGGCCTCCCCAGCGCGTACCTGGCGCTGCCCCTTGTCACCTGGTGGGTGATCGTTCCCTGCGCGGTTGCAGCGCTCGCCGTCGGCACGGTCTCGGGCCTCGGCACGCCGTGGGGCCTCGTCAAACACTACTGGGTGTCGATCAAGCTGATCCTCACCGCCGTGGCGCTGGTCGTGCTGCTGCTCAAGACCCAGACCATCGGTGCCCTGGCCGTGATGGCCGCCAACGGCGCGATCGGGCCGGCAAGCAGCCAAGGGCAATATGCGATGGTGCTGCACAGCGCGGGCGGCCTCGCCGTGCTGCTGCTTGCCGCAGCGCTCTCCACCTACAAGCCGCGCGGCCTCACCGGACTCAGGCTGTAGCGGTCACGGGGCGTCGCGTGCGGGTTTTCGGTCGCCGCGCGGTGTCGACACCGGTTCCTGCCAACCTGCGGGAGTGCGGCGGGACCCCGTGACCGGCGGGAGGCCCTGCCCAAGACCTGATGTAGATTCGCAACATCGGGCAAATTGCGCATCCACAGGACTTGAGGAGCGCCAAAATTTCCTCCATCCTCCGCATCTATTAACGAAGTCCTAAGAAGTCCAAAGGTGGTTGGCGTGCCCTCCATTCGACTCCTGGCGATCGTTCTTCTTGGCAGCACTGCTGCCTGTTCTTGGCAAGCGGCGGCGCTCGCGGCCGACCTGGTGGTCAGCGAGCCCGGCACCATCGTGCAGCCCGGCACCCAGCTTCCGGCGGTATCGGGGATCAACGGCAAGTGGGAGTTCGACCCCGGCATCCTCACCGGCGCGGGCGGGGTGCGCGGCGCGGGCTCGATCTCGGTGCCGATCGGACAGCGCTTCGGCCTGCAGTTCGACGGCAGCGCGCTGTGGAACGGCAGCTTCACCTGGAGCGGCGCGGCGCATGCCTTCACCCGCGATCCCTCGCTCTATCTCGCCGGCATCACCGCCGGCTTCGTCAGGGCCCCGGGCGCGACGCTCGGCGCCATCGGCGCCGAGGGCGAGCTCTACCTCGACCAGTTCAGCCTCGAGGGCTGGGCCGGCCTTGCCGGCCTCGACTATGTGGACCCGGCGCTGCTCGACAAGACGGGCGTGTTCGCCATCGGCGACGTCGCCTATTACGCCACGCCCGACTGGCGGCTGGCGCTGGGCGGCAGCTATGTGCTGGGCGACACGGCGCTGCATCTCAGCACCGAATACCAGTTCCATGGGCTGGGCATGCCGCTGTCGCTGACCGGCGATGCGCGCCTGCACACCAGCGGCGGCTACAGCTTCACCGTCGGCCTCAAGGGCTACTTCGGCGGCACCGACGACGGCAAATCCCTCATCGACCGCCAGCGCCAGGACGACCCCCCGAACCGCGCCATCGATCTGTTCACGGCGGCGGGAAATCAGCTGTAC
>DATMTK010000017.1:0-25524 GCA_035564755.1 Devosia sp. | reverse complement strand
CTCGGGGGAGAGCCGGCCCCACTTTCGTCGGGCACCAGTGATCAGGGAAGGGCCCGAAGAACTCGGATCTCAACCGTCAGTTGGTCGCGGCCGTGATGACCGTCGTGCGGTCGTCGTTGAGCGCGACCCACTTGCCGGCGTCGGCCTGCGACTGCCGCTTGATGAAGTCGTACGGCGTATCCTTCCAGAGCAGGACCTTGCCATTCTGGTTGTCGAGGATGAGGTCGCCGCGATCGGTGCGGACCATCAACACCGCGTGGCCGTTGCCGTCGGCTTCGCGCACCACGGTCATCAGCAGTGTGCTCGGGTCCCAGCCCGCCGCGATCAACTCGCGCTGCTTTTCGAGCGCGATGTCCTCGCAGTCGCCGTGCCCATCGGCCGGATAGGTCCAGTATTCGACCTGGTGATAGTTGTCCTGGTCGGTCTCCGGCACGACCTCGCGGTTGACCGCATCGTTGACGGCGATGAGTTGATTCCAGCTCGCCTGGGTCAGCATCTCCGCCTGGACGACGGCCTTGTTCGGCATGCAGGCCGCGCCGTCGCGCCTGCAGAAGTCGGCGGCGCCGATCGGAATGCTCGTCGTGCCGGTCATCGGCGCGAACGCCGGATTGCTGAAGTCGATGGGCGTGAGGCCGCCGGCGGCCGCCGGCGAGGTGAACATGACGGCCGCAATCAGCGTGCCGCCGAGCGTGACTGTAATGGCGTTGGACATTTCGTATTCCCCTGATCGAGGAACACGATGCCGCCGCCAAATTGCCCCACTCGGAAAACTCTGCGCGAGTTTTTAGTCGAGTTTTATCGAGGCCGGTGAGATTGGATTAACCACGCGCCAGCGGGCGACGCGTCAGTTGATGCGCAGGTTCTGCTGGACCACGGTGAGCATTTCCTGCGCCGAGGTGAACTCCACCGCCACCCCATCCTGGAAATGCCGGACCACGCGGGCGCGCATGCGGCCGAGGGTCACCGGCGTGCCCATCGCCGGACGTACCGCGAGCTCGATCGCCGCGCCCGAGAGCGAGATGTCGATGATCTTGCAGTTGTAGCGGCGGCCGTCGTCCAGAACGACGGTCGAGTGCCGGTTGTCGGGCACGACGCGCTCGTGGCGGCGGTCTTCGGGAAGGTTCAGGATGTCCTTGTTGGCGAGCCAGGTGAGTTGCGCCGCCATCTTGTCGCGCTTGCGGGGGCTGGCCGCCAGATCCATGACGAACCCCCCCTCGATGGGCTCGGTGATGGAGCCTTCGACCCGGCCGATATGATCGAGATAGGCGATCACTTTTTCGCCGGGATTGCCCGAAACCGGCGCGATCACCACCGCATCTCCGGGCGACATTTCGAGGACCTGGCAGGGGAACTCGCGGCGGTCGGCCAGCATGTAGCGGCCGAGCACCGAAACCTTGACGCGCTGGAATTTGGGCAGTTGCGCGTAGGCGCGCGCCGGCCTGGACGTCCGCTGCGGGGAAGTATTGTTGGTCAGCATGCCCAGGTCGCTCACTTTGACATGTGAGACGCTAACCAGTTTTGGTTAACCGAATGTAATGCTGGCCGCGCAGATTGGCCGGAAACCGGGACTTTTTACTGTCGGCCGCCGTCGATGACGGCGAGGTGCGCGTAGCGCCGGGCCTGGCGGCCGAAGACGGTCGCGGCCATCGGCTGCGGCGCGGCGCCGCCGCCGGTTGCGAACACCACTTCCTGCGGCACGGTCGCGGCGATGTCACGGGCCAGGTCGGCGTGTGACTGGTCGTCCGGCCAGATCAGGCGCAGCCCGCTGATACGCTGTTCCACAACCGGCTGCACGCCGAGCCAGTAGGGATCGTCGACTGCCGTCATGGCGCCAAGCAGCCGGTTCTGCGTCGAGCCGTTGTGGCGGACGGGGAGGAGGATGGTCTCGACCGACATGCGGGTGTGGATCGAAGTCATGCCGGTGAAGGTGATGAGCGCCACGGCGTGATCTTCGGTCACCGCGCGAACCAGCGTTTCCATCGCGTCGCGGTCACGCGGATGCCACAGGCGCGTGAACGAGCGGCCTTTGAGCTCACGCGAGTAGATCGAGCAGATGTGCGACCCGGCCAGCCGGAAGTCGAACTCCTGGCCGTCATTGAGCTCGAGGATAAAGGTATTGGCGAGGGCGCCGCGGATCCTGGTCGGGTCGAGGTCCCGGCGGTCGGGGGCGCTGCGCGAGCCGCGCAAGGTATTCCAGTAGTCGTAGAGCGTTTTTGTGCTCTGTTTTTGCATGGCCGCCAACCTATATCCCAAACCCCAGCCAGCGCGCCCGAAGGCCCGTCCGCCGCCGGGATGCACCCTCGCAAAAGCCCGGGCGGAAATCGCCCTTAAAGCTTCCTTAAGGTTAATGGCGCGGGTGTGGTGTGAATAAGTCGGTGCGAAGGCCGGAAATCCTGGAGTTGCAATGAGCGAGGACCAAAAACCTCAGGAAAATCAGCCGCTTCCGGCTTCGGCCGAACGGCAGCCGATCTTCAACCTGCCGCTGTCGGTGCTGGTGCTGTGTGGCCTGCTCCTCGCGATTCAGGCCGCTTCGGACCTGGTTCTTAACGAAGATGGCCGGCAGGCGCTGTATGCCTGGTTCGCCTTCATCCCTTACCGGGTGATCGATGCGAGCGGACTCGACGGCGGTGTCTGGCCGATCATCTGGACGCCATTTACGCACGCTTTCCTGCATGCGGGATGGGAGCATGTTGGCTTCAACGTCGTGTGGCTCGCGGCGTTTGGAACGCCGATCGCGCAGCGCTATGGCGCCGTGCGGATGCTGGCGCTGTTTCTTGTCGGCGCGGCGCTGGGGGCCGTGGCTTTTGCGGTGACGACGCTGCCGCAAGTCCAGGTTCTGCTCGGCGCCTCGGGCGGCATCGCTGCGCTCACTGGCGCCGCCACGCGCTTCATCTTTCAACCCCCGGTGGTCGCGGTCGACGAGAAGACCGGCGAGCGGCAGCTTCTCGGCCGCCGGCTCGCGACGCTGGGCGAATTCTTCCGCAATCCGACGGCGCGGCTCTTCGCGCTGGCCTGGATCGTTCTCAACGGCATCGTGCCGCTGATTCCGATGTTTACGGGCAGCAACGACTTCCAGGTCGCCTGGCAGGCGCATATCGCGGGCTTCCTTGGCGGCTTGCTGCTGGTGCCGCTGCTCGAAAGGAGACGGGCATGACCGACACCGAGCGTCTGGAAAAGCTCGAGACGACCATCGCCTATCAGGAGCAGGCGATCGAAGATTTGAGCCGGACCATCACGGCGCAGTGGACCGAGATCGCGGAGCTCAAGCGGCTGATCGGCAACCTCGGCGCGCGGGTGCGCGAGCTCGCCGACAACCCGGCGCTCGCCGAGCCACCGGAGCCGCCGCCACCGCATTACTGAGCGTAAACGGTCTTGGGATCGAACAGCCGCGGCTCGCCGGTATCCCTGAGGGCGCCGTCCTTGAGCACACGGTAGAAGCAGCTCTTACGGCCGGTATGGCACGCCGCGCCACGGCCCGTCTGCTCGACGAATACGAGCAACACGTCCTGGTCGCAGTCGGTCGCAAGCTTGATGAGCTTCTGCACCTCGCCGGAGGTTTCGCCCTTCTTCCAGAGCTTGCCGCGCGAACGCGAGTAGTAGTGAACCTCGCCCGTCTCGATGGTGAGGCGCAGCGCCTCGGCGTTCATCTGCGCGACCATCAGCACGCGGCCGCTCTCGTCCTGCGCGACGGCGGTGATCAGGCCCTGCGCGTCGAAGCGCGGTGCGAAGATCGTGCCGTCTTCCAGTTGCTCGGGTGTAAGGGTGCTCGGGTCGGCGAAAATGGTGCTCATGGGGCGGTAGGTAATACCGCCCCGCGCCAGCGTCAAAGTCAGCGCTTGATCGCGACCCAGACCTCGACCGTCCCGAGGCCGGTCTGCGGGTTGAAGTCGGGGCCATAATATTCGAGGAAGCTGAAATAGCTGTGGTCGGCCTCGAACTTGGCATCGGGCAGGCCGTCTTCAAAGACGGCCGCGCAGGTCGCGCGCAGCTCCGAGATGTGACCGCGATGGGCGAACTGCGCGTAGCGCGTCGCCGGCAATGTCATGACGCTGAGGCCGGGAAGGACCTCCTTGGTCGCAGCAACCGGCACGCCACAAAAATAGTCGAAGCCGTCGGTCTCTTCGTCCATGCGCCCGACCACGGCGAAAGCGTCGCCGACGCGGTTGCCGGTCATTTCCTGGAAATAGGGCGCGGCGCGGGTCCATTGGTCCGGGATGTTGGCGAGGGTCCGGCCGTCGTAATGCGCGCCGAGGCCGGCGAGGCGGATGGCGGGATGGTCTTCGATCCTGGGCGGGGCGAGGCGAGTTTTTTCGGCGGGGTCCATTCTGATCGGCTCCACAAGGTGCAGGGTGTTGAGGGAGCGCCTTTTGCGAAGTTCGTCGGGAGTGACCTCGAACTGCTCGCGGAAGGCGCGGGTGAATGCCTCATGCGAGCCATAGCCGGCGTCGAGCGCCACGCCGAGAATGTCCGGCGCCCCTTCGGCCAGCATCCTGGCCGCCTCGGTCAGGCGGCGGCCGCGGATGTAGGATGAGATGGAATAGCCGGTGGCGAGGGGAAAGATGCGCGACAGGTGCGAACGCGAAACGCCGGCGTGCGCCGCCATCTCATCCAGCGACAGCGGATCCCGGAATCGGGACTCGATCATCCAGACGGTCTTGGCGATGGCGGACATGGCGTTTCCTCATGAAGCACGCAGTCTATGCCACCGCCGGAAACGCGCGACTTGATCGCTGTTGCTGGGTCAGCGCGGACCGCGGACCATCTGGAAGAAGCGGTCCTGCTCGGACGTCTCTTCGGCGAAGACGCCGGTGAAGCGTTGCGTGACCGTCTGCGCGCCATGCGCGCGCACGCCACGGATCGACATGCACATGTGCTCGGCTTCGAGCATCACCGCGGCGCCGCGCGGGTTGAGATGCTCGTTGATGGCGTCGATGATTTGCGCGGTCAGCACTTCCTGCACCTGCAGGCGCTTGGAAAAGACCTCGACCAGCCGCGCAAGCTTGGAGATGCCGACCACGCCGTCGTGCGGCAGGTAGGCGATGTGCGCCTTGCCGAAGAACGGCACCATGTGGTGCTCGCAATGGCTCGAGAATGGGATGTCCTTGACCAGGACGATGTCGTCGTAGCCGCCGACGTCCTTGAAGGTCTTGCTGAGGATGGTGGCCGGATCCTCGTGGTAGCCGGCGAAGAATTCCTTGTAAGCCTTGGTCACGCGGCGGGGCGTGTCGAGCAGGCCCTCGCGCGCCGGATCGTCGCCGGCCCAGGCGATGAGCGTGCGCACGGCGGCTTCCGCCTCCTCACGCGTCGGACGGAGAATGATGTGTTCGGACAATGACTTGACGGCGGCAGGCTTGGTGCTGGCGTCCATTTGACTCCCCGGTCAATTTCCGGCGGCAAAACGTCGTTGCCGCCTCGCGGTTCACGGATGGTCAGTGACGAGGGACGCCCCTGACTTGCTGCAAGTGCGCACTATATAAGGGGGAGAAGTACGCCCCTCAAGAAACACGCATGTGACTTAGATGGAACTGAGCGATCTTTATTCCCAAAAGATCCTCGAAATCGCGGCGAACCAACCCGTGCCCGGCCGGCTCGCGCATCCGGACGCCTCGGCGCGGCGCGTAAGCCGGGTCTGCGGGTCGTCGATCGAGGTCGATGTCGCGATTTCCGACGCGGGCAACATATGTGCTTACGGGCACAAAATATCCGCTTGCGCGCTTGGACAAACGTCGGCGGCAATCGTTGCGACGCATATCGTCGGGACCCCGGTGACGGAGTTCCGCGCACTCCGCGAACAGATGACGGCGATGCTCAAGGCGGACGGCGCGCCGCCGGCCGGCAAATGGGCCGACCTTGCCTTCCTCGAACCGGTACGGGAGTACCCGCCGCGGCACACCTCGACCCTGCTGGTGTTCGACGCGGTGGTCGATGCGCTCGACAAGATCGAAGCCGGCGACGCAGTTAAGGCGGTCCGTTGACTCAGTTCATGAGCGATTTCTGGCGTGTCCTGGACTTTCCGTTCAAGGTCGTCGCCTACGCGCTGATCCAGCTCTACCGCTACACGCTCTCGGCCTTCACCGGCCGGAGCTGCCGGCACGCGCCGACCTGCAGCGAGTACACCCGCGACGCCATCTGGCGCTTCGGCTTCTGGCCCGGCGGCTGGATGGGGCTGGCACGGATCACGCGCTGCCGGCCCGGCGGGACGCATGGCTACGACCCGGTGCCAACCGCATTGCCGCAGGGCTCGCACTGGTATCTACCGTGGCGCTACGGACGGTGGACCTGATGAATGGACGTGTCGACAGCAGCTCGCGGCTGATCAATGCCGATGCCGACCGCATCTATGCGGCCTTCATCGATCCCGTGGCCGTGGCGACCTGGCTGCCACCCTCGGACATGACCGGCACGGTCTTGGCGTTCGAGCCCAAGCCTGGTGGGGTGATGCGGATGGAGCTGACCTTCCGCCACGCCGATCACGCGACGCCGGGCAAGAGCTCCGCGGATACGGACATTGTCGAGGGGTATTTCGTTCGGCTGGTCCCGGCCCAGGAAGTGGTGCAGCGCTACACCTTCCGGTCGGACGATCCGGCCTTCGCCGGGGTGATGACCATGACCTGGAGCCTCGAGCCGGAGGGCGAGGGGACGCGCGTCACCGTCACCGCCGAGAACGTGCCCGCCGGAATCGATCCGCAGGACCATGAGACCGGCATGAACTCTTCGCTCGAGAACCTTGCCCGCTACACCGAATAAGCCAGTTCCGCCCGCGGGATGACACTCCACGGCAGGGGTGATAAGAGCCCGCCTGCGCTCGAGGGCGCGATTTTTCCGGCAATTCCGCCGAGTCTCATGGAGAGAGAAATGACGATCAAGGTGACGTTCCCCGACGGTGCAGTACGCGACTATGCGCGTGGCACCACCGGGACCACCGTGGTCGAATCGATCTCTCCCAGCCTCGCCAAAAAGACCGTCGCCATGAAGTGGAACGGTGGGCTCAGCGATTTGAGCGATCCGCTCCTGGGCGACGGCAAAATCGAGTTCGTGATGCGCGACAGCCCCGACGGGCTGGGCCTGATCCGGCACGACAGCGCCCACGTTCTGGCCGAAGCCGTGCAGGAGCTCTGGCCCGGCACGCAGGTGACGATCGGCCCGGTGATCGAGAACGGCTTTTACTACGACTTCAAGCGCGACACCCCGTTCAGCGAGGACGATTTCCCGATCATCGAAAAGAAGATGAAGGAGATCATCGATCGCGGCGCCGCCTTCACCAAGGAGGTCTGGAGTCGCGACGAAGCCAAGCGCGTCTTCGCCAGCAAGGGCGAGAACTTCAAGGTCGAGCTGGTCGATGCCATTCCGGCCGACCAGTCGATCAAGATCTACAAGCAGGGCCAGTGGTTCGACCTCTGCCGCGGCCCGCATATGCGCTCGACCAAGGACATCGGCCAGGCGTTCAAGCTGACCAAGGTGGCCGGCGCCTACTGGCGCGGCGACAGCAACAACCCGGTGCTGTCCCGTATCTACGGAACGGCATTCGCCACCCAGAAGGAGCTCGACGACTATCTTCGGATGATCGAGGAGGCCGAAAAGCGCGACCACCGCAAGCTCGGCCGTGAGCTCGACCTGTTCCACCTGCAGGACGAGGCGCCGGGCAGCGTGTTCTGGCATCCCAAGGGCTTCACCATCTACAACCAGATGGAGGAGTACATCCGCCGCCGGGTGAACAAGGACGGCTACACCGAGGTGAAGACGCCGCAGCTCATGTCGTCCAAGTTCTGGGAGGCGTCGGGCCATTGGGGAAAGTACCGCGAGAATATGTTCGTGGTGCCCGACGAAGTGCCCGGAACCGAGGAAGAAGGTCCGGTGCTGAGCGGCAAGGCAGAGCTGATGGCCTTGAAGCCGATGAACTGCCCCGCGCACATCCAGATCTTCAACCAGGGCACCAAGAGCTACCGCGACCTGCCGATGCGGCTGGCCGAGTTCGGCTGCTGCCACCGCAACGAGGCGCACGGCGCGCTGCACGGCCTGCTGCGCGTTCGCCAGATGACGCAGGACGACGCCCACATCTTCTGCACCGAAGAGCAGATCCAGGCCGAGACCGAGCGGTTCGTCCGGCTCCTCTACTCGGTGTATGAGGACATGGGCTTTGACAATGTCGTCATCAAGCTGGCGACGCGGCCGGAGAAGTTCGGCGGCACCATCGAGCGCTGGAACGCCGCGGAAAAGTCGCTGGGCGACGCCCTGCGCGCCACCGGCTACGACTTCGTCATCGCCGAGGGCGAGGGGGCTTTCTACGCGCCCAAGCTCGAGTTCCACCTCAAGGACGCCATCGGGCGGTCCTGGCAGGTGGGCACGCTGCAGCTCGATTATGTGCTGCCCGAGCGGCTCGACGCCACCTACGTGGCCGAAGACGGCTCGCGCAAATATGCGGTGATGCTGCATCGCGCCATCCTCGGCTCGCTCGAGCGTTTCATCGGCATGATGATCGAGCACTATGCCGGCAAGATGCCGCTCTGGTTGTCGCCGACGCAGGTGGTGGTCGCCACCATCGTGTCGGATGCCGATGCCTATGCCGAAAAGCTGGTGCAGCAGCTCAAGGATGCCGGCATCCGCGCCGAACTCGACGTGCGCAACGAGAAGATCAACTACAAGGTGCGCGAGCACTCGACCCAAAAGGTGCCGCTGATGTTCGTCGTCGGCAAGCGCGAGGCCGAGGAGGGCACGGTCTCCGTCCGCCGCCTCGGCAGCGATGGCCAGAAGGTCGTTCCAGCGATGGATGCGATCGTCGAGCTGATGGGCGAAGCGGTCCCGCCGGACCTCAAGCGCGCGCCGAAGCTGGCGGCGTAGGGGAAACGCCGGACCGCGGCTGACAAATGCGAGCCGGCCTTGTTCATTTTACGGAGGCGAGGCCGGCTCCTCCGCCAAGTACGGAGCATCGCGCAAAATAAATTCCGCCCTACGGGACTGTGCGGGCTCCGATTTTCACCCTCCGTTAGCTCGACGCTCCAACACTGTCGCACGTTACTCTTGGGGGTTGTGACGTGAGCAAGTTGTTTGGAGCGATGTTCGGAAAGGGCGACGCGGCGGCGACACTGGCCGCTCTTTCGAAGTCGCAGGCGATCATCGAGTTCGGGCTCGACGGAACCATTCTCGGCGCCAACGAGAATTTCCTGAATCTAGTGGGCTACCGTCTGGACGAGATCGTCGGGCAGCACCATCGCATGTTCGTCGAGCCGTCCTACGCGCAGAGCGAGGACTATGCCGAGTTCTGGCGGCGGCTCGGGCGCGGCGAGTTCAACAGCGGCGAGTACAAGGAGCTTGGCAAAGGCGGCAAGGAGGTCTGGATTGAGGCGTCCTACAGCCCGGTGCTCGATCGGGCCGGCAAGCCCGTGAAGGTGGTCAAGATCGCCGCCGACGTGACGGCGCGCAGGCTGGCGGCCGCAGACGCGCAGAGCCAGCTTGCCGCGATCGGGCGGGCCCAGGCGGTGATCGAGTTCAACCTCGACGGCACCATCATCACCGCCAACGACAATTTCTGCCAGGCGATGGGCTACGGCCTCGACGAGATCAAGGGCCGGCACCATCGCATGTTCGTCGACCCGGCCTATGCGCAGAGCGCCGAGTATCGCGACTTCTGGGAGACGCTGCGCCGCGGCGAGGGCTTGGCGGCCGAGTTCCGCCGTATCGGCAAGGGCGGCAAGGAAGTCTGGATCCAGGCCTCGTACACCCCGATCTTCGATCCGAGCGGCAAACCCTACAAGGTGGTGAAATACGCAACCGATGCGACCGATGCGTCGGCGCGCAAGGAGGCCGTGAAGGTCCTTGGCGCGCATCTGGCGCGGCTCGCCGACGGCGATCTCACGGCGGTGATCGACGATGCCTTCCAGGGCGATATCGAGCGCGTCCGTGTCGCCTATAACGGCACCGTGGCGACGATGCGCGACATCGTCGGCCGGCTGCGCAGCGCCTCGACGTCGCTGAAGACGGCGACGGGCGAAATCCTGTCGGGTGCCAACGACCTCGCCGACCGCACCACCAAGCAGGCCGCGGCGGTGGAAGAGACGTCCGCCACGCTGGAGCAGCTTTCGAGCACGGTGGCGGAGAACGCCGACCGGGCGGGATCGGCCAGCATGAAGGCGCGCGCCGTCTCCGACACAGCGGGCCAGACCAATGACGTGATGCGTGAGGCCAACGAAGCGATGGAGCGCATCTCGGCGAGCTCGACCAAGATCTCCAACATCATCGGGCTGATCGACGACATCGCGTTCCAGACCAATCTGCTGGCGCTCAACGCCTCGGTGGAAGCGGCACGCGCCGGCGACGCCGGCAAGGGCTTTGCGGTGGTGGCGGTGGAAGTGCGCCGCCTGGCGCAATCGGCCGCCGGAGCATCATCGGAGGTCAAGGCGCTGATCGAGCAATCGTCCTCGGAGGTGTCGACCGGCAGCCGCAAGGTGGCCGAGGCGACGCAGAAGGTCACCTCGATGCTCGAGGGCATCCACGAGAACGGCGTGTTGATCGAAGCGATCACCCGCGCGACATCCGAGCAGTCGAACTCGATCAACGAGCTGACCGCGGCGGTCAAGCAGGTCGACGAGATGACCCAACACAACGCCGCCCTGGTGGAAGAGACCAATGCGGCGATCGAGCAGACCGAGAGCCAGGCCAACGAGCTCGACAGGATCGTCGATACGTTCATGATGGAGGAGGGCGGCGAGCGCCACGCGCCCGCAGCCCCCGCCGCAGCCAGGGCCAGGCCGGCGCCGGCCCGGACACCGCGCGCCAAGGTGGCGAGCGCTGCGCGGACCTATCTGGCCGAAGGCAACGCCGCGCTCAAGGCAGACGACTGGGCGGAGTTCTGAGGGCTCGCGGCACTAGGCCGCGAACGCCTTGATCATCGGTGCAATGGCGGCGGCCGAGACCATGTGGTTCTGGCCCGGCAGGGTCTTGTGCGTGGCGTTCGGCAGCGCCTTGGCGATGTTGACCTGCGCGTTCTGCATCCAGGGATCTGACTTGCCGCCGCCGATGGCGAGGATCGGCATGGTGGCGTGGGCCCAGGCGGTCTTTGGCGGCGGGGAGTTGGTCCAGTACGGCATGATGATGCGGGTGTCATAGGCGAGGGTCGCCCCGATCGAGGCGAGCTTCCTGAACAGGCCGAACAGGCCCATCATGAACATGGCGTAGCGCGGCACGCCGACGCCAGCGCCGAGGAAATGCTTGACGGCACCGACGGTGTCGCCGCGGTCGACCAGCGCGTACATCGTCGCAGCATAGGCGGGATCGGCGTGGCGCGTATCGTCGGTGAGGAGCGGTGCTTCGTAGAGCACCATTTTGCTGATCTTTTCGGGCGTCGCGTCAGCGGTCGCGAGGGCAAGCACGACACCGGAGGAGATCGCAAACAGCGCCGCCGTGCCACCGTTGGCGTCGATGACGGCCCCCAGATCCTCGATCTCGCGCTGCGGATCGTAGGGCTTGGTGTCGCCGCTCTCGCCGCGGCCACGCCGGTCATAGGTGACGACGGTGAAGCGGTCCTTGAGCTGGGCGCTGATCGGACCCATCGGGCCGGAGGTCCGGTAGCAGAGCGCACCGTCGACGAGCACGATGACGGGCCCGGTGCCGGTCACGCTGTAGCCGATGCGCGTGCCGTCTTTCGAGGGAACGAAGGGCATGATGATCTCCTACACCTTGGCGAGGTCGATCGTGGTGAGGTATTCGGCCAGCCGGTCATTGCCCGTGCTGACCATGCCCGTGAAGCCGCGGCGGACGTTCTCGTCGCGCGCCTCGGCCGAGGTGCAGCGGACGGTGACGGTGACGAGGGTGCCGCGGCCCTGATCGGCCAGCGCGATGCTGGAGTCGAGCTCGACCGGCGGCAAACCGTCGAGCCCGAACGCCCAGTCATCGGGCGCGTCGCGATAGTGGAGCTCGCTGTCCGGCACGATGCCGAGATAGACGCTGGCGTAGCGCCAGCCGCGGCCGTCGGGAAAGGTCCAGCCCATGAGCCAGACGCCGCCGACCTGCAAATCAACCTTGCACTCGGTCAGCGTGGACCCGCGCGGGCCCCAGAAATGGGCCATGTGCTGCGGCTCGGTGTAGCATTTGTAGATGAGCCGGCGCGGCGCATCAAAGCTGCGGCTGATGCTGAACCAGTTTTCGCCCGCAGGCGCGAGGACAACATTGTCGGACATGATTTCTTCCTTGCATTACCGGGGCGCGCCGCCGGCGGCGCGCTTGTCGAAGCTGTCACCGAGGCCGGTGCCGAAGCGGCGCCGGACGGCCGCGTCGCGAGTCATTTGCCTGGTGCCTTGCGTTCGGCCAGCAGTTCGTCGAGCGGCGGCACCATTTCCATGCCGGGGCCGGCCATGCCGTCGAGGTCAAGCTGGAGGCGGTCGGCGTTGCAGCCAGAGCTGCCGGTAGCGCATGCGCCCGGGCTCGCCGCGCGGCCGGAACGGGATGATCTCGGCCATGGCTCTGCGTCAGTTCCGGGGACCATCGGGATCTCCCTTCTGCAGCTCGGCGAGATAGTCTTCGAGGCGGTCGAGGCTCGCCTCCCAGAACTTGCGATAATCCTCGAGCCAGCCGGCGACGTCGCGCAGCGGGCCGGCCTCGAGCCTGCACGGACGGTATTGCGCGTCCCGGCCGCGCGAGATGAGCCCCGCGCCTTCCAGCACCTTGAGGTGCTTGCTGACCGCCGCAAGGCTCATGTCGTAGGGTTCGGCCAGCTCCGTGACCGTCGCCTGGCCGGTGGCGAGACGGGCCAGAATGCCCCGGCGGGTGGGGTCGGCGAGGGCGGAGAGCGTGAGGCTCAGTCTGTCCGGCGACATGGTATTCAACCAGCCAATTGATTAACTTGATGGTTGAATACACTCGCCCGTTTCTATTGTCAACCGGACGGTTTAATAAACGAATTGCGTTGCGGTATCAGCCGCTTGCGCAAGAGTTTTGAAAAATCCGCCGGAGAGGTGTCGATTCCCGCACCGACGCTTCGTCGTGAGGATGAAGCCGGCAACGATGCACGGCGAACAGACGGAGAGACCCGATGCGATTCATGATGATCGTCAAATCCAATCCGAGCATCGACGCGGGCCAGCCGCCGAGCGCCGAGGACATTGCCGCGATGGGCCGGTACAATCAGGAGCTGGTGGACGCCGGCATCCTGCTGGCGATGGAGGGGCTGGCCGGCAGCAGCAAAGGCGCGAAAGTGCAGTTCCTCGCCGGCGGCAAGACGCGGGTGGTCGACGGCCCATTTGCGGAAGCCAAGGAGCTGATCGCCGGGTTCTGGGTGATTCAGGTCAAGGACCTGTCCGAGGCGCTGGCCTGGGCACGCAAGATCCCGATGCCGGAGGGTCAGGAGATCGAGGTGCGCCAGGTGCACCGCCTCTCCGATTTCGATGAGGACCTCGTCACCGAGGACCACCGGCGCCGCGAGCAGGCCTGGCGCGATAGGCACGACAAGCCGGTTGCCAACTGACGAGGAGACGACGATGCAATTCATGGTCATTCGCAAGGCCGACGCCGAAACCGAAGCCGGCGTGCTGCCGAGCAAAGAGCTCATCGATGACATGACGAGCTACAACGAGATGCTGGTGCGAAGCGGCAAGATGAAGGGCGGGGCGGGCCTGATGGCCTCCGCGCGCGGCGCCCGGGTCAGCTTCAGCAACGGCAAGCCGAAGGTGATCGACGGGCCGTTTGCCGAAGCCAAGGAGTTGATCGCCGGCTATTCGATCATCGAGGCAGCCTCGCTGGCCGAGGTGATCGAGCTGGTCAAGCAATGGCCATCGAGCGACGCGCACGGCAACGTGCAGATCGAAATCCGTCCGCTTGCCACGGCGGAGAGCCTGGGCTTCACCGAGGAGCAGCAGGACCGGTACGACAAGATGGTCCAGCAGAACCTAGAGCAATAGCCGCCCGACTTGCGGCGGCGGACCAGACCTGTTCTGATCCGCCGCCCATGACACCGATCGAAACCCAGCGCGCTGTCGAGGCAGTGTGGCGCATCGAGGCGGCGAGGCTGGTCGCCGGCCTCACCAGGATGACGCGCGACATGAGCCTTGCCGAAGAGCTGGCGCAGGACGCGCTGGTGACGGCGCTCAAGGATTGGCCGAAGAACGGGATTCCGAACAATCCCGGCGCCTGGCTGATGCAGACCGCGAAGCGCCGGGCGATCGACCATTTCCGCCGCAGCAAAGTGCTGGCGCGCAATATGCCGGCCCTGACCTATGACGAGGAGCTGCGACAGGAGGACGACGCGCCGGACTATGACGCGCGGCTCGACGACGAGGTGAAAGACAACTTGCTGAGCCTGATCTTCACCGCCTGTCATCCGATCCTCAGCGCCGAGGCCCGCAGCGCACTGACGCTGCGGCTCGTCGGCGGACTCACGACGGCCGAGATCGCGCGGGCGTTCCTGGTGCCGGAACCGACGATCCAGCAGCGCATCGTGCGCGCCAAGAAGACGCTGGCCGATGCGCACATTCCGTTCGAGGTGCCGGGCGGCGACGATCGAGCCAAACGCATCGGTTCGGTCCTCGAGGTCGTGTACCTGATCTTCAACGAAGGCTATGCGGCGACCGCCGGCGACGACTGGATGCGCACCGAGCTTTGCGACGAAGCGCTGCGGCTCGGCCGTATCCTCGCGCGCCTCGCGCCGAACGAGCCCGAGGTGCACGGGCTTGTCGCGCTGATGGAGATCCAGGCGTCGCGATCGGAAGCGCGGGTCGCGGGGGACGGCACGCCGATCCTGCTGCTCGATCAGGACCGGGCGCGCTGGAACCAGATTCTCATCCGGCGCGGACTTGCCGCGCTCGAGCAAACCGAGCGGCTCGGCGGCAGCGGCGGGACCTATGCCCTGCAAGCCGCAATTGCCGCCTGCCATGCGCGGGCGAGCAAGGCCGATCACACCGACTGGAGCCGCATTGCCGAGCTCTACGACGAACTGGCGGGGGTGACGCCGTCGCCGATCGTTGAACTCAACCGGGCGGTCGCGCATTGCATGGCGCACGGCCCTGAAGCGGGCCTGCGCCTGCTGGAGCCGCTGATGGAGCTGCCGCTGCTCAAGAACTATCACCTGCTGCCGAGCGTCCGGGGCGACTTCCTGCGCCGGCTCGGCCGCTTCGACGAGGCACGCGCCGAGTTCCAGCGCGCCGCCGGGATGGCGCAGAATGCGCGCGAGCGCGAACTGTTGCTGAAACGGGCGGCCGGGCAGGCATGAAGCTCGATATCCGCATCGCGCATCCGGACGACCGGCTCAATCTCAGCGCTCTCAAGCGCCGGGCATCGCTCGTCGGTGAGACCGGCGACGTGCTGCAGAGCCTGCTCGAGGACCCGGCGCTGACGGATATCGACGAAGAGCTGCTCGCCAACAACGAAGTCATCGTCGCCGAGCACGGCGAGACCATCGTCGGCTTCATCAGCCTGGCCGCCCAGGACGGTAACGACGCCGAAATCGCGGACATGTTCGTCGAACCCAGCCAGTGGCGCAAAGGCATTGGCCGCGAATTGATGTTCGCCGCGGAGCGGGAGGCCGCGGCCTGGGGCGCGACCCGGCTGCATGTGGTGGGCAATCCGAACGCCCTGGCGTTTTACACCGCACTGGGTTTCACGCCGGTCGGCGAGCAGCGCACCCAGCTCGGGCCGGTCGCGCCCGTTTTGGCCAAGACAATTGCGCCACGCTGAGGCTCAGGCCGCGACAGGGCCGGCGATCTGCGCCGCCTGCCGGGCCGGTGCCGGGTTGACGGAGCGGACCAGGATCCGCGCCATCGCTTCGCCGGCGTTGCGATAGGCATAGGGCACGCCGGGCGGCACGCGCACGAAATCGCCGGCAAAGACGATGCCCGCTGCGCCGCCGATCATGAATTCGACGATGCCGTCCTCGACCATGAACTGCGTCTCGGCATGATCATGCGCGCGCACCGGCACCTGCACGCCGACCGGCACGTAGTGCGCCGCCGCGCGGTAGCGGAAATCGGTGGTGTCGTTGGCGACCAGCGCAACGCGGCTGCCCGCGATCACGAAAGCCTGCTTGCCCATGGTCATCTCCCTCAAGACGCCCCGAATTTGGGTCTATGAGCAACGAGATGAACGCCAGTTGAATGTTCAGCCCGTGCCGATCACGGGATGAACGTTACGCCGATTTCCTTCAGCGCGCGCCAGGCAACACGGCAATGCTGCGGCTGGTGCCGCGGCACCAGCAGATCGAAGCTCGCCGGGATGCCGCGCACCGTCGGCACCTCGAGCTTGGCGCCGCCGTCACTGAGATTGCGGATGACGCAATCCATCCGGCTGCGCCCGCCATCGTAGACGATGGTGGCGATGATCATCGTATTGCGCCGCGGCGACAGGCGCTTTTCGAGCCGGAGGTCCAAGTCACTTCCCCAACAAACGCGAACCGATCATGACAGCCAACGCTTGCGAAGGCGGGAAGTCACTGCCCCCAATCGCGGGCAATCCGGTAAACGCCGGTTAACTACTCCAGGCCCGCCGCTTCCAGCCCGCCGACATAGCGCTCGAGCAGGGCCGGCTGCATGAAGCGCAGCCCGTCGCGGATCGAGGCCGCTGACATGACCGGGCGGAGATAGACGAATTTTGCGAGCGCATCCCTGGCGTTCACCAGATCGCCGGTAGCGGCGTAATACGCGGCAAGATCGCGGTAGGGCCAGGTGAGGCCCGGCCGCTCGGCGAGGGCCTGGCGAGCGAGCTCGATAGCTTTTTCCGGATGGCCCGCGGCGAAATGGGCAAGCCCCATCCCGAGGTGGACGTTAAACGCGAACGGGTCGAGCGGGCTCAGCCGGGTGGATTTGTCGAAGGCGGCGAGAGCCTCCTCCGGCTGGCCGAGGTAAACCAGGCCGAAGCCGCGCCGCATCCACGCCCAGGCGTGGTTGGGGTCGAGCTGCAGCGCCTTCTCGGCGAGCCCGGCCGCATGGCGCACGTCGCCGCCGAGCAACATGATGGCGGAGCTGAGCGCGGTGAGGGCGGTGGGATCGTCGCCCACGGTCTGCGTGGCGAGCTCGATCAGCCGCTCGCCCTCGGCCCGTTCTGCCGCGATGTCGGAGGTCCAGTTGTAGGCGACCTGCTGGCCGTGCGCCCAGGCGGCGAGGGCGGCCGCGAGGCCATAGGTCGGCTCCAGCGACAGGGCCCTGGTGAGGTAGGAGATGGCCTTGGGGTTTTCGGCCATGCGGTGCGCCCACAGATGCGGGAAGGCGCGCATGACGAGGTCGTAGGCGGCAAGGGTGTCGGGACGCTTCGACCGCGCGCGCTCGACTTCTGCCCGGCGGATCGAGGGCTGCAGCGCGCTCGCCACGTCCGCCGCCACGCGATCCTGCAGGTCGAACAGATCGGCGACGCCGCCATCCACCTTGTTCGACCAGATGTGGTTGCCGCTGTCGGCATCGACGAGCTGCGCGGTGATGCGTACGCGCTCGCCGACACGCCTGACGCTGCCTTCGACCGCATAGCGCACGCCGAGCTCGCGGCCGACCTGCCGTACGTCGACCGAGCGGCCCTTGTATGAGAAGGCCGAGTTCCGGGCGATGACGAAGAAATCGCGGATGCGCGAGAGGTTGGCGGTGATTTCCTCGACCACGGCGTCCGCGAAATAGGCCTGGTCGGCCTCACCCGAGAGATTGTCGAACGGCAGCACCACCACCGACGGCCGGCTCGAGGGCGGCGGCGCCGGCAGCTCGGCGGCCTGCTTCTGGCTCACCCCGTCGGGATGCCAGATATAGATGCGGACGGTCTTGGTGACGTTCTTGAGGTCGAGCGGCCCGAGGTCGGTGAACTGCAGGTCCGTCCGGCCGTCGAGATATTGATGCATCCACTTGGTGATCGCCATGCCGCCGGGCGGCGAGATCGCCTGGACGCGGACGGACAGGTTGACGCCCGAGCCGTAGAGATCGTCGCCGGCGACGAGCACATCGGCGAGAACGACACCGGCGCGAACCTGGAACGTTCCGCCACCGGGAACGCGCAATCGCCGTTCGTGCAGCTCGCGCTGAATGTCGGCGACCCACTCGATGGCGGCGACGACGCTCTGGAATTCGGCCAGAAGCCCATCGCCCATGGTCTTGAAGACCTTGCCGCCATAGCGGCCGATGGTGCGCACAACCAGCCGATCGTAGACCCGCTGCACGAGGCGCAGGGTCTGCCGTTCATTGATCTCGGCCAGACGCGAATAACCGACGACATCCAGCGACACGATCGGGACCAGGCGACGGTCCGGTTGAGCCATACTGTTCCGCCCCCCGGCGGTATAATGGGCCGCTTATAGCATCCGGGCCGGATGCGGCAATCAAATCGGAAGAGCAGTGATGGTCTAGTAAACCGTCGTCAGGACTTCGATGTCTTGCGGCTGTCCCGGCTTCACTTGGAACTGACGGTTGTAGACTTTGTCGTTGCGCTTGGCGAAGACGGTGTAGTCGCCTTGCTCCAGCACCGTGGATGGGAAGGCGCCTGTATTAGTGAATATCGTCGTCCCATCGCTGCCCTTGACCGTCCAGTCGACGTCGGCGATGGCCTCGCCGCCGGTTTCGGTCACGAGCTTGAACGAGACCTGCGACGCCTTGTGGTAGAGCGTCGCGTCGGTGAGCTGGCCGGCCTCCACCTGCAGGTCGGCGCGGACGATGGCATTCACGTCCCCGAAGTAGGAGACGATGTGATAGGTGCCGGCGTTGAGCGTGATGATGTCGTTGGCCGCGAGGCCCTGTGCGACCAGGGCACGCTCGGCGTCGGACTGGCCCGACGTGAAGACGTCGAAGTGCAACAGGTTGATCGGGATCGGCACGTCGCCGGTGACCGCCGCATTGAGCCGCAATCCGCCGGCGCCGAGCACCATCGATTTCTCGTTGACCCCGGTCTTGACGGTGAGGGTGTCGCTCGCCTGCGCGTGGCCGTAGGCGACATCGATGACGTAATTGCCGGGCGGCAGCTCGAGCGTGGCGACGGCGCTGTCGGACTTGGCGGCGAGGACCAACTGCCCGTTCGCGCCGGGCTTGTCCGAAAAGACGCGCCAGGTCACGCCGTCGGCGATCGGCTGGCCGCCGTCGGCAATCATGGCTTCGAGCTTGACCGGTTGCGGCTCAGCCGGCACCGCCGGTTCGGCCGGAGCCGTGGGAGGAGCAGCGGTAGCCGGCTGTTGGGCCGCCTGGGAGTCGGGCGCAGTGCTGTCGGAGGCCGGTTGGTCGGCGGGTGCCGCATCGGTGCCGCTCGCGACCGGCGCGTGGAACATCGGCATCGGCGCGGGGACTGGAGCAGCATCCTGCGCCCATGCCGGCCCGGCCGCGCAGAGCGCCAGAACTGCGATCATGCGCCAGAATTTCAACCCGATGCCCTCTGAGCCGCCCAACCGCGGGTGAGTCATCCGCCTACCCTTGGATTGGGGAAAAGCTGTGTCATAAGGGCCCAGCACCCGCAAGGACCACACGATGCCTGTCAACGCCGCTCTGCGCGACTACCTCAAGACCCGCCGTTCCGTGGGAATCGGCTTCCTCAAGGACCCCGGGCCGACGCCCGGCGAGCTCCATGAAATCCTGACGATCGGGACGCGGGTCCCCGACCACGGCAAGTTCGCCCCCTGGCGGCTGGTCGTGATCCAGGGGGACGCGCGGGCACGCGCCGGGGAGAGGCTGGCCGAGATCCGAAAATCCCGCATGCCCGAGATCGACGAGGCGTCGCTCGAGATCGAACGCAAGCAATTCCTGCCGGCGCCGTTGACCATCGGCGTGATCCTGTCGCCCAAGCCGAACCCGAAATCGCCCGAGATCGAGCAACTGCTGTCGGCCGGCAATGTCTGCTTCAATCTGAGCCACGCGGCCTTCGCGATGGGCTTCGCCGCGAGCTGGACCAACCGCTGGTACGGCTTCGACACCGAGGCGGAAGCCATGCTCGGCGCCCGCGGCGGCGAGCGCTTCGTCGGCTTCGTCCACATCGGCACGCCGACCGCCGTGATCGAGGATCGCGACCGCCCCGACGTCGACAAGATTGTGACGTTCTGGAACGGTTAACGGCTCGTTAACGCCTGTTAGCGCTTTGTTAACCTCGACCGTCGGGCCGGGAGTCGCCATGGGCGTCCAACCGATCACCATTCCGCAAAGCCTCGCCTACGTTCTGAACAACGCCGGCGACAAGAGCGGCGTCGACTTCAATTACCTGGTGCAGACGGCGCAGCGTGAATCGTCGATGGACCCCGATGCCAAGGCGCCGAGCTCTTCGGCAGTCGGGCTGTTCCAGTTCCTCGACACGACCTGGCTCCAGGTGATGAAGGAGGAGGGGCCGCGCCTCGGCTACCAAAAATATGCCGACGCCATCACCACCGACGCCAACGGCAACTACACCATCAAGGACAAGGCGCTGCGCGCCAAGGTGCTGGCCTTGCGCGAGGATCCGCAGGTCGCCGCCGACATGGCCGCCGCGTTCACCCGCAGCAACGGCGCCTATCTGCAGCAGAAATTCGGCCGCATGCCGAGCCCCGGCGAGCTCTACATCGCGCACTTTCTTGGGCCGCAGGGTGCCGAGAAGATGTTCGACGCGGGGCTGCAGAATCCGGACCAGATCGCCGCGCGGTTGTTCCCCGAGGCGGCCAAGGCCAACCCGCAGATCTTTTATTCCAACGGCCATTCGCGCACGATCCGCGAAGTCTATAAGGCGCTCGTCGCGCAGCAGGGCGGGATCGTCGCCGCCGACATCCAGCCCGACTCGAAGTTCGCGAGCCAACAGATGGCAGCGGGTGGACCCAAGACGGGCGCAGGGCCGGGTGATGGTTCGGCGCAGCAGGACCCCTCGACCGACGAGGTGCCGTCGCGATTCTCCAAGGCGGACATGTCGTTCACGGCGTTGTTCAGCACCCAGGCGCCGAGCGGCGTGCCGACGCCGTTGATCGGGGTGGAGGCCGCCGCGCCGCTGATGGCGTCGCAGGGTGTGCCGCCGATCGATCCCGCGCCGACTGCACAGCCGCTGGCGCTGATGGATCCGGGCACGGCGATCCCGCCGGAGCCGTTGGCGGCGATCGACAGCGCCATGTCGGGCAGGCCGGACAATGCCCCGGCCCAGGTCGGCGACCCCTTCGCGATGCCGACGCCGCTGACCGGACTCGGCGCCGCCGCCGACACCCAGCCACTGGCGCTGATGGGCGATGGCGACGTGTCGGGCCTGACGCCGCCGCCGCTCCTGCCGGACGCATCGTCACCGCAGTCCGCCCCGGTGAGCGATGTTCCGCAGCCGCGCATCCTGATGTCGCCGGGGCCGCATACGCCCAACAGCGCCTTCTTCACCCAGGTGCTGGCGCAGCAGCCTCCTTACCAAGGCGTCAACGAATAGGGTGAACCGTTCCTTAAGCCTTGCAGGCTAAGGTCTTTCCGGTCGCCCGGAGAGATCGATGGTAGCCTATCACGACTTTGTCGCGCTCAGTCAGTCGGGCGACAGCGAAGCGCGCGGACAGGCGGCCCATCTCGCCGCGCAGGCCTACCTCATGCACGCCGGGCCGGCCGACGAACACGCCGCTCTCTATGCGGCGTTGATCGGCTTCCTCGATGATCCGTCGGTCCGTGTCCGGGCCGCCTTGGCCTACGGGCTCCTGCACACGGTCGAGGCGCCGCGCCCGATCCTGCTGGCGCTGCTGCAGGACAGCCTCGTGATTTCCCGCGCCGTCGCACAGTATTCGCCGGCGCTGATCGATGCCGACCTCATCGGCCTCATCCGCAGGGCCGACCTTCCGCTGCTCACCGCGGTCGCGCTGCGCGAACGCCTCACCGCGCGCGTCGCCGAAGCACTGATCGCCCGCGAGCAGCGCGCCATTACCGCGAAACTGCTGGCACGCGAAGAGGTGCCCGTTCCGCCCGTACTGTTGATCAAGCTGGCGACGGAGCAGGGGCTCGAGGACGCCGAGATCCGCGGATTGCTGCTCGGCCGGAATGATCTTCCAGCGACCGCCCGCCTGCTGCTCGTCGAGTGCGCGGTCGCCGCGCTGCGCGAGACCCGGATCGTCCGCGGCGCAGTGGCCGGCCCGCGGCTCGAGCGGCTGCTGCGCGATTGCATGGATACGGCGCTGACCGTGATCGGCGAGGGCGAGGCGCAATCGGACGGCAAGGCGTTCGCGGCCGAACTGATCGAGAACGAGCGGCTTTCGGCGCGCGTGATGCTGCACGCGGTCGTCAACGGCCAGGTGCTGTTCTTTGCCGACTGCATCGCGACGCTGGCGGCCACGCCGCGCGAAAAAGTGTTCACGCTGCTCGAGACCGGCAGCCGCTCGGCGCTCAATGCGCTGCTCGCCAAATGCGGGCTGGGCGAGGGCGTGCGCAACCTCATCGCCCGGCTGATCTTCCATGCCCGCTCGGCCGACCTCGCCGACGACATCACCGCGCGCCACTTCGTGGTCACCGCGTTGACCGAGGAGTTGATCGTCGAGCATGAGGGCGTCATCCCGCCCGAGCTCGAAGATGCCTTCGCCTATCTCAGCGAACAGAACGTCGCTCTGGCACGCCGCGCCGCGCGCGGGGTGATGTCGGCGTTCGCCGGTGACGTGGCCGGCGACCGGGTGCTGCCGGTACCGCAGGAGCCGCTGCTGGCATTGCCGGCGGCCTGAGCTACGCCGTAGCGACGAAATCAGTACCGGAACTGCTCGCTCAGCACCCGCTCTTCGAGGCCGGTGCCCGGATCGAACAGCAGCGTCACCTGATGCGCGCGGGTCTCGCGCACCACCACTTCGGCGATATTCTTGAATTCGACATTGTCGGCGACGGCGCTGACCGGTCGCTTCTCCGTCTCGCGCGCGCGGAAGGTCACCACGGCGTTGTTGCTGAGGATGGCGCCGCGCCAGCGCCGCGGCCGGAACGGCGAGATCGGCGTGAGGGCGAGCAGCGGCGCATCGATCGGCAGGATCGGGCCATGGGCCGAGAGATTGTAGGCGGTCGAACCGGCCGGGGTGGAAATGAGAATGCCGTCGCAGATCAGCTCGTCCATCTGCGTCTTGCCGTCGACGACGATTTCGACCTTCACCGCCTGATAGGTGGTCCGAAACAGCGACACCTCGTTGAGCGCGAGGGCGTCGTGATGCTTGCCGGCGGTGTCGACGACGTGCATGGCGAGGGGAGTGATCCGCGTCGGCTTGGCCGCCGCGAGGCGCTCGACGAGGCCGTCGTCGGAATAGTCGTTCATCAGGAAGCCGACCGAGCCGCAGTTCATTCCGAACACGGGAATGTGCTTTTCCATCACCTCGCGCAGCGCCTGGAGCATCAGCCCGTCGCCGCCCAGGGCAACGATGACCTGCGCCTCGGCGAGGCCGACGTCGCCGTAGCGCTCGGTGAGGCGCGCCCGCGCCCGTTCGGCATCCGGCGTTCCGCTCGAGACGAAACTGAGGCGGTCAGGAGAGAAGTCAGGCACGTCCAAGCCCCTGATTGGAAAGGCCGTCTGCCTAGCATGGCGGCTGGGTCGGGGCCAGCGCCGCGGTTAGCACAAGGTCAATGGAAGGCTGCAAATGCAAGCTTACGGCGTTGTCATGTTCTAACCCGCCGGGCGCAGCATCGAAGCTCAATGAGTTGGGTGGTCGCGATGCAGGACGACGACGATAAGCTCACCGATGAGAATGGCCGGCTTTCGGCCTTGCATCGCTACGACCTGTCGGGAACCGGGCAGGACAAGGCGTTCCAGCGGATCGTCGATCTCGTGCAGACCGTGCTCAACGTGCCGATGTCGGCGGTGACGCTGATCGACGCCGAACGGCAATGGATCAAGGCCGGGGCCGGCATGGCCGTCGGGTCCGGACCGCGCGAGTTCGCCTTCTGCAACGAAACCATCAAGCAGCGCGGGCCGCTCGCCGTGACCGACGCGACGCTCGACGGCCGCTTCGCGCACAATCCCGGGGTGACCGGGGCACCGCACATCCGCAGCTATCTGGGCGTGCCGCTGACGACGCCGGAGGGCTACAACATCGGCTCGCTGTGCGCCATCGACACCGAGCCGCGCCCCTTCGACGCCCGGCAGGCGGGCATCCTCACTACGCTTGCCCAGATCGTCGTCGAGCAGTTCGAGCTGCGCCAGATCGCCCGGCAGGATGCGATGACCGGCGCGTTGACGCGCCGCGGCCTATTGGCTGAAGTCGAAAAGGAGTTCCTGCGTGCGACCCGCTACGACCGGCCGTCGGCGCTGATGGTAATCGACGTCGACAATTTCCGTGTCATCAACGATCGGCACGGTCACCCGGCGGGCGATGCGGTGCTGGTGTCGATCGCCAATGCCTGCATGTCGGCGATGCGCAAGTCCGACGTGTTCGGCCGGATCGGCGGCGAGGAGTTCGCCATGCTGCTGCCCGAGACCGAGGCGGACGATGCCCGCGACGCCGCCGAGCGCATCCGCCACATCGTCGAATCGACGATCGTTGAAACGTCGTCGCAGCTCATTCGCGCGACCGTGAGCATCGGCATCGCCCCGGTCCCCGCGGGATCGGAGGACGCGCTCGCGTGGCTGTCGGAAGCCGATATCGCGCTCTATGAGGCCAAGCAATTCGGCCGCAACCGCGTAGCGGTGGTCAAGCCCCGGCGTCCGACCATGCCGCCGGCGGAATTGGCACGGCAGGCCGGACACCCGAACTAGCTTACAGTTGTGTAAGATTCGGAACTTCCGGAGACGCCGCCAGTTCGATGCTGCACACCTCAAGGAGTGCAGAATGCACAAGATCACCGGTTCCCTCGCAATTCTCGCGCTGCTCGGCGCCTCGGCCACCGCGGTGCCCAGCCTCGCCCAATCGACGACCACGACGACCACGACCCGCGGGTCGATCGACTGCTCGCTTCCCTCCAACTACAACAATCCCTACTGCATCAAGCTGCGCGGCCAGGGCCACAATGGGGGCGGCAAGGGCAGCACGAATGGCGCCCTGGGCAGCGGCGGCCCCACCACCAACAATGCCGTCCAGCAGGGGGGAGGACAGGGCGGCAATGCCCTGGCCTCGCCGGGCACCTCGGGTGGCCCGAAGCCGGGAACCTTCAGCTTCTCCTCGCGCGACCGCGACCAGTTCCACCAGCGCTTCCGCGGCTTCAACTTCGGCATGTTCGGTACGCCCAGTTTCAGCATCCATCTGGGGATCGGCGTCCCGCACAACTACTACCATTACCTGCGGCCGGTTCCGCGCAGCATCTACCGCTACTATCCGTGGTTCCGCGGCTATCTGTACTTCGTCCGCGGCGGTCAGTTCGTGATCGTCAGCCCGCGCAATCACCGGATCGTCGCGGTCATCTGATCGATCGTGATCGGCATGGAGAGAGGCCCGCCGCATGCGGTGGGCCTTGTCTTGTCCGGTGGGAGTGGTGACCGCCGGCGGCGCGCTGGGATATCGTCGGCTTGGGGCGACTCGTCCTTTACGAAAGTGCCGGCTTCAACCGCATCGAGCACGTCAGTGAGCGTCATCATTTCTCGGAACCCATGCCGCTTTATAGCGGTGGGGCGATGCTGTGCCACCCGGAATCGGTCCGTCAATCGGCAAGAAAACCGCCGATCTAGAATGCCCGGTTACTTAACGGACAGTGAGGCCATCGAATTGCCTGGCATGTATTC
>DATMTK010000016.1:0-17488 GCA_035564755.1 Devosia sp. | reverse complement strand
CTCGATCGCCGGCGAGCTTGCGGGCGGTGCGCTCAGCGACCGCCGGCCGTTCCGCGCACCGCACCATTCGGCCTCGATGGCGGCACTGGTCGGCGGTGGGCTGCGCGTGCGGCCGGGCGAGGCCAGCATGGCGCACAATGGCGTGCTGTTCCTCGACGAGCTGCCGGAGTTCGCGCCGGCCGTGCTCGACAGCCTGCGCCAGCCGCTCGAGAGCGGCGAGACGGTGATCGCCCGCGCCAATACCCGCGTCACCTTCCCGGCGCGCTTCCAGCTCATCGCGGCGATGAACCCCTGCAAATGCGGCCTCGCCGGCACGCCCGGCCACACCTGCAAACGCGGCGACGCCTGCCGCACCGACTACCAGTCGCGGGTCTCGGGGCCGTTCCTCGACCGCATCGACCTGCGCGTCGACGTGCCGGCGGTGAGCGCCGCTGACATGATCGGTCCGGCAACCGGCGAGGCGTCGGCGTCGGTCGCGGCGCGGGTCCGTGCCGCGCGCGACGTGCAGCGCGAGCGCTACCTCGCCGCCGGCCATCCGGAGGTGTTCACCAACGCCGCCGCGCCGGCGACGCTGATCGAGGCGGTGGTCGATCCCGACCGTGAGAGCCAGACCCTGATGCTGCAGGCCGCCGAGCGCTTCTCGCTGAGCGCCCGCGCCTACCACCGCGTGCTGAAGGTCGCCCGCACCCTCGCCGACCTCGCCGGCGCGCAGAAGGTCGCGCGCCCGCACATCGCCGAGGCGCTGAGCTACCGGTTGAACTTCGCCGGAAGCTGACGCAAGAAGCCGGAATGAGCCCCAGCTTTCGCCTCGGTGTGCCGTCCGACGCCGGCGTCGTCCGCGCGATCGTCCTCGCCGCCTACGCCAAGTGGGTACCGGTGATCGGGCGCGAGCCGATGCCGATGCGGGCGGACTATGATCTTGCCTTGCGCCAGCACCGCTTCGACCTTGCCATCGACGATAACGAGATGGTCGGGCTGATCGAGACGATCCTGCACGACGATCACCTGTTCATCGAGAACGTCGCGGTGCGGCCCGACCGGCAGGGGCACGGGCTCGGCCGCACCCTGCTGGCGCGGGCGGAGGAGATCGCGCGGCAAGCGGGTCGCGCCGAGCTGCGGCTCCTCACCAACGCCGCCTTCACCGCCAACGTCGTGCTCTACGAGCGGGCCGGCTACAGCCTCGACCGGCAGGAGCCGTTCATGGGTGGAACGACGCTTTATTTCAGCAAGCGCCTCACGCTTCCTTGAAGGTCTGCACCTTCGGCAGCGCCGGGAACAGTTTCGTCCACAGCAGCACCACCGCGATGGTGCCGAGGCCGCCCAGCGCCACCGCCCACACCGGGCCGACGAGGCTCGCGAGCGTGCCCGATTCGAATTCGCCGAGCTGGTTCGAGGTGCCGATGAACAGCGAATTGATGGCGTTGACCCGGCCGCGCATCGCGTCGGGCGTGAGGAGTTGTACCAGCGAGGTGCGCACCACGACGCTGATCGTATCGGCCGCGCCCAGCACCAGCAGCATGGCCACGGAAAGCGCGATGTTGGTCGAGACCGCAAAGACGATCGTCGCGAGCCCGAACACCCCGACCGCGACGAGCATAGTCATGCCCACCCGGCGCGTCAGCGGGAAGCGGCCGAGCACCAGCGACATCGCCACCGCGCCGATCGCCGGCGAGGTCCTGAGCAGCCCGAGCCCGACCGGGCCGGCATGGAGGATGTCGCGGGCATAGACCGGCAGCAGCGCCGTGGCGCCGCCGAGCAGCACCGCGAACAGATCGAGCGAGATGGTGCCCAGCATCACCGGTTTGGAACGGATGAAGGCGGCGCCGGCGAACACCGATTTGAGCGTCACCGGCTCGCGCTTCGGCGTGACGCCCGGATGCGGGATCGAGGTCACCGAGAGGCTCGCCAGCGCGAACATCACCGTCGCCACCACGAACGGCACCACCGGCCCAAAGCCATAGAGCAGGCCGGCGAGCGAGGGGCCGATCACCAGCGCCGTCTGCATCACCGAGGTGGAGTTGGCGATGGCGCGCGGCAGCGCCTCGGACGGCACGATGGCGGGCAGCAGCGCCGCCATGGTCGGGCGCTCGAACGCCTGCACCGAGCCGAGCAGCGCCACCGAAACGAAGATCGCGGGCAGGCTCAGCCAGCCCTGCCACACGCCGATGCTGAGGAGCAGCAACGTGAGCGCTTCGACGATCTGGCAGACAAAACCGATGCGCCGCCGGTCGAACGCGTCGGCGACGTGGCCGACGACGAAGGTGAGGACCACCATCGGCAGGAACTGGCAGAGCCCGATGAGCCCCAGGTCGAACGGGTTGCGCGTCCGGTCGTAAACCAGCCAGCCGATGGCGACGCCGGTGCCCTGGAAGGCCATCGACGAGAGGGCGCGGGAGCCGAGGAAAAACAGGAACGGCCGGTGCGTGAACAGGCCGCCGGAGCGGAGGGCGAGATCGGACATGCAGCAATCGGCGGCGCGACGCCGCAAGGTGAGGCCGCTGTCATAGACCGCGCCGGCCTACGCTGCCAATCACCGTTTCCGACGCAAAGCGCCCGCAGCTCGGCGGCGGCCGTGGGGCGGCCGCCGATCCGCTTGCCGCCGGGTTCAGGCGCCGAGCGCCTTGGCGAGATCCTTGTAGGCGGTGCAGGTGGTGCCGCAGATCGCCTTGATCTTGCTCAGGTTCGACTTGGCTTCGTCCATCTGGCCGAGCTTGATGTAGAGGATGCCCTGGTACTCGAGCGCCCCGGTGTGCTTGGGGTTGAGCTTGAGCGCGGTGTCGTAGGCGGCGTCGGCGAGCTTGAGGTCGCCGTGGCTGCGGTAGGAGAAGCCGAGCAGGTTCCAGGCGTCGGCGCTTTTCGGCGAGGCGGCGACCAACAGCTTCAGGTCAGCGATCGCCTTGGTCCAGTTGCTCGCCGCGATATCGGCACGGGCGACGGCGAGCGTCGGCCCGCTCACCTTCGGCTTGACCGGCGTTGCTGCCATCGGCTTGGGCGCCGGCGCGGTGGTGACGGTATCGTTGCCCCCGGTGTCGATGGCGAGCACCGGCAGCGGTGCGGCAAGGGCAAGGCAGACGAGACCGGCGCCGGCGGCGCGGATGAGGCGGTTGTGCATGAAGATCTCCCGTTCGCCGGATCGGTCCGGCATCAGGGAGAAAGAATGGCCGCGGGACAGGGTTATTCCATCACGAGACGCTGAGCCGCAGGATTTCGCTCGCCGCCCGGTCGCGGCTCAGGCGTCTCCTGCCCCGCTGCGCTGGCGCATATGCGTCGGATAGGGCACGCCCGGATGCCGCCGGCGCCAGCGGTACTGGGCGTAGCTCCTGACCAGCAGTCCCGCCGGCCAGAGCGTGATCCAGAAATATTTCGCGCTGTCGGCATGGACGACCGACAGCGGAATCGACAGGGCAAAAATCAGCGACGTCACCAGCGTCGCCCGCAGGTGGTCGCTCCGTTCCTCAGGCGTCACCGCGGGGTCGATCATGCCGTTGGCGCCCGCATAGAGCCAGATCGCAGTCAGCGACAGGGCGCTCACCACCATCGAGGCCGCATAGATGATCGTCGCGATGGTGCCGCCGCTCTCGGCAATGAGGTTGGTGGTGAAGGGGAGCAGCCCCACCGTCAGCAGGAACAGCATGTTGATCCACATCAGCCGGCCGTCGGTCTTGACGATGTGGTTGAACTTGGCGCGGTGCGAGAACCAGAAATTGGCGATGACGTAAAAGCTGAGGAGGTAGGCGAGCAGGCGCGGCCACAGGCCCCGCAGCGCCGCCCAGAGCTCGGTATCGGAGAATTCGCCGAACCCCTCGGGCAGGCGGATGTCGAGCACCAGCAGCGTGATCGCCACCGCGATCACACCGTCTGAGAGCGCCATCAGGCGGCCATTGTCCTCGTCGTCGCCCATGCGTCTTGGCTAGCATCGGGCAGGCCGCCCGCCAAGGCCCGGACGGCACGCGTGGCGGCCGCATCCGAAGCGTCCGCGCTCAGGCTCGGGGCCGCGCCCGCCCACTGCCGCGTAGCAGCCAGAGGCCGGCGCCGAACAGGATGACGTCCTGCACCACCGCCACCGGGATCAGTGGCAACCTGCCCAGTTGCAGGAACAGGTCGGTCAGCATGTGGGTCGCGATCAGCGGCACCACGGAGTTGGTGCGCTGCCGGATGGCGGCATAGCCAAAGCCGAAGGCGGCAGCGCCCACCGCCTGCGCGAAAATCACCGGCGGGTTGCCCCGGATGAGGATGTTGCTGAGATGCACTAGGCCGAACAGGATCGCCGTGATCGCGGCGATGCCTGACGGCGAGCGCCCGTGCAGCAGCCTGACCAGCACGCCGCGGAACATCGTTTCTTCGGCAAAGCCGGTGAGCGCATACCCCGCGACCAGGAGCGGCAGGACACCGGCCTCGAGCGGGCGGATGCCGGTGACGAGCGGCAGGAGCGTCAGCAGCGCCGGCACTGCAAGCCATGCCGTGTCGCGCCACTCGGCGGGGTCGGTGTAGCCCACCGCACGCCACCAGCCGAGCCCACTCACCCCTGCCGCCACCGCCAGCGCCAGGGCGGCCACAATCCACAGCGACGCCGCCATCGGCGTCAGGTCCGGCAGCACCGCCTTGACGATGACATAGACGCCTAACGTGACGGCGAGCCATGCCAGCGCGGCAAGCAATGCGCGCACCACGTCAGTCTGCATAACCGCCGACCCTTCCTCGACGGGCACGCGGGCGGTCCCCCGCGCGTGTCATGATCCCCCATGTGCTTCGCCTAGCATCGGGCGTGCCGGCCGCCAAGGCCCGGGCGCCGTGATCTTCGTCAGGCCGCGGTCGCGGCGCCGAGGTCGTCGCGCAGGCGAAAGATCAGCCGGGTAAGGGCGCCGAGCTCGGCGGCCGAGCAACTGGCGGCGGCGCCGATCTGCTGCGGGAAGGCCTGTGCCTTCTGTTCGAGCCGCCGGCCTTTGGCGGTCAGCGCCACCAGCACCTGCCGCTCGTCGGCCGGATCGCGCGTCCGGGCGACGAGGCCGGCCTCCTGCATGCGCTTGAGCAGCGGCGTCAGCGTGCCCGAATCGAGCCCGAGCCGCGCGCCGATCGCCTTGAGGGGCAACCGGTCGCTTTCCCATAGCGTTAGCAGCACCAGGTACTGCGGATAGGTCAGGCCCAGCGGCTCGAGCAGCGGCCGGTAGAACCGCGTGAAGGCATGGCTCGCCGCATAGATCGAGAAGCAGAGCTGGTCGTCAAGTTTCAGTGATTTGGCCATGTCGTGCCTCCGTCACAATCAATTGCACAAAATTCGATTGCGTACAATCAAATTGGGGTCTATGCCCGCCGCCGTTTCGTGTTTCCTCATTGAAGGCAGTTGCAAATGACCAGGATTCTTTACACCGCACACGGCAAGGCGACGCATGGCGGCCGCGCCGGCGGCGAAGCCCGCACCGACGACGGCAAGGTGGCGGTGAAGCTGTCGGTGCCCAAGGCGATGGGCGGCGACGACGGCCCCGGCACCAATCCCGAGCAGCTGTTCTCGCTGGGCTATTCCGCCTGCTTCCTGGGCGCCATGGCCAACGCGGCGCGCAAGGCCGGCAAGACGTTGCCCGAGGGCGCCGAGGTCAAGGCCGACGTGAGCTTTGCCGACCGCGAGGACAATGTCGGCTTCACCATCGTGCCGGTGCTCACCGGGTTCATCCCGGGCTGGAGCAAGGCCGACACCGAGGCCAACATGAAGGCCGCACACGACATCTGCCCCTACTCCAACCTCATCCGCTTCGCCCACGAGGTCGAGCTGAAGGCCAGCGACACGGCGCTGGCGTAAGCACGGAACTTACAGTCGGCGCTCCTCTCCCGTTTACGGGGGAGGGGACCACGCGTCAGCGTGGTGTAGGGGGCGGCCCCACGCTCGGCGCAAGCGGCCGCCCCCTTCCGTCGCCTGCGCCGACACCTTCCCCGTAAACGGGAGAAGGAATGCCGACTGCAGTCATCTGACCTGCCCGAAGAACTGCCGCAGCTCGTCGACGAACAGCTCCGGTACGTCCATCGCCGCGAAGTGGCCGCCCTTTTCCATCTCTTTCCAATAGACGATGTTGTTGCCGCGTTCCGCGAAGGACCGCATCGAGCGGAAGTCCCACGGAAAGACGCTGACGCCGGTTGGAGTTGCGTTCCAGTCCTCGCGATAGCCGGCGCCGGTCTGCGCGTCCTCGTAGTAGATGTTGGCCGCCGATCCGCCGGTGCCGGTGAACCAGTAGATCGAGGCGTGCGTCAAATATTTGTCGCGGTCGACGAAGCGCGCGCCCTCGCCTTCGAAGCCGAAGAACAGCTCGGCGTTCCAGGCCAGGAGCGCCGCCGGTGAATCGACGAGGCCGTAACCGAGCGTTCCTGGACGCTTCTGCTGGATCGGCTGGTAGCCCGAATATTTCTGGAACTTGTCGAGGTTGGCAAAGCCCTCGCGCTCGAACGGGGTGAGCTTGTCCATCTCGCCGGGCGCGCCGTGCGGGAAGGCGAAGATCTGCTGCAGGTGCACCCCGGCGAGCCCGTCCGGATGGAGCAGGCCCATCTCCTTGGAGATCAGCGCCCCCAGATCGCCGCCCTGCGCGCCGTAGCGGGTGTAGCCGAGGCCCTGCATCAGCGCGGCCCAGGCCCGGGCGGTGCGGGCGCTGTCCCAGCCCGGCGCCGTGAGCGGCGAGGAAAAGCCGTAGCCGGGGATCGAGGGGATCACGAGGTCGAACGCGAGCTTGGGGTCGAGCCCGTGGGCGCGCGGATCGGTCAGCGGTCCGATCACGTCGATGAATTCATAGATCGTCGACGGCCAGCCATGCGTGAGGATCAGCGGGAAGGCATTGGGCTCCTTCGACTTCACGTGCAGAAAGTGGATGGTCTGCCCGTCGATCACCGTTGTGAACTGCGGCCAGGCATTGAGCTTTGCCTCATGGGCGCGCCAGTCGTAGGTCTTGAGCCATCGGCTCGCGAGCTCGTTGATGAACGGCACGGGCTGGCCGTGGCTCCAGTCGGTGCTGGTCGCAGCCGGCCAGCGGGTGCCCTCGAGCCGGGCCTTGAGGTCGTCGATGGCGGCGTCGGAAATGGCGATGGTGAAGGGGGTGAACTGCATTTTCCTGTCTCCTTGGGGGCGAAATTCGCCGTAAGGAGACAGTCGCGCACCCCTCCTGACAGACCAGGTCAGGAGGGGACGCGTTTCAGGTGAAATCGGTCGGATAGCGGTCCCGCCGCTCTTTCTGCCACTGGTCTTCCCACTCGCGCGCCAGTTGTGCCCGGCGCCTGCCGAAGCGGCCCGCGACCATCTCGGCACCGGCGATGCGGTCGGTGCGGAAATTGCGGAAGTCTTCGCGCAGCGTGCACCAGGCAGCGACGATCTGCTTGTTCTCGTAAAAGGCGATGGTGATCGGCCAGATGGCGCGCTCGGTGGTCCGGCCGGTTTCGTCGGCGTAGCTCAGCTTCACCACCCGCTCGTCGCGGATCGCTTCGCGCAACGTCGCCAGCAGCGGTCCCTCGCCGTGGTCGTCCCAATTGCTGCGGATCGGCCACAGGCCGGTATTGCCGATACGGTCGCGCAGATCGTCGGGCGAGGCGGTGGCGATCTTGGCGACGGCATTGGTCGCGGCCCCGGCCAGGGCCGCATCCGGCCGCTGCTCGACCCAGCGCGCACCCAACACCAGCGCCTCGAGCTCTTCGGCCGAAAACATCAGCGGCGGCAGGAAGAAGCCGGGCCTGAGCATGTAGCCCACGCCCGCCTCGCCATCGATCGGCGCGCCGAGCCCGATCAGCGTCTGGATGTCACGATAGAGCGTCCGCACGGAAACGCCCTGTTCGTCGGCGAGCGCCGCCGCCGTCACCGGCCGCCGGTGCCGCCTGAGGGCATCCATCACGGAGAACAGTCGCTCGGTCTTGTCCATCACTCCGCCCTTGACCTTGCCCCTATGGGAAGCTCTAGCCCGGGTGCTCCGCAAGGAGATACGCCATGACCGATCCTCTTACCCTCGCCGAAGCTTACCTCAACGCCTTCTACGCGGGCGACCCTCGCGTTCGCGACATGCTCGCCGACGATTTTCACTTCTCGGGGCCCTCGGCGCATTTCCACGGCGCCGACGCCTTCCTCAGGGCTTCCAGCCATGCCGCGGCAGGAACGCGCACCGTGGAGATCGAAAAGCTGTTCGCCAGCGGCAGCGAGGTGGCCGCGTTCTACACGCTGCATCTCGATCATCGTGTCGCCCAGGCGCGGGTCGCCGAGCGCCTGCGCATCGAGGGCGGCAAGGTCGTGGCGAGCACGCTGATCATGGACACCGCGCCTTTTCTCGCACGCAGCCGCACGTCTTCGCAGGAGCTTGCCATCGATCCGGTATGCCACATGGAGGTGGACAAGGTCGCTCCGGCGGCGACGCGAGAGCATGACGGCCGCATCTACTACTTTTGCTCGACCGGATGCGCCGAGGCGTTCGAGAAGCGGCCGGAGGACTACCTGGCGGCATGAACGTCAAGTCCGCAGCGCGGCCGCGATCTTCAGAACGCTGCTCCAGTTGCGCTGCGTCATGCGGGCGCCGACGGTTCTTTCGATCGTCAGCCGGCTGACCGAAATCTGCGCGCCATAGTCGACGATCAGATGGCTCGAGAGCATCAGCATGCGCTCGGGTCCCTTGTAGTCGAGATACTCGCGCGGCCAGCGCCGATCGCTATGAAAGAAGCAGATCCCGAGCTTGCCGGGCCGGTCCGCTGCAGCCTCCGGGAAGGGCGCGAAATCGACGAGCTTGTCGAGCTGCTTCTGGGACCGCGTGAACACCTCGGTGCCGACCCCGAAGGTCCGGACGGCAGCGGTGACGAGGCGCTCGACTTCGGCCTGCGGCTGGCTCGCCGTGAGGACGAGATTGCCGGTATTTCCGACGCTGGTGACGTCGCGCAGCCCCGCCTTGGCGCAGGCCGCCGCCAGCTCGCCGAGCGGCATCGCGGCATGCGTCGCCGGACCGATCCCCCTCAGCAGCGCGACGTAGCGCGTCACGCGATCTCGAACTCGCACCAGTGGGCGTAGGGCTTGTCCGGTGTGATGATGATGTTGGGAAAGTGCGGATGGTGCAGCGCGTCGGGGAACGCCTGGTCCTCGAGGCAGAAGCCGGAGTGCACGCCGTAGTGCTTGCCGTTGAGCCCCGGCACCGGCACGTTGGTGGTGACGGCGTTGTAGAATTGCAGGCCCGGCCGGTCGCTCCAGAGCTTGAGCGTCAGGTCGCCAGCCGGCGCAGTGACGATGGCGATCGGGTCGGCCGGATCGCGGCCGGCATCGAGGACGAAGTTGCCGTCGTAGTCGAGCGCCTTGCCGGACGCATCGCGCATCTTGCGCGGCGTGCGGAAGTCGCGCTCGCCGCCGGTCTTGACCTCGAGGATGTTGCCGGTCGGGATCAGCGCCGCATCGGTCTCGGTATAGGCCGAGGCGCGCACCCAATAGGTGTGGTCGAGCACGTCGTCGCCGGTGCCGAGGTTGAAATACTGGTGCTGCACGAGGCTGAGCGGCGTCGGCCGGTCGGTGGTCGCGCCGAGCTCGAGCCGCAATTTGTTGCCGTCGAGCCGGTAGGTCGCCTGCATCTTGACCGTGCCGGGATAGCCGGCATGGCCGTCGGGCGAGGTCAGCGAGAAGACCACGGAATTGGTGGCGTCGTCGGGCGCCGCGTCCCACACCTGGTGGCCGATCCCCTCGGGGCCGCCATGCAGCGAATTGGGACCGTTGTTGGCGGGAAGCGAGTAGGTCTTGCCGTCGAGGGCAAAGCGCGCGCCCGCAACGCGGTTGGCAACCCGGCCGGCGAGCGCGCCGAAATGCGGGGAGTGCTTGACGTAGTCCTCGATGCTGTTGAGGCCCAGCACGACCGAGCGCTTGCCGCCTTTGACCGGCACGCGCCAGTCGCGCACCACCACGCCCCAGTTGAGGATGTCGACCTCAACCCCGGTGGTCGACGTCAGCGTGAACTGCTCGACGCGCTTGCCGTTGACGCTGCCGAACGATTTGACCGCAACCATCTGATGTCTCCCATGCCATTCCGGCGCCGGATGTAGCCCGGTTTGGCATGCGCTCAAAGCCGAAAACGGGTTGACGGTCGCGCTGCGCGGACGGCAACGTCCGGACGGTTTGGAGATCTGGGCTTGGACGAAACCGGGGAGGCGAAACGGGCGACCGTGCACGACGTGGCGCGAACGGCAGGGGTGTCGCTGGCCACCGTCGATCGCGTGCTCAATGCCCGGCCGGGCGTACGGCCCGAGACCGCCGAGAAGGTCGAAAATGCCATCAAGGCGCTCAATTTCCGCCGCGACCTCAGCGCCTCGCTGCTCGCCCGGGCCCGCGATCTGCGGGTGGTTTTCCTCATCCCGGACGGCAGCAACGCCTTCATGGAGAGCCTCACCGCCGCGATCGCCCGCCGCGTCCGGCAGACCCGCAACGAGCGGCTGACACTGACCGCGACACAATATCACGCGCTCGATCCCGGGGCTCTGGTCAGCCGGCTCGAGGCCCTCACCGGCCGGCAGACCGACTGCGCGGTGATCGTCGCGCCGGACGATCCGGCGGTGGCCAGGGCGATCGACGCGGCCACCCGGCGCGGCGTGGCGGTGATCACCCTGGTCTCGGACCTGCCCAGTTCCGCACGCCGGCATTTCATCGGCATCGACAACCAGGCGGCGGGCCGCAGCGCCGCGTCGCTGCTCGGCCGCTTCTGCCAGACCGGCAAGGTCGGCATCATCGCCGGCTCGCTGGGCCTGCGCGACCACCGCGAGCGCTTCGAGGGCTTTGCGGGCGTTCTCGGGCGGGAATTCCCGCATCTCGAGGTCGTCGGGCCGGTCGAGGGCTTCGACGACGATTCGGCGACCGAGGCGGCGGCGCTGAAGCTCCTCGACGTGCACAAGGACCTGTCGGGCATCTACAATCTGGGCGCCGGCAATGAGGGGCTGGTGGCGGCGCTCGGCAAGACGCACCGCTCCGGCAATGTCCGCGTCGTCGCGCACGAATTGACCGACACCACGCGCGACGCGCTGCGCGCCGGTACGCTCGACGTCGTGCTCGACCAGAACCCGGATGGCGAAATCCGCGCGGCCATCGCCGCCGCCCGGCAGGTGGCGCTGTCGCCTGATGCGGAAATCCACTCCGATCCCATCGAAATCGGGATTTTCCTGCGCGACAATTTAAGGTAGGCAATCGCCGAGGAGACGGCGGCAAGCCGCGGCTGGAGGCAAATTCCGTGATGCAAGCAATGCGCTGTGAGGTACGTGCCTCATGAGCTATCTCGGCCTCGATATCGGCACGTCGGGGGTCAAGGCGATCCTGATCGACCGGGCCGGCACCCCGCTCGGCGAAGCAACCGCCAAGGCGGTCGAGCCGGTGCGCCCGCACCCGGGCTGGTCGGAGCAGAACCCGGCCGACTGGTGGGACGCCTGCCTCAAGGCGGTCGACGCGCTGAGCAAATCGCACCCGGCGGAGATGGCCGCGGTGCGCGGCATCGGGCTGAGCGGCCACATGCACGGCGCGACGCTGCTCGGCAAGGACAACGAGGTCCTCAGGCCCTGCATCCTCTGGAACGACGGCCGCTCGGCGCTCGAATGCACGGAGATGGAGCGCGCGCTGCCGCGGCTGCGCGACATCGCCGGCAATATCGCCATGCCGGGCTTCACGGCCCCCAAGATCGCCTGGGTGCGCAAGCACGAGCCGGACGTTTATGCGAAAATCGCCAGGGTGCTGCTGCCCAAGGCCTATATCCGCCTGCTGATGACCGGCGAGGCCGTCGAGGAGATGAGCGACGCCTCGGGCACGCTCTGGCTCGACGTCGGCAGGCGCGACTGGTCGGACGAATTGCTGGCGCTCACCGGCCTCACCCGGGCGCACATGCCGCGGCTCGTCGAAGGCTCGGCGCCCTCGGGCGAGCTGAAGCCCGAACTGGCCAGGCGCTGGGGCATGACCGGCAGGGTCGTGGTGGCGGGCGGCGCCGGCGATAACGCCGCGGCCGCCTGCGGCATCGGCGCCATCCGTCCGGGCGATGGTTTCGTGTCGCTGGGCACCTCCGGCGTGCTGTTCGTCTCCAACGACCGCTTCCGTCCCAACACCGCCGGCGCGGTGCACGCCTTCTGCCACGCCATCCCCGACACCTGGCATCAGATGGGCGTGATCCTTTCCGCCACCGACAGCCTCAACTGGCTCTCGACCGTCACCGGCAAAAAGCAGGCCGAACTGTCGGCCGCCGCCGAGGCAAGCTTCAAGGGCCCCGGCGAAGAGATCTTCCTGCCCTACCTTTCGGGCGAGCGCACGCCGCACAAGAATGCGGGGGCGCGCGGCAGCTTCGTCGGCCTCAGCCATCTCAGCGACCAGGCGCGGCTGGCGCAGGCGGTGATGGAGGGCGTGACCTTCGCCTTCCGCGATTGCCAGCGCGTGCTCAAGGATGCCGGAACCTCGTTCGGCCGGCTGCTCGCGGTCGGCGGCGGGTCGAAATCGCCGCTTTGGCTCAAGCTCATCGCCACCAATCTCGACACCGAGATCGCGCTGCCCGAGGACGGCGATTTCGGCGGCGCGCTCGGCGCCGCCCGGCTGGGGCTCTGCGCCGCCGAAGGCGCCGATCCGGCCCAGGTGATGTCGATGCCCGGCATCAAAGAGATCATCAAACCGGACGCATCTTTGCGGGATGCGTACACCGCTCAATATGCGCGCTACCGCGCGCTCTACCCTGCCATCGAGGAGGCCCGTAAGTGACTGACTTTTTCAAAGGGATCAAACCCGTAACCTTCAAGGGCCCGCGCGCGAAGGATCCGCTCGCCTATCGGTTCTACAACAAGGACGAGATGGTGATGGGCAAGCGGATGGAGGACATCATCCGTCCCGCCGTCGCCTATTGGCACAGCTTCGCCTGGGAAGGCGGCGATCCGTTCGGCGGCCGCACCTTCGACCGGCCCTGGTACGACAAGGGCATGGAGGGCGCCAAGCTCAAGGCCGACGTGGCCTTCGAGTTCTTCAACATCCTGGACATTCCGTTCTTCTGCTTCCACGACGCCGACATCGCCCCCGAGGGCGCAACGCTGGCCGAGAGCAACAAGAACGTGTGGACCATCGGCGAGATCTTCGCCAAAAAGATGCAGAAGCAGCGCACCAAATTGCTGTGGGGCACGGCCAATCTGTTCTCCAACCGGCGCTACATGGCGGGGGCCGCGACCAATCCCGATCCGGACGTCTTCGCCTATGCCGCCGGCCAGGTGAAGAACGTGCTCGAGCTCACCCATCACCTGGGCGGGGCGAACTATGTTCTATGGGGCGGCCGCGAGGGCTACGAGACGCTGCTCAACACCAACATGAAGCAGGAGCGCGACCAGGCGGCCCGCTTCCTGACGCTGGTCATCGAGCACGCCAAGAAGATCGGCTTCAAGGGCACGATCCTGATCGAGCCCAAGCCGCAGGAGCCGACCAAGCACCAGTACGACTACGACGTCGCGACGGTCTATGGCTTCCTCAAGGATTACGGCCTCGAAAAAGAGGTCAAGGTCAACATCGAGGTCGGCCACGCCTTCCTTGCCGGCCACTCGTTCGAGCACGAGCTGCATTTGGCGCGCGCGCTCGGCATCCTCGGCTCGGTCGACGCCAACCGCAACGACCTGCAGAGCGGCTGGGACACCGACCAGTTCCCGAACAATCCGGGCGAGATGACGCTGGCCTTCATCGAGATCCTGAAGAATGGCGGGCTGGGCAATGGCGGCTTCAACTTCGACGCCAAGATCCGCCGCCAGTCGCTCGATCCGGCCGACCTCGTGTACGGCCATGTCGGCGGCCTCGACATCCTCGCCCGCGGCCTCAAGGCCGCCGCGGCGATCCTCGAGGACGGCAGCTACGAGACTGCGGTCAAGGCGCGCTACGCCGGCTGGGACGAGAAGGAGGGCAAGGCGATGCTGGGCGGCAAGCGCAGCCTCGAGCAGATCGCCGCGCGCGTCGAAAAGCAGAACCTCAATCCACAGCCGCGCTCCGGTCAGCAGGAATACTACGAGAACCTGATCAACCGGTTCGTGTGAGACGAGCGAATAGGCAATAGCGAGTAGCGAATAGGGCGCCCGCTTCCCTACTCGCTATTCGCTGCTCACCACTCGCTCCTTCTCGGGGAATCCCATGCCCACACTGCGCAATCCCATTCTCCCCGGCTTCAATCCGGACCCCTCGATCCTGCGCGTCGGCGACGATTACTACATCGCGACGTCCACCTTCGAATGGTACCCGGGCGTGCAGATTCATCATTCGCGCGATCTCGCCAACTGGGACCTCGTCACCCGGCCGCTGACCCGCAAGAGCCAGCTCGACATGCGCGGCGATCCGGACTCGTGCGGCGTGTGGGCGCCGTGCCTGACGCATGACGGCACCCGGTTCTGGCTCGTCTATACCGACGTCAAGCGCAAGGACGGCTCGTTCAAGGACGCGCACAATTACATCGTCACCGCGGACAAGATCGAAGGGCCGTGGTCCGATCCGGTCTATGTCAATTCGTCGGGGTTCGATCCCTCGCTGTTCCACGACGAGGACGGCCGCAAATGGTTCGTCAACATGCTGTGGGACCACCGCGTGCGGCCGCTGCTGTTCGCGGGCATTGCGCAGCAGGAATACGATCCGAAGCAACAAAAGCTCGTCGGGCCACGCAGGAACATCTTCCAGGGTACCGACCTGAAGCTGGTCGAGGGCCCGCACCTCTACAAGAAGAACGGCTGGTACTACCTGCTGACCGCCGAGGGCGGCACCGGCTACGAGCACGCCGTGACCTTCGCCCGCTCGCGCCGGATCGATGGCCCATACGAGCTGCATCCGCTCAAATATCTCGTCACCGCCAAGGACACGCCGCTCAATCCGTTGCAGCGCGCCGGCCATGGCGACTGGGTCGATACGCCCGACGGGCGCTCCTATCTCGTGCATCTCACCGGCCGCCCGACGACGCAGAAGCGGCGCTGCGTGCTCGGCCGTGAAACGGCGATCCAGGAGCTCGAATGGCGCGACGACGGCTGGCCGTGGCTCAAGGCCGGCGGCAATGTGCCTGAGCTCGAGGTCGACGTGCCCGGCACGCGCGACGAGGCCAAGTACTGGGCCGAGCAGCGCTATGATTTTTCGAAGGGCCTGCACCAGGATTTCCAGTGGCTCAGGACGCCGGAGACCGAGCGGATATTCGAGGTCAAAGGCGACAGGCTTCGCCTGTTCGGCCGCGAATCCATCGGCTCCTGGTTCGAGCAGGCGCTGGTGGCGCGCCGGCAGACGCATTTCTCGTTCGACGCGGAAGTGACGCTGGACTTTTCGCCCACCGACGAGCGGCAGTTCGCCGGCCTCACCGGCTACTATTCGCGCTACAATTTCCATTACCTGACGGTCACCGCGCACTCCGACGGCAAGCGCGAGCTGCTCATCATGAGCTCGATCGTCTCTTGGCCCGACGGGCGCCTCACCTACCCGGCCGATCCGGTGCCGATCCCCAATGACGGGCCGGTGCGGCTCAAGCTCGAAATCCGCGGCCCGAGCCTGCAGTTCTTCTACGCACTCGACCAAGGGACGTGGACGACGGTCGGGCCGGTGCTCGACGCCTCGATCCTCAGCGACGAATGCGGCGGCCACGCCGAGCACGGCAGTTTCACCGGCGCCTTCGTCGGCATGGCTGCGTCCGACCTCAATGGAACGGCGCTCCACGCAGACTTTTCCGGTTTCGTGTACCGGCCGGTTCATCACGAGAGCGACAGGTACTAGACGAGCTGGATCGTCCCCTCATCACCGGGTCATTCCCGCGAAAGCGGGAACCTCCGTTGCCAATCTCGCAACTCATCAACAGAGGTCCCCGCTTGCGCGGGGATGACTCCGTGGAAGCTGACGGTGCGGAGCTAGGAACGCTGCCTCCCCCTCACTCCAACCCCTTGCGGTACTGGATGAACCCCGAGCGCGACGCCACCGCATCGTAGAGCCGCCGCGCCGTGGCGTTGGTCTCGTGCGTGTTCCAGTAGAGCCGCGTCGCCTGGTGCGCGCGGGCCGCGACGGCAACGTGCTCGATCAGCGCCCGGCCATGGCCGCCGCCGCGGACGGCCGGGTCGACGTAGAGGTCCTGCAGATAGCAGTTGTCGCCGATCGCCCAGAAGGTGCGGTGGTAGAGCCAGTGGACGAGGCCGACCGGCGCGCCGCCGGCATCGACGGCCAGGGCGCCGAACATCGGCACGGCCGGGTCATTGAGCCGCCGCCACGTCTCGTCATAGACAGCCGCGGGCAACGTCGTTTCGTAGAAGGTCAAATAGCCGGTCCACAGCCGCGTCCAGGCGGCGCGGTCAGCGGCGGCGATGGCGCGGATCATCTTCACGTCTCCGTCTGCCCTGCCCATAGCGGGAAATCCCGTGCCGCGCTGTTGGTATTTTGCGCCGGAGCCCCTAAGGTCGCGCCTCTTTTTGGAGCACCGACGACCCCCTGATGGATCAGGCGCCTTTCGATCCTGCCGAGACCGGGCCCGAGGCGGCACGCGCGGCGCCGCCGACGCCGGCGATGAGCCAGTATCTCGAGATCAAGGCGGTCAATCCGGGCTATCTGCTGTTCTACCGGATGGGCGATTTCTACGAGATGTTCTTCGAGGACGCCGAGATCGCCTCGGCGGCGCTCGGCATCGTGCTCACCAGGCGCGGGCGGCATCAGGGGCAGGACATTCCGCTCTGCGGCGTACCGGTGCACGCGGCGCAGGACTACCTCAAGAAGCTGATCTCGCTCGGCCACCGCGTCGCCATCTGCGAGCAGGTCGAGGATCCGGCCGAAGCCAAAAAGCGCGGCAGCAAGTCGGTGGTGAAGCGCGACGTGGTGCGGCTGGTCACCGCCGGCACGCTGACCGAGGACGACCTGCTGCCGGCGCGGGCCAGCAATTATCTCGCCGCGCTCGCCATGCTCAGGCACGGGGACACCGATTTCGCGCTGGCCTTCGCCGACGTGTCGACCGGCGAGCTCACCGTGCTGCCGCTGAGCGCGGCCGCGGTGGGCGACGAGCTGGCGCGCATCGCGCCGGCCGAGTTGTTGTTTGCCGAAACCACGCGCTCCGCCTTGCACGAGATGCGGCTGGTGCTGCCCGACACCGCCGAGGTGATGCTGCCGGCCGAGGCGTTCGACTCGTCCGCCGCGGCCGCGGCCATCGGCGCGGTGTTCGACGCCGCCACCGTCGATCCTTCCGCCTTTTCGCGGGTCGAGCGCGCCGCGCTCGGCGCGCTGATCGGCTACATCCGCGAGTCGCAGAAGGGCGTCGCCGTCGCACTGCGGCCCCCGGCGGCCGAGCGGCTCGCGGCGCACATGGCGATCGATGCCGCGACCCGCGCCTCGCTCGAGCTGCTCGAAACCCAGCGCGGCACCTTGAAGGGCTCGCTGCTGGCCGAGATCGATCACTGCGTGACGCCGGCCGGCTCGCGCCTCCTGGCCCGGCGGCTGAGCGCGCCGCTCTGCGATCCGGCCGCAATCAATGCCCGCCTCGACGCGGTCGAGACGCTGCTCGGCGACACCATCCTCTCGACC
>DATMTK010000015.1:0-9252 GCA_035564755.1 Devosia sp. | reverse complement strand
AACGATCCCGATCCGGCGCTGCGCGGCAACCGCCTCAACCTGCTCGCCCGGCTACGCGACACGATGCACCTCGTCGCGGATTTTTCGAAGATCGCCGGGTAGCCCGGAGGCGTCAGCCTCCGCCATGCGGCGAGCACCTCGCAGAGGAGGATGGGCAGGTAATCCTATTTGCCGCACATCACCGTGCCGCCCGTTCCGGTGAAGGTGAACCGCGCGTGCTGCCGGTGGGCGTCAGCGGCGAAGGAGCCCCTCCAGTGATAGACGGTCGCAAGCGGGCCCGACATGGCGGTGACCGCCGTGCTGGCCGAGGCGACCTGACCCTTGCCGTTGCCGGGATCGCCGGCCTTTTCCTTGAAGCTCGCGTCGGCGGCGACGGAGAACTGATAGTCGCCGTCGGCGAGGAGGCTCAGCGTGCCGAAGGGCGCGCCAGCAGCCGTGGTGCAGCGGTAGATGCCCGGCGGGGGGAATTGCGCGAAGGCCAGCGAGCTCCAGGCGGCGAAGACGATAGCTGCAACGGCAAGCAGGGACAGGCGCATGGCTTCCTCCGATCGCGCCAGTCTGACGCCGGACGGCCACACGGGCAAATCAAGTCGGGGTGTAAACAGGGGTGCGCCGGCCCGCTCAGACCGGCGGCATCATGCCGGCGCCGACGTGCTTGCGCTTGAACGGGGCCATGCCCTCGTTGGCGAGCTGATCGGCGCGCTCGTTGAACTCGTCGCCATTGTGGCCCTTGACCCAGCGCCAGTCGATGACGTGACGGGCCACGGCTTCGTCCAGCGCCTGCCAGAGCTCGACATTCTTTACGGGCTTCTTGTCGGCGGTCCTCCAGCCGTTCTTCTTCCAGCCGAAGATCCACTTGGTGAGCCCGTCCTTGACGTAGACACTGTCGGTGTGGAGCTCGACCTCGCATTTGCGCGTCAACGCATTGAGCGCACTGATCGCGGCCGTGAGCTCCATGCGATTGTTGGTGGTGAGCGGTTCGCCGCCTTTCAGCTCCTTGACGGTCGAGCCATATTGCAGCACCGCGCCCCAGCCGCCCGGGCCGGGATTGCCGGAGCACGCCCCGTCGGTGTGGATGACGACCTTGCCAGCCATCAGGCGACGGGCCTGAGTTCGCGCGGCAGGTTGAAGACGATCGCCTCGCGCTGCGTACCGCTAGCGGCGACCGAAATGTCGAAGCGTGCCGCGAAGGCGTCGATGATTTCGTCGACCAGCGTCTCGGGCGCCGAGGCGCCGGCGGTAATGCCGAGCTTTGTCACACCGTCGAACAACGTCCAGTCGATCTCGCTCGCCCGCTCAACCAGCATGGCGTTCTCGCAGCCGGCGCGCCTGGCGACTTCGACCAGCCGCACCGAGTTGGAGGAATTGGGCGAGCCGACGACGATCATCGCCTCGACCTCCGGCGCCACGCGCTTCACCGCATCCTGACGGTTGGTCGTCGCATAGCAGATGTCCTCCTTGTGGGGCAGCGATATCGATGGAAAGCGCCGGCGCAGCACGGCAACGATCTCGCTGGTGTCGTCGACCGAGAGTGTCGTCTGCGTCACGAAGGCGATGCGCTCGGGATCGCGCGGCACGAAGGCTTCCGCGTCGGCGACCGTCTCGACCAGGCTGATGGCGCCTTCCGGCAACTGTCCCATCGTACCCACCACCTCGGGATGGCCACGATGGCCGATGAGGACGATGTCGCGCCCGGCGCTGAACTGCCGCTGCGCTTCGACATGCACCTTGGAAACCAGCGGGCAGGTGGCGTCGAGGAAGAACATCTGTCGCGCCGCCGCATCCGCCGGCACCGACTTCGGCACGCCATGGGCGGAGAAGACCACCGGGGAGTCGGTCGAGGCCGGAATTTCGTCGAGTTCCTCGACGAAGACCGCGCCCTTCGCCTTGAGCCCATCGACGACATATTTGTTGTGCACGATGGCGTGGCGCACATAGACCGGTGCACCGTATTTCTCGAGCGCGAGCTCGACGATCTGAATGGCGCGGTCGACGCCGGCGCAGAAGCCGCGCGGCGCGCAGAGCGTGATCTCGAGTTTGGGCCTGCTCCCCTCCCCCTTGAGGGGAGGGGCCGGGGGTGGGGGTCTATCGTTGGGGAAGGGGTCCGCGGCCATCGCCAAGCACATGCTTTCGCCACTAAGGCAAGTCAAGGCCCCGTTGCGGCGGGCGTCCGCCGCAGGCACAATGGAAAGTACGCCTTTCCAAGGGGATAGTTGGTGAGCCTGGCTCTCGAAATGTTTGCGATTGCGCCCGCTTCGGGTTCCGCAAACCTCACCGCGCCGCAGCGCCGGTTTCTCAGCGGCAAGGCCCGCTGGGTGCGCGCCGTGTACGAGGCCGGCCTGTCCACCATCCCCAGCATCGTCATCACCCGTGCCGCCTGGAACGGCCTCGTTTGGGAACGCCGCCAGCGCGAGGACCGTCTGCGTGCCCACTGGGTGGCGACCTTGTTCCGCCTCGTCGGTCCCGACGGCCGGCCGCCTTTGCTCGCTGTCCGCACCTCGACCGACCTCGTCGCGGCCGGTCTCATGCCGGCCCGCACCCGCCTGGCGCCCCCGGCCAGCGAGGACGAAGCCGTCGATCCGCGCCAGCCGCTGGGCCGCGCCATCGAGGAGGCCTTCGAGTCCTACGGCGACGCCGCCGATGCCATCGTCATGGTGCAGGCCACTGCGACCGGCGAGATCGTGCAGTTCCTGTCCCGCGACGCGCTGTCCGGCGCCATCGGCCCGGCGCCATTGCAGGGCCACGAAATCCCGCTCTCACCGGATGCCTCGCGGTTGAGCGAAATGCTCGACCGTCTGAGCGGCCGTCATATGTGCATCACCGCCGCAGTAGAGAAAGGCAACCTGCTGTTTCTGTCGGCCCGTCCGTATCAGGCGAGTCCGGGTGCCGAGCTCGAGGCCGCGACCGATCGCGTCGAGCGCGGCACCTGGACCGAGGAGCAGGCGGTGATGAGCGTCAGCCTCGATCGCCTGCCCGCCATGTTGCACCCCAGCATCCGGCCGGGCCATGCCATCGACCCGGTCGCAACCGGCCTCGGTGTCTCGCCCGGTGCGGCCTCGGGTTACATCGCGTTCACGGCCGAGGATGCGGCCCGCTTCCGCGCCCGCGGCCGCAGCTCCATCCTCGTCGTCAATGAAACCGGCCCCAACGATATCGACGGTATGCGCGCCGCCAATGGCATCCTCACGGCTCGCGGCGGCATGACCAGCCATGCCGGCGTCATCGCCCGCATCACCGGCACGCCGTGCGTTGCCGGCGTGCGCACCCTGTCGGTCGACGCCGCCGACATGTCCTGCAGCATCGGCGACCGCGTCCTTCACGCCGGCGACCGCATCACCATCGATGGCGGCAGCGGCAGCGTCTATCTCGGCGTCCTGCCGTTGAGCCGCCCGCGCCTGGGTGGGGCGCTCGGCGAATTGCTGGGCTGGTCGGACGCCACCCGCCGCATTGAGGTCCGCGCCAACGCCGAAACCGTCGAGGCGGCGACCACCGCGCTCACCTTCGGTGCCGAGGGCATCGGCCTCGCGCGCTCCGAGCACATGTTCTTTTCGCGCGACCGCATGGCCGCGCTCCGCCGCCTGATCCTCAGCGAGGACGAGGATGACCGGAGGGAAGCGCTTACCGGCCTCGTCGATTTCCAGACCGGCGACTATTCCGCGATCTTTTCGACCATGGCCGGCCGGCCGGTCACCGTCCGCCTGTTCGATCCGCCGCTGCACGAGTTCCTGCCGCGCACCGAGGAGGACATCGACGAGACGGCCAAATCCCTTGGCCTTGAGCTGCGCGCGCTGAAGCTCCGGCTGGATCGCATCTCCGAGATCAACCCCATGCTCGGCCATCGCGGCGTGCGCCTCGTCGTCACCTATCCCGAGATCCTCGAGATGCAGGTACAGGCATTGCTCGCCGGCGCTCGGGCCGCGATGGCCAGCGGCAACGATCCGGTGGGGCTCGAGATCATGGTGCCGTTCGTTTCCACGGCGCACGAGGTGACCTGGGTGCGCGAGCGCGTCATGGAGCTGGTCGATGCCGCGTCGCTGCCGCCGGTGATGCGCCAGCGTTTCGCCTTCGGCACCATGATCGAGCTGCCGCGCGCGGCGCTCCGTGCCGCCGACATCGCGCGCCACGTCGATTTCTTCTCCTTCGGCACCAACGATCTGACCCAGACCACCTACGGCATCTCGCGCGACGACGCCCCGGCGTTCCTCGCCGCCTACCAGCGCAAGGGCCTCTACGAGCTCGACCCGTTCGTCACGCTCGACCAGAAGGGAGTGGGCGAGTTGATTCAGACCGCCATCCAGCGCGGCCGCGCCGCCAACCCGGCGCTCAAGATCGGCATCTGCGGCGAGCATGCCGGCGATCCCGCCTCGCTCGCCTTCTTTGCCCGGCTCGGCATCGACTATGTGAGCTGCGCCCCGTACCGCGTACCGGTGGCCCGGCTCGCGCTCGCCCAGAGTCGCCCGAATTAACCATCGCGGCGCATCCCCCCGGCGGCAGCCGGAAGCTTTACCTCGCGATAACCCTAATCCCGCATGATCCCCGTCGTCGGCATTTTAGCAACATTTGCCGAAGCGTCGTTTGTTGTGGCGTTGCGTGAGTTGTACCGCGTTAGATGGGCCCAATCGGACCAATCGGCTTTTGGGCTCGCCCCGGCCATAGCGTCGCCGGCGTCGTCGCCTCGCTCGCGCTGTCGGTGCTCTGCTGGCCGCTGCTGACCGGTGCCGCGCAAGGGCCCGGCCCCGACGGCATCCATCATGTCGATACGCTCAGGCCAGCGCCGACCAAGGTCGCGATGCTGACCCGGCAGGGCAACGACGTCATCATCACCGGCTCGGTCGCGGCCCTCTTTGAGAGCGGCAGCTTCTCCGGTCCCAATCGCGCCGAAAAGACCAACCGCGCACGCCTGACGCCCGACGGCGTCACCATCTCCGCCGGCTTCGACGAGGCCCGCGCCAGGCTTGCCGCGCTCCGCCAGCCGGCGGCGCCCGGCCAGACCGGCAGCACGGTCGTCGCCATGGGCACCGTGCCGTCGCTGCCCTCGCTCGGCACCACCGCCGGCGACAATCCGGACGGCACCCCGATCCAGGTTGCCAGCACCAACGCGAGCTGGGGTAATGCGCTCAGTGCCATCGAGGGCTTTGCGCCCTCGCTGCAGGCCCCGATCCCGATGACGGCGACGCCGGCGCTCGCCTATGCACGCGAGACCACGCCGCCCACGGCGCTCGACCTGACCTTCGACAGGTTCGGCGGCAAGGTCACGACCGCCGACATCCACTGCATGGCCGAGGCGATCTATTTCGAGGCCCGCGGCGAATCCTACAAAGGCCAGGTCGCGGTCGGGCAGGTGGTGATGAACCGTCTGGCTCATCCCATTTATCCCAAGGACATCTGCCAGGTGGTGTTCCAGAACCAGCAGATGCGCGACGCCTGCCAGTTCTCCTTCGCCTGCGACGGACGGCCTGAAACCATCGACGATCCGAAATCCTGGCGCCAGGCCGACGAGATCGCCCGCGGCGTGATTTCGGGGTCGCTCTATCTGCCCGAAGTCGGCAAGGCGACCCACTACCATGCGACCTACGTCTATCCGGACTGGGCGCCGCGGCTGAAGCGGGTGACCAAGATCGGCCACCACATCTTCTATCAGTTCAAGAGCGCCTGATCCCTCAGCGGTGCGGACGCGGAACCGGCTTGAAGGTCTGGGTGAAGAACGTGAACGAGCCGGCGCTGTAGCTGCTCGAGGTTCCGGTTCCGTACGGCGAGCTCCAGGTCGAGAACGCGAAATCGTTGCAGCTGCATTTCGGCGTCACGTCGATGCCCGGATAGCGCACGTTCGGCGAGGTCAGCGCATCGGTCGAGTAGGTGCCCGTCGGCGTTGTCACGATCTCGACCAGCGACTTGCGGCCGAACTCGATCTTGCTGACGAACTGCGTCCGCTTCGGCTCCGTCGACACCGTGTCGGCGATCGTGATGTCGAACTTCTTGAGCCGCGATGGATCGAACGGCGGGGGGAAGATGTCCTTGGCGCGCCGCACCAGTTGGTGCTGCGGCTCGTTGGCGAAAGCCTGCGGAAAGAACGCCGGCGTCGCCAGGGTTCCGGCAACGGCGACGGCGAGAATGCCGCTTACGGCAACAACACGAAGATCGACAGCCATCGGGAGCCTCCGGGAGACGTGAGGGATCGTTAACCTCGCATCAACCATGCGGCCCGGGCCGGGTCAAAATGGAACGGCCGTTTACCTTAACTTTACGATTGGCGGTGGAGCTCGGTGGCGAGCATGTCGACAATATCGACGAATCGATCATGCGCCTCGCGCGTCGGCCACGGCCGGATCAGCTCGTCGAAACGCTCGAGGTCGAACGCTGCGAGCGTCGGCTCACCGAAGAATTTTCGCGCTTCCCCGACCTCGAAGCCCGCAAGATGTACCGCTTCGTGGTACGCCGCTTCCTTGTCGGCCCGCTTGACCGCTTTCTGCACATTGGCCGGGGCGGAGGCGTTGAGCCCGAAGTGCAGGTGGATCGCGCCCAGTAATCGGTTTTCGACCTCCTTGTAGTTGCCGCCCATCGCCGCCTTGAACGGCGAGATGATGTCGCCCATCACGTATTCCGGTGCGTCATGCAGCAGGGCATAGAGCCGGGCCTTCACGTCCGCCGCCGGCACGTGCGCGGCGAAGATTTCGAGCACCAGCACCGAATGCTGCGCCACCGAGAACGGGTAGTCGCCCCTGGTCTGCCCGTTCCAGCGGGCGACGCGCGCGAGGCCGTGCGCGATGTCGGACAACTCGACGTCGACCGGCGACGGATCGAGAATGTCGAGCCGCCGCCCGCTCAGCATGCGTTGCCATGCGCGTTCTGCGCCTCGCGCCACCTGGAGCCCCCGTTCACAACGTGGGGAAAGCTACTCAGCCGCCGCCGATTCCCCAAGCCGGTAGGTCGCCCAGTCGGGGAGGGTGATGGTCACCGGCTTGCCCCCGACAGTGACCTCGCCGCCGTCGAAGCGGTCGAGCCGGACGATGGCGACGGCCTTGCCGTCCACGACCTGGCCGATCGCCCCGGACTCGCGGCCGCCGGCAACCACGGCCGTTCCGGCCGGCGCGTCGACGCCCGAGACGATCACCGGCCGTCGCCGCGCCGTGCCGCGATGCTCCATCCGGCTTACGACTTCTTGCCCGATGTAGCACCCCTTCTTGAAGTCGACGCCCCCCAGCAGGTCCATGCCGACATCGTGCGGGAACATCGTGTCCGGCGCAAAGTCAGGCCCCTGTTCGGCGATCCCCCGGGCAATGCGTGCAGCATCGTACGAACTGTCGGCCATATCCCATTGCGCCGACTCGGCTTTCGTCCCGATGACCCGCGTATGCGGAGCCGAGCCGTCCCAGCCGACAGCATGGGTCTCGTGCAGGTCGGCGATCTCGACCGCCGCGCGCAGCTTGTACATCTTCATGCGCTTGAAAAATGCGTCGGCGACGCCCGCATCGACGTCCAGCCAGAACGCGCCATCTTCGTAGGTCGACAGTCCTTCCGCCTGGATCTTGCCCTGCGGGCTGAGCAGCGCCCACCAGATTGCCGGCCCCGGCTCGGCCAGCAGCCGGCCGGTCACCACGTCGAACAGCAGCTTTTGCGCGTCGGCGCCGGAAAAGCGGAACAGCGCCCGCGACGGACGCAGGATTGTGGGCATCGGAGCCATCCAGTAAGGGTCTGAGACATGGCGCACTACGACGCGATCTTCAAGCACGGCACCGTCGTCAACCAGGACGGCACCCATCCCGCCGATATCGGCGTCCGCGGCGGCCGCATCGCGGCGCTGGGCAGCCTGAGCGCGGACAGTGCCGACAATGTCACCGACTGCACCGGTCTCCACATCCTGCCCGGCGTCATCGATACGCAGGTGCATTTCCGCGAGCCGGGGCTGGAGCACAAGGAAGACCTCGCGACCGGCTCGCTCTCGGCGGTCATGGGCGGCGTCACCGGCGTCTTCGAGATGCCCAACACCAACCCGCTGACCACCACGCGCGAGACCTTCGCCGACAAGATCCGCCGCGCCACCGGGCGCATGCACTGCAACTTCGCCTTCTTCATCGGCGGCACGCATGAAAACGTCGCCGAGTTGCCGGTGCTGGAGCGGCTGCCCGGCTGCGCCGGCGTCAAGGTGTTCATGGGCTCGTCCACCGGCAGCCTGCTGGTGCCGGACGACGAGGGCGTCGGCGCGATCCTGCGCGTCATTTCCCGCCGCGCCTCGTTCCACTCCGAGGACGAATACCGGCTCGAGGAGCGCAAGCCCTTGCGCGTCCCGGGCGATCCGACCTCGCATCCGGTGTGGCGCGACGTCGAGGCGGCCATGCGCTCGACCCGGCGTCTGGTCGAGCTGGCGCGCAAATACGGCAAGCGCATCCACGTGCTCCACATCTCGACGGCCGACGAGATGGCCTTCCTCGCCGATCACAAGGATGTGGCGACCGTCGAGGCGACGCCACACCATCTGACGCTGGACGAAACGGCCTATGTGCGACTCGGAAATCTCGCGCAGATGAACCCGCCGGTGCGCGACAAGGCGCACCGCGCCGGCATCTGGGGCGGCATTTCCAACGGCGTCGTCGACGTACTGGGCTCCGACCATGCTCCCCATACTCTCGAGGAAAAACGCAAGGAATATCCGGCCTCTCCGTCCGGCATGACCGGCGTCCAGACGCTCGTCCCGATCATGCTCGACCACGTCAACGCCGGCCGCCTGAGCCTCGAGCGCTTCGTCGATCTGACGAGCCACGGTCCCGCCCGTATCTTCAATATTTCCCGCAAGGGCCGCATCGCCGCCGGCTACGACGCCGACCTCACCATCGTCGATCTCAAGCGGCGCGAGACCATTACGAATGAGTGGGTGGCGAGCAAAGCCGGCTGGACACCGTATGACGGCGTCGAGGTCGCCGGCTGGCCGGTGGGCACCATCGTCAACGGCCGCACCGTGATGTGGCAGGGCGAACTGGTGAGCCCGGCGAGCGGCCGGCCCATCGAGTTCCTCGAGACGCTGGCAGCGCGCGCCTAGCCACCTTTCGGAATCACGTTTCACAGGGCGAGCGGACGCCTCCGCCGGCCCATCCGGCGATGTCAAAGACCTCTCGTTTGCCGCGATGAGATGCGGCCGGCGAGGCTCCGAACCCCGGAGCGGGGCAGTCCCGCATGAAATGTGAGGCCGGAGCCTCGCCATGCGATCGGGTTTGACCCCCGAGCCGACTCGTTACCCGGTTGTCTTGACTTAAGGCC
>DATMTK010000014.1:0-23662 GCA_035564755.1 Devosia sp. | reverse complement strand
CTCGGACTCAAGGCGGCGATCAACAAGCGCTCGATCTTCGACCGCAAGAACTACTTCTATCCGGACCTGCCGCAGGGCTACCAGATCAGCCAGTACAAGGACCCCATCGTGGGCGAGGGCAAGGTGCTGCTCGATATGGGCGAGGGCGCCCCGATCGAGATCGGCATCGAGCGCCTGCACCTCGAGCAGGACGCCGGCAAGTCCATCCACGACCAGCATCCGAACATGAGCTTCGTCGACCTCAACCGGTCGGGCGTGGCGCTGATGGAAATCGTGAGCAAGCCCGATTTGCGCTCCTCGGACGAAGCCAAGGCGTACCTCAGCAAGCTGCGCACCATCCTGCGCTATCTCGGCACCTGCGACGGCAACATGGAACAGGGTTCCATGCGCGCCGACGTCAACGTGTCGGTGCGGCGGCCGGGCGGCGAGTTCGGCACGCGCTGCGAGATCAAGAACGTCAATTCAATCCGCTTCGCCGGGCAGGCCATCGAGTTCGAGGCACGCCGCCAGATCGACATTCTGGAAGACGGCGGCAGCATCGACCAGGAAACGCGGCTGTTCGATCCCAAGAACGGTGAAACCCGTTCGATGCGCTCCAAGGAAGAAGCGCACGACTACCGCTATTTCCCCGATCCCGACCTGTTGCCGCTCGAGTTCGACCAGGCCTTCATCGACGAGCTCGCCCAGCACCTGCCGGAGCTGCCGGACGAAAAGCAGGCACGCTTCATCACGGAGTACGGCGTCACCCCGTACGACGCGATGGTGCTGACGCTCGAGCGCGAGACCGCCGACTATTACGAGGATGCGGTGAAGGCGGGCGGCAGGAAGCGCGACGGCAAGGCGGTGGCCAACCTCGTCACCGGCGACATCGCCGCCTACGCCAACAGCCAGGGGCTCAGCGCCTTCGAGACGCACATCAAGCCGGCGCAGATCGCCGGGATCGTCGATCTCGTCGCCGCCGGGACGATCTCGTCCAAGGGCGCCAAGGATTTGCTGCAGATCATCATCGCCGAGGAGCCGGAAGGCGAGCCGGCCGAAATCGTCGAGCGGCGCGGCATGAAGCAGGTCACCGATCTGGGGGCGATCGAAAAGGTCGTCGACGAGATCATTGCGGCCAATCCGGACCAGGTGGCCAAGGTGCAGGCGAAGCCGACATTGATCGGCTGGTTCGTCGGGCAGGCGATGAAAGCCTCGGGCGGCAAGGCCAACCCGCAGGCGCTCAACGAGATTTTGAAGAGGAAGCTGGGGCTCTGAAAATGCCGCTGACCCGAAACCAAGCAATCGAACAGCTATGGGCCGTATGGAAACGTGTCACGCTAGAGTTCGATCTCTCCGCAAATCGAGTAGGGCGGGCGTCAAGGGAGGACGAAGTCGGCCCGGAGCGGTATTTGATCAATACATATCTTATAAGAATGCGAGCGGCATGAATCTTGGCTTGGCCGTTTACCAGCTTAACTCGAAGCAGCCGATGATATTTGAAGTAAGGCTTCGAGATACATCGATGCGGCCGGCCAAAATCGTAAGCACGGCAGACTATGGCGAACATCAAATCGGCGAGGCTGGTGTCAACTTTGCCGCTCAACTTGCCGGTCTATTGAGGTCTAATGCCGGCTGACACCCGGGTCGGGCGGATGATCCGGAAACGGCTGCCGCGCCGGGGCCGGGTTATCGGTCGACGGCGTGACCACCCCCGGCCGAGGCGGGGTGACGTTGCGGGCGCCGCCGGCGCCCGGTGGAAATTTCGGCGCGGGATTGTCCGTCGGGTTGATCGGTTCGGGATGCGGATCGGATTCGCGGGCCATCGGCGTTCTCCTTGCGGCGTGCAGGGAAAACGCCTGGGGCGCAGCGCCGTTCCGGCCGTCAGGTCGCGGCGGCCGGCTGCCGGCGCTTGACCAGGCGCCCATCGATGAACACCAGCCCGATGAAGATCACCAGAATGCCGATGAAGTGCGCCGGCAGCAGGCTCTCGTTGAGCACCAGCACGCCCAGGAGGATGGCCGAGATCGGCGTGATGAAGGTATTGAGCGACAGGTTCGTGGCGCCGACTTTCGGCAGCAGCCAATAGACCAGGAGGAACGAGAAGCTGGTCGAGAACACGCCGATGCCGAACAGCGCCCCCCAGGTTTCGGGCCGCGTGATCACCGGCGCGCCGCTGAAGATGAAGGCGATCGGGATCATGATGATCGCGGCGGCGCTGAGCGAGGTCGAGGCCACGGCGGCAGAGTCGATGGATTTGAACCGGCGCGCGTAATTGAGCGTCAGCGCGTAGCACAGGGTGGCGGCGAACGCGGCGAGGTAGGCCAGCGCCTGGCCCGAGATGCCCTGCGCAAGCGAGGGCGAGGCGAGGATGGCGGCGCCGGCGAGGCCGATGACGACGCCCGCGACCTTGTTCCAGGTGGCTTTCTCACCGCCCGGCCAGAGCTGGCTGACGATCACCGTGGTCATTGGCGTCATGCCGTTGATGACCCCGACGATGCCGCTCGGCAGGTGCTCTTCGGACCATGGGAAGAGCGCGAAGGGGATGGCGTAGTTGAGGATCCCCAGCACCACGAGCTGGGCGTAGATGCGCCAGTCGGCCGGCGCTCGGCGGCGGGCGACGAGGAAGAACGCCCAGCAGATCAGCGCGCCGATGGTGACGCGGCCCGCCGAGACCCAGAGCGGCGAGATCTCGCGGATCAGCACCGCGTTGAAGAGGAACGAACATCCCCAGATGGCGCCCAGCATGATGATGAGCGCCCAGTAGCGTATCGGCATGACCTGCTCCGTTTGCCCGAATCTAGGCGGTGGCGGGAGCCGGGTCGAACCGTTTTTGACGATGGCTGCGATGAATTCGGGTGATGGAGGCTCTTACGCGGCCTGCGCCTGCCGGAGGAAATCGAGCACGACGGCGTTGAACGCGTCCGGCCGCTGGAGCGGGGCGAAATGGCTGACTTCGGGCAACAGCACGAAGCGGCCGGTGGGCACGGTGCGCGCGATGTACTCGATATGCTCGCGGCGGATGAATTCGTCGTGCTCGCCGAGCACGGCCCAAACGGGGCAACGGATCAGGGCCAGATCGGCGGCGCTGTAGTTGGGCTCGGCTTTCTGCATGACGCCGAGGTCGTCGCGCATGGTCTCGAACGCGCCGGGGGCGGGCGACAGCGCGGCGTAGTCGCGGACGTGGTGGTTGTAGATGCGGCCGATGCGGTCGGTGAAGACGAAGGGCAGGGTGCCGGCGGCATCGACATTGCAGGCGAAAAAGAAGATGCCGCCGACCCGCTCGGGCGTGTCGTGGGCGAGGACGAGGGCGATATCGGCACCGTCGCTCCAGCCGACGAACGCCGCCTGGCCGATGCCGAGATCGTCCATGACCGCGCGGACGTCCGACGCCATGAGCTGGTAGCTGTACGGCCGGCCGTCGCGGCTGGAGCGGCCCTGGCCGCGGCTGTCGACGACGATCACGCGGTAGCCGGCGGCGACCAGCGCCGGCACCTGGTGGCCGAAATTGCCGGCATCGCCGAGCCCGCCATGCAGCAGGACCACCGGCGGCCCGGCGCCGAAGCTCGCATACCAGATGCGGGCGTTCTCGTTTTCGACGTAGCCGCTGCGGTCGGGCGCCGGCAGGGCCGGAATGCCGTGGGCTTCGAGGTGGGTGAGGTCGTCGTCGCGGAAGGTGCTCATGACGGCTGGTCGAACGGCCTCAGCGATTTTCGACAGCCATCTGTGCCTCGCCGCGCGCCAGCATCGCCAGCGCTGCGGGGTAGAGCGTGTGCTCCTCGACCAGCACCCGTGCGGCAAGGCTTTCGGCGGTATCGCCGGGCAGCACGGGCACCCGCGCCTGGGCGATGGTGGGTCCCTCGTCCATGCCGGGCGTCACGAAGTGGACGGTGCAGCCGTGCTCGGCGACCCCCTCGGCCAGCGCCTGCTCGTGCGTGTGGAGGCCCCTGTGCCTGGGCAGCAATGACGGATGGATGTTGATGAGCCTGCCGGCCCAGCGCGTGCAGAACTCGGGCGACAGGATGCGCATGAAGCCGGCGAGACAGACGATATCGGGCCGCCAGCCGGCGAGCACGTCGTTCATCGCGGCCTCGAAGGCGGTCTTGCTGCCGTAGTCCCTGTGCGAGCGGACGGCGGTGGCGATCCCTTGGCCGGCCGCCGCTGCAAGGCCTGCGGCATCCGGATTGTTCGAGAAGACCCCGACGATCTGGGCGGGATAGTCCGGCGCCTTGGCGGCCTCGATCAGCGCGCTCATGTTGGAGCCGCGCCCGGAGATCAGGATCGCGACGCGCTTTCTTGGAGCCGTCACAGGGCGAGCTTGCCGTCGAAGGTGACGGGATCGCCGGTCCGTTCGGTCAGCTTGCCAACGACCGCGGCCTTTTCGCCCTGGGCATCGAGGTGCTCGACCAGTCGCTCCGCGTCTTCCGGCGCGATGGCGCAGATCATGCCGACGCCGCAGTTGAACGTGCGCAGCATCTCGGTCTCGCCCATCCCGCCGACGCGGGCGAGCCAGCCGAAGACCTTGGGCACCGATACGGCACTGAGATCGATGTGTGCCGCGATGCTGTCGGGCAGCACCCGCGGGATGTTGTCGATGAAGCCGCCGCCCGTGATATGCGCCAGGGCCTTGATCCCGATCCCGGCCTTGAGCGCGCTCAGGATCGGCTTCACGTAGATGCGGGTCGGCGTCAGCAGGGCACCGGAAAGCGTGCGATGCGGGTCGAACGGCGCCGGCAGGTACCAGTCGATACCCGAGATCTCGACGATGCGCCGGACCAGCGAGAAGCCGTTGGAGTGCACGCCCGACGAGGCGATCGCGACCAGCGCGTCGCCCGCCGCCAGATCGGCGCGCGGCAGCAACGTGCCGCGCTCGGCCGCGCCGACGGCGAAGCCCGCGAGGTCGTAATCCTTGTCGTGGTACATCCCGGGCATCTCGGCGGTCTCGCCGCCGATCAGCGCGCAGCCGGCGATCCGGCAGCCTTCAGCGATGCCCTCCACGATGGCCTTGCCGATGTCGACGTCGAGCTTTCCGGTCGCGAAATAATCGAGGAAAAACAGCGGCTCGGCACCCTGGACCACGATGTCGTTGACGCACATCGCGACGAGATCGATGCCGATGGTCGAGTGGCTGCCGGTATCGATGGCGATCTTGAGCTTGGTGCCCACGCCGTCGTTGGCGGCCACCAGCACCGGATCGATGAAGCCCGCCGCCTTGAGGTCGAACAGGCCGCCGAAGCCGCCGATTTCGGCGTCCGCGCCGGGACGGCGGGTCGAGCGGACCGCCGGCTTGATCGCGTCCACAAGGGCATTGCCGGCATCAATGTCCACGCCCGCCTGCTTGTAGCTCAACCCATTTGATGGCAGGTTCGGTGCGTCGGACATGGGCGCTGAATACCGGCTCGGGGAGGGGCGAAATCTGTTCGCGCTGATAGCCGCTCAACCCGCGTGACGCAAGGGCAACGCCAGGCATGACACTTAGATTTCAGGTCCTGGTCTGGGCCGCCTTCACGGCGGTCGTCATCCTCCTGATCTGGCTGTTCCGGCCGATCCTGCTGCCGTTCGTGATCGGCATCGCGCTCGCCTACATCCTCAACCCGGGCGTGACCTTTGTGCAGCGCTACATCGTGAGCCGCGCCTGGTCCGCGGCGGTCGTGCTGTTTGCCGTCCTCGCCGCCATCATCGGCCTGATCGTGGTGATCACCCCGGTCGTCGCGACGCAGGTCGCGGGGCTTGTGGGACGGCTGCCGGGCTATGTCGGCAACCTCAACAGCCTCGTGCAGTCGATCGCGCCGCAGCTCAACGAGTGGCTGGGCCCGGAGCGCGCCTCGCAGGTCGAGACCAGCCTCACCCAGTTCCTCGGGTCCGGCGTCGAGTTCCTGGGCAGTGTTACCGGGCAACTGGCGCAGAGCGGCCTGACTGTGCTCAATACCGTGGCGGTGTTGATCCTGACGCCGGTGGTCGCTTTCTATCTGCTGCTCGACTGGCAGGGCATGGTCAAAGGCATCGACGACCTGCTGCCGCGCGAACATCGCCGCGAGATCCGCCAGGTACTCGACCAGATCGACCGCTCGATTGCCGGCGTTATTCGCGGGCAGGGCGGTGTGATCCTGGTCCTTTGCATCTACTACGCCACCGCGCTGACCCTCACAGGTCTCAATTTCGGCCTCGTCATCGGCCTGATGACGGGCGTCCTGAGCTTCATTCCGTTCTTCGGCTTCCTGACCGGCTTCGTCCTGTCGATGGCCATCGCGCTTGTCCAGTTCGCCCCGAACTGGTGGTTCGTCGTGATCGTGTTCGTCGTCTACATGATCGGCCAGTTCCTGGAGGGCAACGTGCTCTACCCGCGTTTCGTCGGGCAGAGCATCAACATCAACCCGGTCTGGCTGATGTTCGCCCTGTTCGCGTTCGCCTTCCTCTTCGGCTTCGTCGGCCTGCTGCTGGCGGTCCCCCTGGCCGCGATCACGGCGACGCTGACGCGCTACGCGGTTCGGCGATACCAGGAGAGCGCCCTCTACCGGGGCGAGCGCCCGGCGAAGGCAGCCGCGGAACCGGAACTGGCGCTGGCCGAACCTGCTGCCGCCGCCAAGCGGGCGCCGGCGCGACGGCCGCCACGGCGAAAGTGACCATGCCGACACCCGCCGGACAGTTGCCCTTCGACTATGGGCTCGAGCCGTCGCATCTCGAGGACGATTTCATCGAAGGCGAGGGCAATCAGCTTGCGCTCGCACATATTCGGGCCTTTCCGGGCTGGCCCCACCCGCTGACCCTGCTCGAAGGTCCGCCGAAATCGGGAAAATCGCACCTGGCCCGTATCTGGTCCGGCCGCGCCGCGGCGCTTCTGGCGACGCCGCAGAGCGCCGACCTGCTGGCCGGCGAGGGCGGCATCGCTCCCCTCTTGATCGAGGACATCGAACGGAGCGGATATGCCGAGGTCGCGTTGTTCCACCTGCTGAACCAGTCGATGCGAGACGGACGGCCGATCCTGATGACCACGCGCACCGCGATTGCCAACTGGCCATTCGAGACCGATGATCTCAAGTCGCGGGCGCGACTCGCGCAGCGCTTCACGCTGGCTTTGACCGATGACATCCAGTTGTCACAGATGTTCGTGAAGTTGTTCGGAGACCGGCAGGTGGCGGTTGACCCCAGGGTGATCGCCTATCTCGTTGCGCGCATGGAGCGCTCGCCCGAGGAGGCCGTGGCACTGGCCGACGCGGCCGATCGCCTGGCGCTCGCGCGGGGGACTGCGATTACCCGCCGGATCGCTGCCAGGGCGCTTGCGGAACGCGGCGTGCAGCAGCTCGAGCTGGACCTGGAAGGCGACGACGATGAATGAGATGAGCGAAATCATCCCGGATGAGGCCGCGGAGCCGGATATCGAGGCCCTTCGCATTTCGCCGGCGCGGTTCGTCAATCGCGAGGTGAGCTGGCTGCAGTTCAACATGCGCGTGCTGGAGGAAGCCGGGAACGTCAATCACCCGCTACTCGAGCGGATGCGGTTCGTTTCGATCTCCGCCAACAATCTGGATGAATTCTTCATGGTCCGCGTGGCCGGCCTCAAGGGCCAGGTCCGCGCGGGCATCAGCACGCAGAGCGCCGACGGCCTGACGCCGACCGAGCAGCTCGACGAAATCGCCACGCTCGCCCAGCACCTGCATCTCGAGCAGCAGGACGCCTGGCAGACGCTGCGCGAGGAGCTCTACGACCGCGATGTCGTGATCCACGAGGCGGGCGACCTGTCGGCCGACCAGGTGAAGTACCTGCAGCGGCTGTTCCGCGAAGAGATCTTTCCGGTGCTGACGCCGATCGCCGTCGATCCGGCGCATCCGTTCCCGTTCATTCCGAATTTGGGCTTCACGCTGGCCTTCGAGCTGACCCGGCCGGGCTCGACGCAAACGCTGACGGCACTGGTGCGCGTGCCCTCCAATCTCGACCGCTTCATCACATTGCCGAGCGGCCTCGTCAGCGAGGGACGGATCGAGGTCGTGACCATCGATACGCTGATCAACCTGTTCCTGCACAAGATGTTTCCCGGCTACGAAGTCGCCGGCTCCGGGTCCTTCCGCGTCATCCGCGACAGCGAAATCGAAATCGACGACGAAGCGGCCGACCTTGTGGTCGAGTTCGAGACGGCGCTGCGGCAGCGCCGGCGCGGCCAGGTCATCCGTCTGGAGATCGAAAAGAAGATGCCGCGCGCCTTGCGACGGCAGATTTCCGAGCGGCTCGGCGCCACCCCCGCGGATACCTTCGAGGTCGAGGGCTTCCTCGGGCTGGCCGATGCGGCAAAGATCTGCGAGATCGACCGCCCGGACTTGAAGTTTCCGCCGTACATACCGCGTTATCCAGAACGCGTCAGGGACTTCAACGGCGATCTCTTCGCGGCGATCCGCGCCAAGGATTTGCTGGTCCACCACCCGTTCGAAAGCTTCGATGTGGTTGCGCAGTTCGTGATGCAGGCGGCGCGCGACCCCGACGTGGTGGCGGTCAAGCAGACGCTCTACCGCACGTCGCGCGACAGCCCCATCGTCAAGGCGCTGGTGCTTGCAGCGGAATCCGGCAAGTCGGTGACCGCGCTGGTGGAATTGAAGGCACGCTTCGACGAGGAGGCCAATATCCGCTGGGCCCGCGACCTCGAACGCGCCGGCGCGCAGGTGGTGTTCGGCTTCATCGAGCTCAAGACGCACGCCAAGATGAGCCAGGTGGTGCGGCGCGAGAACGGCAAGCTGGTGAGCTACTGCCACCTCGGCACCGGCAACTACCATCCGATCACGGCCAAGATCTACACCGACCTCAGCTACTTCACGACCGACCCGACCATCACGCGCGACGTCGCGCGCGTCTTTAACTTCATAACAGGGTATGCCCGGCCGACGGAGCTCGAGAGCATCGCCGTTTCCCCGGTGAATTTGCGCTCGACCCTGCTCGAAAACATCGGCCGCGAGGTCGAGTTCGCCGAGCGCGGGCAGCCGGCCAACATCTGGCTGAAAATGAATGCGCTGGTCGATCCCGAGATTATCGACGCGCTCTACAATGCCAGCCAGAAGGGCGTGAAGATCGAGCTGATCGTGCGCGGCATCTGCTGCCTCAGACCCGGTATTCCCGGCTTCTCGGAGAATATCCGCGTGAAGTCCGTGGTCGGGCGCTTCCTCGAGCACTCGCGCATCTTCTGCTTCGGCGCCGGCGAGCCGATGCCGTCGCGGCGCGCCAGGGTCTACATCTCTTCGGCCGACATCATGCAGCGCAACCTCGACTGGCGCGTGGAAGTGATGGTCCCCATCCACAACAAGACCGTACACAAGCAGATTCTCGACCGCATGCTGGTGGCCTATCTCAAGGACAACCAGCAGAGCTGGGAGGTGCTGCCCGACGGCAGCTCGCACCGGCGCCAGCTGAACGAGGGCGAGGAGCCCTACAGCGCCCACAACTACTTCATGACCAACGCGAGCCTGTCCGGCCGCGGCAGCGCGCTCTCCCGCGAGACGCGCGAAACCGAAGAGAGCGATGATTGAACGAATTCTGGGGCCATGACGCGGACCCGACGGCGCAGGGCCGCATCCAGGGCGCCAAGCCTGTCGCTGTGCTCGATATCGGTTCGAATTCGGTTCGCCTGGTGGTCTATGAACGGCACGCCCGCTCGCTCACGCCGCTCTACAACGAGAAGTCGGCTTGTTCGCTCGGCCGCGGGCTCGCGCAGAGCGGCCGGCTCGCCTACGAGAACATCGATCGTGCGCTGACCGCGATCCAGCGCTTCGCGCTGGTGACGCGGCTGATGAAGGCGGGCGACGTCTATGTGCTCGCCACCTCGGCCGTTCGGGATGCCAGCAATTCCAAGGCCTTCGTCGATGCCGTCGAAGCGACGATGAACGCCCATGTCTCGGTGCTGAGCGGCGAGGAGGAAGCGCACTACGCCGCGCTCGGCGTCGTTGCGGGCATCCCCGATTTCACCGGGCTCGTCGGCGACCTCGGCGGCGGCAGCCTGGAGCTCAGCGCCATCTCGAGTGGCCATGACGCGCGCGGCGAAACCCACGCGCTCGGCGTCATCCGCCTGCAGGACGATTCCAGTCGCACGCCGGCGAAGGCGAGGGAGGTCGCGCGTGAGCGCCTCGCCAAGTCCGATCTGCTGCGCGGCAAGCCGGGCGGCCAGTTCTGCGCTATCGGCGGCACCTGGCGGTCGCTGGCCAAGATGCACCAGGTGCTGCGCGACTACCCGCTGCACATGGTCCAGCATTACATCGCCAAGGCGAGCGACATCGCCAAGCTGTGCGACGAGATCGTCGACGCCGCGGCTGCGGGCAAACCCATGCCCGGTGGCGATTTCGTGAGCTCGTCCCGCAAGGACCTCATGCCGTATGGCGCCGCAGTGCTCGGCGAGGTGCTGCGGGCGGGGAAATTCGATAGCGTGTTATTCTCGGCGCTCGGCGTAAGAGAGGGCTATCTCTACGGCCAATTGCCGCCCGCCGAGCGGGAGGTCGATCCGCTGCTGCAGGGGGCCGAGGAAATCTCGATCCTGCGCTCACGCTCGCCCGCGCACGCCAACGACCTCATCGAGTTCACCGGCGATTTCCTCGCGGCGATCCATGTCAGGGAAACGGCGCCCGAAGAACGGCTGCGCAAGGTCGCGTGCTACCTCAGCGACATCGGCTGGCGCGGCCATCCGGACTATCGCGGCGAGCAGAGTGTCGATCTCGTCGCCTATGGCTCGCTGGCCGGCGTCGACCACCCGGGACGCGCCTTCCTGGCCGAGGCTCTGGCGGTCCGCTACATGGGCCTCAAGCACAAGTCGATGAGCCAGTCGCTGATGGCATTGGCCGGGCCATCGGCCAACATGAAGGCGCGCCTGCTGGGCGCGATCTTCCGGGTCGCCTATCCAATGTCGGCGGCCATGCCCGGCGTCCTGCCGCGGACGCATTTCTCGCTGGAGAACGGACGCCTGCGGCTGCATCTCCCGCCGGACCTGGCGTTCCTCGCCGGCGAACATCTCGAAGGCCGGCTGGATCAGCTCGCCGGTGTCGCCGGCATCAAGGCGAGCGAGATCGTCTCGGACTGATCAGTCGGCTGCCTTCTTGATCGCGGTGCCGACGGCGATGCCCTTCGCCACGTGATAGGTGACCGTCACCTTCTCCCCGATGGTGACGGCCGTGAGATCGAAGTTTTTGGCGAAGCGATAGGTGTCCTTGCCGAGCTTCACCGTCTCGCCGTGCAGGTCGACAAGGGTCACGATTCCGGTGGCGGTCGTGCTCGCCGCAGCGAAAGCCGGGGCGGCAAGCGCAAGAATGCCGAGAGTCAGGATAAGGGGGCGCACGATCTCCTCCGCTGCGTGACAGAATGCCGGTCTAGTTCTCGATGGCGATCTCGACAACACCCTTGCGCGTCGCTGCAAGGCCGATCTTGCCATGCTTGATGGCGAGCGCCTTGTCGCCGAACAGCTTGCGCCGCCAGCCGTGCAGCGCCGGCACGTCGGCGTGGTCGTCGAGGACGATCGCGTCGATATCGTCGGAGGTGGCGAGGATGCGGGCGGCGACGCCATGCTCTTCGCTGACGGCCTTGAGCAGGACGCGGATGAGGTCGCCGACGGCGCCTTTCGGCGAGGGGCCGCGATAGCGCTCCGCCGCCGGCGGCAGCTCGGACTTGGGCAGCGCCTCGACGGTCTTGAGCAGGTTCATGATCTCGCCGGCGGCCGAGGAACGGCCGTAGCCGCGCTGCACGGCGCGGAGCTTTTCGAACGCTTCGGGAGAAAGCGGGCGCTGCTGCGCGATTTCAACCAGCGCGTCGTCCTTGAGCACCCGGCTGCGGGGTTGGTCCCCATCCTGGGCGCGGCGCTCGCGCCAGGCGGCAATGGCGCGCAGCGCGGCGAGGTCGCGCGGCTTGCTCAGCTTGGATTTGAGCCGCTCCCACGCATTTTCGGGTTGCACCACATAGGTATCGATCGAGCGCAGCAGCTCGAGCTCGTCCTCGACCCAGTCCCAGCGGTGGGTGGCCGTGATCTGCTCCAGGAGCTTCACATAGATATCGCGCAGATGCGTCACGTCGGCGAGCGCGTAGAGCCGCTGCTTTTCGGTGAGCGGGCGATGCGACCAGTCGGTGAAACGGGACGACTTGTCGAGATCGACGCCGGTCACCGAGCGCACCAGATTGTCGTAGGAGACACTGTCGCCGAAGCCGCAGACCGAGGCGGCGATCTGGGTGTCGAAAATGTTGAGCGGCACCTGGCCGGAGAGTTTTACGAAGATTTCGATGTCCTGCCGGGCGGCGTGGAACACCTTGACGACCTTGGGATTGGCCAGAAGCTCGAAGAAGGGCTGGAGGCTAAGGCCGTCGGCCAGCGGGTCGACCAGGATGGCCTCTTCGGGCGTCGCCGCCTGCAGCAGGCACAGCTTCGGCCAGTAGGTCGTTTCGCGCAGGAATTCGGTGTCGACGGTGACGAAATCGAATTTGGTGGCGCGCGCGCAAAAAGCTGCAAGCGCGTCGGTGGTGGTGGTCAGCTCCATTGGTCCGGTCTTTAGGTCAGGCGTCCCGGAACACCGGGACTTAGCCGTCCGGTCTTAGCAGGCCCTTGGCGTTGGCTCCACAACCGATTTGCCTGAGGTTAGGGACGCTTAGCCGGAGGAACCGCCCGGAATCTTGACAATCCCGGCCCTGCGTGCGCTTGTCCGGCGCCGTTTCGGCCCGACTCCAACCCCTCACGAGACCTCAAAATGCACCGTTATCGCACACATACCTGCGCAGCCCTGACGTTGGGCGACGTGGGCAATAATGTGCGCCTGTCCGGTTGGGTGCATCGCGTGCGTGATCATGGCGGGCTGCTGTTCATCGACCTGCGCGATCACTATGGCCTGACCCAGCTCGTGGTCGATCCCGATTCCCCGGCGTTCAAGCTGGCCGAGACGGTCCGCGCCGAATGGGTGATCCGCGTCGACGGCGAGGTGAAGGCCCGCACGCCGGAAACCATCAATACCAAGCAGCCGACCGGTCAGGTCGAAGTCTTCATCCGCGAGCTCGAAGTACTCGGCGAGGCCAAGGAGTTGCCGCTGCCGGTGTTCGGCGAGCCCGACTACCCGGAAGATATCCGCCTGCGCTACCGCTTCCTCGACCTGCGCCGCGAGACGCTGCACGCCAACATCGTCAAGCGCACCAAGGTGATTTCGTCGATCCGGCGGCGCATGGGCGACATCGGCTTTGCCGAATATTCGACCCCAATCCTCACGGCCTCGTCGCCCGAAGGCGCCCGCGACTTCCTGGTGCCGAGCCGCATCCATCCCGGCACGTTTTTCGCCCTGCCCCAGGCGCCGCAGCAGTATAAGCAGCTTCTGATGGTCGCCGGCTTCGACCGCTATTTCCAGATCGCTCCGTGCTTCCGCGACGAGGACCCGCGCGCCGACCGCCTGCCGTGCGAATTCTACCAGCTCGACCTCGAGATGAGCTGCGTCACCCAGGAAGACGTCTGGAATACCATGCAGCCGGTGATCACCGCCCTGTTCGAGGAGTTCGCGGACGGCAAGCCGGTCACCACGGAATGGCCGCGCATCCCCTACGATACGGCCATTCGCACCTACGGCACGGACAAGCCGGATCTGCGCAACCCCATCGAGATGCAGCAGGTGAACGCCCACTTCGCCGGCTCCGGCTTCAAGGTGTTCGCCAACCAGCTCGCCTCGGACGACAAGGCGGAGGTCTGGGCCATTCCGGCCAAGACCGGCGGCAGCCGGGCTTTCTGCGACCGCATGAACGGCTGGGCCCAGAGCGAGGGCCAGCCCGGCCTCGCTTATATCTTCTGGCGCAAGGAAGGCGAGACGATCGAGGGCGCCGGTCCCGTTGCCAAAAACCTTGGTCCCGAGCGCACCGAAGCGATCCGCACGCAGCTCGGGCTGGGCGAGGGCGACGCCGTGTTCTTCGTGCTCGGCCGCCCGGAGAAGATGTACCGCTTTGCCGGCGAGGCACGGACGAAGGTCGGCACCGAGCTCGGCCTCGTCGACAAGGATCAGTTCAAGCTCTGCTGGATCGTCGACTTCCCGTTCTACGAGTGGAGCGACGAGGAAAAGCGGCTCGACTTCGCGCACAACCCCTTCTCCATGCCACAGGGCGGGCTGGAAGCCCTCAACACGCAGGAACCGCTGACCATCAAGGCGTTCCAGTACGATGCCGTCTGCAACGGCTTCGAGATCGCCTCCGGGTCGATCCGTAACCAGGAGCCCGAGACGATGGTCCGGGCCTTCGAGCTTACGGGTAAGACCCGGGCCGAGGTCGAGGAACAGTTCGGCGGCCTTTACCGGGCCTTCCAGTATGGCGCTCCGCCGCACGGCGGCGCAGCGTTCGGCATCGACCGCATCGTGATGCTGCTCTGCGGTGCCGAGAATTTGCGCGAGATCACGCTGTTCCCGATGAACCAACAGGCGCAGGATCTGCTGATGGGCGCCCCGAGCGCCGCGTCGGCCAAGCAACTGCGCGAGCTGCATCTCAGGCTCAACGTCACCGAGAAGTAGGCTGCGAGGCGCGGGCAACCCGCGCCTGCCCGTGGCGTTCCTTCCCGGTCCAATGGAAGGAGCGTCCTATGGCCCTGAGACTCACCTCGACCGACGTCACTGACGGCAGCACGCTGCCGGACGCGCAGGTTTACGCCAAAGGCAACACCTCGCCGCAATTGTCCTGGTCCGGTGCTCCCGACGGTACCAAAAGTTTTGCCATCACCATGTACGACCCGGATGCCCCGACCGGATCGGGGTTCTGGCATTGGACGGTGGCCAACATCCCGGCCAGCGTGACGTCGCTGCCCTCCGGGGCCGGGTCCGGCAAGGGCGGCCTGCCGCAGGGTGCTGTGCAGGGCCGTACGGATTTCGGCAAAGCGGGCTTCGGCGGCGCCGCGCCACCGCCGGGGCCAGCGCACCGCTACATCATCACCGTGTTTGCCGTGGATATCGACAGGCTCGAGGTGACCGACCAGGATTCCGGAGCGGTCTATGGCTTCAACCTGCATTTCCACACGCTGGAGAAGGCCGCGATCACCGCGACCTACGGCGTCAAAGGTTAATCCCGCTTAACGGCGGTTTAAGCGCCGCCTGCTACGACTGGCACACCTCGGGCGACAGGCGTGGCGGCGTGCGATCCAGATACTCGAACATATTCACGCTGATCGCGGCCATCCTCGCCTTCCTGCCGGTGATGGGCGTGGACTATCTGCTCGACGGTTATGTGCGGGTGCGCGAGCGCACCCAGATGCAGGACTCGATCGACGCCATCACCGACCGCATCCAGACCGGTGCCTATGACGGCATGGACTGGCTCGAAAAGATCGTCGCCGGCAGCCCCTCGCTCTGCACGCCCACGTTCATGGCCAATGTGCGCACGGCCATGCAGCAGAGCCTCTATCTCAAGCAGGTGCTGGTGGAGGGGAGCGACGGCCAGCAATATTGCGACGCCTTCGGCGCCCCGGTGCAATATACGCCGCTGTCGACCAGCCTGGCGATTCCCGGCCGCACCGAGACGGTCGCCGTGGGACAACTGAACGGCCTGTCGACCCCGGTGCTCAAGATCACCGAAGCGATCGGGACGACCAAGCTGGTGTCGACCTTTGTGCCGATCATCTCCAGCAACGACAAGGGGCTGCTGAGCCGCTTCAAGCCCACGGCCATGGTCCGTATCGCCATGACCAACGGCACGCCGGTGCTGACGGCCGGCGACGCCGGCGCCTACGACAATCGCGGCGACACCGAATTCATCGCGGCGCAGGGCTTTGCCGGCGAGCTGCCGATCCGCGCCGAAGCCGCGGTGCCGTTCGCCATCGTCCGGGCCGACTATGCCGATCTGAGCATGACCCTGACGATCGTCGCCTGTCTGATGAGCGGCTCGTTCCTGGTTCTGGCGCTGCAATATGTGCGGCGCAGCAAGCTGCCGGCCTTTGACCTCGAGCGGGCGATCACCGCCGGGGAGGTGAAGCCCTACTACCAGCCGGTGATCAACCTGAAGACGGGTGCGCTGGCGGGCTGTGAAGTCCTGTGCCGGTGGGAGAAGCGCAACGGCGAGGTCGTCATGCCTGGCGCCTTCATCGACTATGCCGAAGTGACCGGCCTCGCGATCCCGATGACGCTGAGCCTGATGCAACAGGTCAGGTACGACCTCAACGACCTCTGCCTCGAGATGCCGGACATCAAGGTCTCCATCAATTTGTTCGCGGGCCACTTCCGCGACACCGGCATCGTCGAGGATGTGCAGGCCATTTTCGCCAACTCCAATGTCGGATTCCGGCAGCTCGTGTTCGAGATCACCGAGCGCAGCCCGATCGGCAATTCGACCGCGGCACAGAGCGTGATCTCGGGGCTGCATGCCCTCGGCGTTCGCCTGGCCATGGACGACGTCGGCACCGGGCATTCCAACCTCGCCTACATGCAGACGCTGGGCGTCGACGTGATCAAGATCGACCGCGTGTTCGTCGACATGGTGAAGCCGGAGACCCAGCAGGTGCCGGTGCTGGACGGACTGATCTCGATGTGCCGCGACCTGGGCACGGAGATCATTGCCGAAGGCGTCGAGACCGAGGCGCAGGCGCTTTACCTGCGTGGCCGCGGTGTCGTGATGGCGCAGGGCTTCCTGTTCGCCCCCGCTTTGAAGGCGGGCGCCTTCAAGGAGCTGGCGCGGGCGCTCAACGGCGGCCCCAAACCGCTCCCGGTGGCCGCGACCCAGCCGGCCGCAGCCTAGCCCAGGCACGCACTTCCCTTGCGGCGGTTTTGGTGGCACGACACCCTTTGTCTACGAGGGGTTAGCCGATGGCCGAGATGAATGAGCAGCTCAAGGCGCGCCGCGAGGCGGCGCTGCATTTCCATGAGTTCCCCAAGCCCGGCAAACTCGAAATCCAGCCGACCAAGGCCCTCGGCAACCAGCGCGACCTGTCGCTGGCCTATTCGCCCGGCGTCGCGGCGCCGTGCGAGGCGATCGCCGAAAATCCGGAGGCGGTCTTCCGGTACACCGGCAAGGGCAACCTGGTGGCGGTGATCTCCAATGGCACCGCGGTGCTCGGGCTGGGCGCCATCGGCGCGCTCGCGAGCAAGCCGGTGATGGAGGGCAAGGCGGTGCTCTTCAAGAAATTCGCCGGCATCGACGTGTTCGACATCGAGGTCGACGAGACCGACCCCAAGAAGTTCATCGAGGTGGTGCGGCCGCTGGAGCCGACCTTCGGCGGCATCAACCTCGAGGACATCAAGGCGCCCGAGTGCTTCGAGATCGAGGAAGCGCTGCGCTCGCGCATGAAGATCCCGGTCTTCCACGACGACCAGCACGGCACCGCCATCATTGTCGGCGCCGCGGTGCTCAACGGGCTCGAGCTCGCCAAAAAGAAGATCGAGGACGTCAAGATCTGCACCAGCGGGGCAGGGGCGGCCGCCATCGCCTGCCTCAACATCCTCGTGGCGCTCGGGGCGAAGCTCGAAAACATCTGGGTCGCCGACAAGGATGGACTCCTCACTCACAAGCGGCACGACGTGAAGGACAAGTGGCGCGGCCGGTTCTGCCGCGAGAGCGAGGCGACGACGCTGGCCGAAGTGTTCGATGGCGCCGACATCTTCCTGGGCCTGTCGGCCGCCGGCGCCCTGAAGCCCGAGATGCTCAAGAAGATGGGCCGCGACCCGCTGGTGCTGGCGCTCGCCAACCCGAACCCCGAGATCATGCCGGAGGACGCCAAGGCGGTGCGGCCGGACGCCATGGTCTGCACCGGCCGCAGCGACTACCCCAATCAGGTGAACAACGTTCTATGCTTCCCCTTCATCTTTCGCGGGGCGCTCGACGTCGGCGCCACGGCGATCAACGAAGAGATGAAGCTCGCCGCCTCGCGCGCCATCGCCAAGCTCGCGCACGAGCCCGGGCTCGAGGTCTCGCCGACCGGGCTGCCGGCGGTGTATGGCCCGGAGCATATTATTCCAAATCCCTTCGACCAGCGGCTGATCCTGCGCATCGCGCCCGCGGTGGCGCGCGCCGCGATGGACACCGGCGTCGCCCGCCGGCCGATCAAGGATTTCGACGCCTATCACGACAGCCTCAACCGCTTCGTGTTCCGCTCGGGCCTGGTGATGAAACCGATCATCGACCGAGCCCAGGGCCGCATGAAGCGCATCGCCTTCGCCGACGGCGAGGAGGAGCGCGTGCTGCGCGCCGTGCAGGTGCTGATGGAGGACCGCATCGCCGCGCCGATCCTGATCGGCCGTCCCTCGGTCATCGAAACCCGCATCAAGCGCTTCGGCCTCAATCTCGATATCGGCAGGATCGAGGTGGTGAACCCCGAGGACGATCCACGCTACCGCGACTATGTCGCGCTGTTCCATTCGCTGGTGGGCCGGGCCGGCGTGACGCCCGAAACGGCCCGCACGATCGTGCGCACCAATACCACCACGATCGCCGCTCTCGCGGTGAAGCGCGGCGACGCGGACGCCATGCTCTGCGGCCTGCAGGGGCGGTTCATCAAGCATGTCCGCGACATCCGCTCGGTGCTGGGCATGCAGGAGGGGATCAAGGACGTCTCGGCCCTGAGCATGCTGATCATGCCGCGCGGGGCGTTCTTCCTGACCGACACCTATGTCAACATCGACCCGACCGCCGACGAGATCGTCGCCATCGCGCTGCAGGCGCGGGCGCATCTGAAGCGCTTCAACATCGAGGCGAAAGTGGCATTGCTCAGCTACTCGAACTTCGGCTCGCGCGACGGCGAAACGGCGTTCAAGATGCGCGAGGTCTACCAGAGGCTCAAGGCCACGGCGCCGGACATGATCGTCGAAGGCGAGATGCAGGGCGACCTGGCGCTGAACGAGGATCTGCGCGAGCGCTATATTCCCGAGAGCGTGCTGAAGGGCGAAGCCAACCTCTTGGTCTTCCCCAATCTCGAGAGCGCCAACCTGTCGATGACCCTGCTGAAGGAAATGACGAATGCTCTGGCGGTCGGCCCGATCCTGATGGGCCCCAGGGCGCCCGCGCATATCCTCGCGCCCTCGACGACCAGCCGCGGCATCGTCAATATGGCCGCAATCGCCGCCAGCGAGGCGATTTCGTCGGAGGCCTGAATGATCCGCCACACCGTCGTCTTCAACCTCAAGCACGCGCACGGCTCGCTGCAGGAAAAGGCCTTCCTGCGCGACGCCAGGCTGGCGCTCGAGCACATTCCCGGCGTCCATAAATTCGAACAGCTCCGGCAGGTGAGCAAGAAGACGAACTACCGCTTCGGCTTCTCGATGGAGTTCGCCGACCAGAAGGCCTACGACGCCTACGACAAGCACCCCAAGCACGTCGCCTTCGTGCGCGACCGCTGGAGCCGCGAAGTCGATGCGTTCATGGAAATCGACTACGAGCCGCTGTAGGCGGGCCGTACGCCCGTGGGTGTGGACTCACATTTCACAGGGCGAGCGGAAGCGTCCGGTCGCCCGGTTGCGATGGGGGAAGAAGCGGCCTCGGCGGGACTAGGGTCCAAGCCGGTAGTCGGCAAACTGTGGGACCTTCGTCCCGCCGACGCGTCGGGGTGGATTCAGGCATACGCCGCTGGAGGGCGGAGGACTATGCCTTACCCGCCTCGGCTCCAACATTGGCCCACCACGGAGCGACCTCCGTGATCCCCGACTCCCCCCGCAGACCGTTCGTCGCGACCTCGCAGATGCGAGGGGATGGGGTGAATATACGGCCGCTGGAAACACCGGGCATAAGTTTTTTGAAATCGGGCTCAGAGCCGCAGCAGCGCTGGGGGTTGCGCAGATGAACGCGTGTCGGTTGGGAGACCAGAGCAGGATCGGCAGCGGGAGACGAGCGCCGACTGCCAGGTTCGCGCCTACTCCTCGCTGGCGAGGCTCGAGTTGCGGTAGTGCGGGTCGGAGGTGACTTCCGCGCCGATCCAGCTCGGCAGCGATACCGGCGTATCGGCCTGCGGCAGCTCGATCTCGGCGAGCACCATGCCGTCATGCGCGCCCGCGAATACATCGATCTCCCAGGTCAGCTTGCCGTGCGAGACGGTATAGCGCTGCTTTTCGATCTGCGAGCGGCCGCAAAGAACCAGCAGTGCCTTGGCGTCCTTGAGCGCCACTCGATACTCGAACTCGGCACGCGAGATGCCGCGTTCGCGCGACTTGATGGTCAGCGTCGCCGACTTGCCGTCCTTGATCCGCACCCGCACGGTGGCTCGCCGTCCGCGCGCCAGATAGCCTTGTACGATGTGGCTGGGGGCGCTGGCTTTCTTGCGCCAGCCATCGCCGGTGACGAGGAACTTGCGTTCGATCTCGCGCTTGCCCGCACTCACGACGCGCTGTTCCAGTAGCTCGAGATGCGGCGGGCGATGGCGTCCGGCGTTTCGGCATAGACTTGCCGGCCGAGCTCGAAGGCCTCGTCCTCGAGTTCTTCGAGCCGCTGGCCGATCAGTTCCACCAGAGTTTCGAGATCGGCGTCGGTGATGCCGAGCTTGTGCTCCTGCGCCGCGCTGCGCAGCACGACGAGGTCGTGGTGCTGGCCGAGTTGCGTCGAAAGCGCCTCGACGGCGTCGAGCTCGCCGTCGATCATCTCAGGCGCCGCCTTGCGCAGCAGATCGAGGTGGAAACCATGATATTTGCTGGCCTTGCGCCAGTTATGGAACGCCGTCGCAGTATCGGAGCGTGCGGCCTTGCGCATCCGCCGCCGACCGCTGCGATACGTGCTCCGCAGGCCGCCGACCAGCGTATCAACGTGCGGCTTGCTGAGCGTCCAGGTTTCGGCACGCCGGCGGATGTCGCGCAACCTGTCGCCAAAGGCGGCGAGTGCCGGAGCCTGGTCTGGTTCGTCTGTCGCTGCTGCTGCCGCGAGACGCTCGAACAGGGGATCGTGCCGCCATTCCGACAGCTCGTGGAAGGTCTCGTGCATCACCTCGCTGTCGCGCAAATGCGAGAGCAGAGCGGCAGCGTCGCGGATCGCGGTATTCTCGCGATCGAAGTCGGCAAACCCCGGCCGCACCAGGCGCAACAGGCCGCGCAGCTTCTTGCAGCGCCGGCGCGCCTCGTGCACCACGCTGCGATGGGCACGGTCGGGCCGGTCGAGATCGGCCAGCGTTTCGTCGAGCTGGTCGATGGCGATCGCCCGAAAGGCAGTCTCAGGCGGCTCGCCTCTGGGGTCGAACTTGTACATCCGTGGCTCACTGTCGCGGTCGCGCATAACATCAGGCGCCGATGTCACAATCTACAGCGCCCGGACCCGGTTTGCCTAACGGGACTGTTCGTAGCGCAACTTCAAGGCGTTAGATGCGTCAGCACGACATCCACGATGTGTTCGCCCCAGCGCGTGAGCTCGGCCTTGTCCATCAGGTCGCGGCCGAACGCCGCCGTCAGGGTGAAGCGGTTGGAGAGATAGAAGAAGCCGAGCCCGGCGATCGTCAGGTACACGTCGAGCGGATCGAGGTCCGGCTTGAAGACCGCGGCCCTGGCGCCGCGCTCGAGCACATCGCGCAGCTCGGCGATGATCGGCGAGTTCATCGCCTGCGCGCGTTGCGAGCGCCTGACGAACTTGCCGCGCATCAGGTTCTCGGTGCCGAGCAGGCTCAGGAATTCGGGATGATCGAGATAATAGTGCCAGGTGAAGAGCACCAGCTCCTCCATGGCCTCGCGCGGTGCGCGGTGCCCGAGATCGAGCTCGGCCTCGGCCGACCGGATCGCCGCATAGCTCTCCTCCAGCACCGCGAGGTAGAGCAGCTCTTTGCCGCCGAAATAGTGGTACAGCATGCGCTTGTTGATTTTCGCGCGCTTGGCGATGTTGTCGACCCGCGCCCCGCCGAACCCCTTTTCGGTGAATTCGCGCGTCGCGGCCGCAAGGATCGAAGCCTTGGTCCGCTCCGGGTCGCGGGTCGTTCCGTTGCTGCGCTGCGCCGATTTCGCCGAAGTGCCGATCTGCCGCTTCCCCCGTGCTCCGCTGCTAGCAGACCGAATGGAAGCGGTCGATGCAAGTCGAAAGCACGTCGTCGCCGGAGCGCGCCCACCAGCCGGTGGAAAAGATCTCGACCTCCTGCGGGCCGTGGTAGCCGGCAGCCTCGACGGCGCGGCGGAAGGCTTTGAAGTCGATGACCCCGTCGCCCATCATGCCGCGGTCGTTGAGGAGGTCGCGGGTCGGCACGAGGAAATCGCTGATGTGGTGCGCGAGGATGCGGTTGCCTTCACCGGCCCGGGCGATGTCGCGCAACAGGTTCGGGTCCCACCACAAATGGTAGGTGTCGAGCACGGCGCCGACGCCGCTGCCCAGCGTGTCGCAAAGATCGAGCGCCTGCGCCAGCGTGTTGATGCAGGCGCGGTCCGGCGCATAGACCGGATGCAGCGGCTCGATGGCGAGCGGCAGGTTGTTGGCGACGGCATAGGGCAACAGGGTGCCGAGCCCGTCCTCGACCGTCCGGCGGGCCCCGACGATGTCGCGCGAGCCCCTGGGCAGGCCGCCGACGACGAGGACGAGGCAGGTGGCACCAATGCCGACGGCCTCGTCGATGGCGCGGCGGTTGTCGTCCTGCGCATTGGGGTCGGTGGTGAACATGCCGCCCCGGCAGAGCCCGGTGACCCTGAGGCCGTTGCCATCGAGGATGCGGCGGGTCTCGGCGATGCCGGTGGCGGCGACCTGGTCGCGCCACGGGGCCACCCACGAAATGCCGTGGCGGGCGCACGCTTCGGCCGCAGCCTTGAGGTCGAACTGCTGGCGCACGGTGGCGAGGTTGATCGCGAGGCCGGGAACATCGCTCATCGTCAGCCCTCCACGCCGCCGACGGCGAGCAAGGCGCGCATCCTCGCTGCAGCGAGGTCGGGATCGCGCAGCATGCGCGCTGCGTCAGCCAGCCGGAAGATTTCGGCGAAGTGCACGAGCGAGCGGGCGCTCTGCTGCCCACCCAGCATCAGGAAATGGTCCTGCAGTCCATTGAGCCAGGCAAGGAAGACCACGCCGGTCTTGTAGAAGCGCGTCGGTGCCTCGAAGATCAGCCGCGACAGCGGCACCGTGGGCGCGAGGATGCGGTCGAACCCGGCGCGGTCGCCTGCGGCCAGCGCGGCGAGCGCCGCCGAGGCGGCCGGCGCGATGGCATCGAAGATGCCGAGCAGCGCGTGCGAGTAGCCGGCGGTGTCGCCGGCGATCAGCTCGGCGTAGTTGAAGTCGTCGCCGGTATACATCTTCACGCCCGGCGCGAGGCGGCGGCGCATGGCGATCTCTTTTTCGGCCGAGAGCAGCGAGATCTTGATGCCGTCGACCTTGCCGGCGTGGGCGTTGATGATGTCGACGGCGACGTCCATGGCGCGGTCGGCATCGGCGTGGCCCCAGTAGCCGGTGAGGGCCGGGTCGAACATCTCGCCGAGCCAATGGAGGATCACCGGCTGCAGGGCGTTGCCGAGCAGGCGGTCATAGACGCGGATGTAGTCGTCCGGGCCTTTGGCCGCCGCGGCGAGGGCGCGGCTCGCCATCAGGATCACACGGCCGCCCAGGCTTTCGACGAAGGCGAACTGCTCCTCATAGGCGCGCAGCACATCGTCGAGCGTGACGGAGGGCGAGGGCGCGAGCTGGTCGGTGCCGACGCCGCAGGCGATCAGTGCACCGGGGCGGCGCTTGGCGGCGGCGAGGGCATGCCGGATCAGCTCCTGCGCTTCGGGCCAGCTCAGCCCCATGCCGCGCTGCGCGGTGTCCATCGCTTCGGCGACGCCGAGCCCGAGGTCCCACAGATATTCGCGGAAACCGATGGTTG
>DATMTK010000013.1:0-14270 GCA_035564755.1 Devosia sp. | reverse complement strand
GCCTGCCCGAGCCGGGCAGACTACTTCAACCGCCGGAAAACGCTGGCGCCATCAAGACCATTGCGCCTCGCACTTTGATGGCCTTCTGGCCAGTGCGAAGCAGCCCCCGAATCACTCAACCATACCGGGGCGGGACTCCTCGAAAAAGAGTCCCCGGCACTGTGCATTGCGCGCAAATCGATAGAGTTCGGGATTGACCGTGGACCGAACAGTGAACAAGTGGTTAACGCGAGGGCCGGGACACACCGAATCTGCGTTCTAGCTGTCGAGGTTGTGACGGTCGCATCTGCGGCGAGGCGTGCGCTGGCTGAAGCGCCACCGAGCCGGGCTCAGATCATGCTGTTGCCATGCAGCTCGCTCGTGGCGATCGGCTGGCGCACTTCCCAGTGCTCGGCGAGCTTGCCGTCCTCGAGACGGAAGATGTCGACAATCGCCAGACCGGTCTCATTGGGCTCCCGCTTGGCGTGCAGGTGCACGAAGACGTAGTCCCCCTCCGCGACGATCCGCTTCACCTCGCCCCGGACATGAGGGAAGTCCCGGCGAAGCTGCTCGACGTAGCGGCGAAAACCTTCGGCACCGTCGCGGATATGCGGACTGTGCTGGGTGTAGGTGTCGCCGAAATGCATGCGCGCCGCATCTAGGTCTCCCTGGTTGACGGCCTCTTCGATGAAGGCGAGCACGGTGGCCTTGTTGCGGGCGAGCGCGGAGGCCGCGTCGAGTGGCGTGCGATTTCCCTGGTCGGTCATTTGCGGTTCCTTACGGTGGTCTGCTGCGCTTGAAGTAACAGTCCAGTGTGAGATGATCGATGGTCGGCTCTTGCAATTTTCTATCCAGACGTCTCATTGTCTAATTTGAGCAGACTGAGGAGACGGCCACATGGACGTCCTGTCGGAGATTTTCGCGTCGGTGCGGCTCCGGGGCGCTGTGATCGGCTTTGCACGCCTCGACCTGCCGTGGGGGATTGCCGTCGATCCGGTCCGGAGCGCTGCCATCCATCTGGTCCACCGGGGCGAGTGCTGGCTGCATCTGTCCGGCGCAGAGGCGCCCCTGCATGTCTCGGGAGGCGACGTCATCCTCGTCTCGAGCGGTATTGCCCATGCCCTCAGCAACCCGCCCAGCGCGCCGCTGGTGCCGATCGCACAGGGCCTATCGGCGGCGCGTCGTCCGTCCCGGGCCGGGCAGCCGGAGAGCACGACGCTGCTTTGCGCCAAGTTCTCGCTGGATGACATGCCACATCCGATGACCGCGCTGCTGCCGCCGCTGATCCACCTTACCCGCGCGCAGATCGAGGCCGATGCATCCCTCAATCTGGTGGTGGAGCTGCTGCGCCTGGAGGCGGCCGGCGAGATGACCGGGCGTGACATCACGGTGCCCCGTCTCCTCGACAGCGTGCTGGTCTTTCTGCTGCGTGCGTGGCTCGACAGCCAGCCGCTCGGGGCGGGCAAGTGGTTTGACGCCTTGCGCGACAAGGGTATCGCCAAGGCACTTCGGCTCATCCACGAGGCCCCGGCCGAACCGTGGACCGTGGCGGCGCTGGCGAGGGGCGCGGCGCAGTCGCGGGCAACCTTCGCCCGGCGGTTCACGCGGCTCGTCGGGGTACCGCCGCTGACCTACGTCACGCGGTGGCGAATGAATCTCGCCGCCCGCGCGTTGCAGGAGTCGAACCAGACGGTCGAAGGGATCGCGCGCTCCGTCGGCTATCTGTCGGTGCCGTCCTTCGCGCAGGCCTTCAGCCGGATCGTCGGTCGGGCGCCCGGTGCGTACAGGCGCCACCTCGCAGCCGCAGCGGGAAGGCCTGACCGGCCCTCGCCGCGGCACCGGCCGCTCAGTAGCGGTAGTGCTCGGACTTGAACGGGCCGTTCTGCGACACGCCGATATAGTCGGCCTGGCCCTTGGTGAGCTGGGTCAGCTTGGCGCCGAGCTTGCTCAGGTGCAGTTCGGCGACTTTTTCGTCGAGGCGCTTGGGCAGCACGTGCACGCGCTTTTCGAGGTTCTTGGTGTTGGTGAAGAGCTCGATCTGCGCCAGGGTCTGGTTGGAAAAGCTGGCGCTCATCACGAAGCTCGGATGGCCCGTGGCGTTGCCGAGGTTGACGAGGCGGCCTTCGCTCAGGAGCACGATGCGCTTGCCCGAGCTCAGCTCGACGATATCGACCTGCGGCTTGACGTTGGTCCACTTGAAGTTGCGCAGGCCGGCGACGTCGATCTCGTTGTCGAAGTGGCCGATGTTGCACACGATGGCCATGTCCTTCATCTGACGCATGGCATCGACGGTGATGATGTCGCGGTTGCCGGTGGCGCTCACCACGATATCGGCGCGATGCGCGGCGTCCTCGAGGGTCACGACCTCGAAGCCATCCATTGCGGCCTGCAGGGCGCAGATCGGATCGACCTCGGTGACGAGCACGCGGGCGCCGGCGCCCTTGAGCGAGGCGGCAGAGCCCTTGCCCACGTCGCCATAGCCGCAGACGATCGCGACCTTGCCGGCGAGCATTACGTCAGTGCCGCGGCGGATGGCGTCGACCAGCGATTCACGCGTGCCGTACTTGTTGTCGAACTTGGACTTGGTGACGCTGTCGTTGACGTTGATCGCCGGGAACGGCAGCTCGCCCTTCTGCTGGAGCTGATAGAGCCGCATCACGCCGGTGGTCGTCTCTTCGCTGACGCCCCGAATATTGGCGCGAATCTTCGAATAGAAGTGCGGGTCGGTGGCGAGGCGCTTCTTGATGGTGGCAAAGAAGATCTCCTCTTCTTCGCTGCCGGGCTTGGCCAGCACCGACGGATCGGTCTCGGCCTTGGCGCCGGTCAGCACCAGCATGGTGGCGTCGCCGCCGTCGTCGAGGATCATGTTGGGGGTCTGGCCGCCCGGCCAGTCCATCATGCGGTCGGTGAACTGCCAGTATTCCTCGAGCGTTTCGCCCTTGTGGGCGAACACCGAGATGCCGGCCTTGGCGATCGCCGCGGCGGCATGGTCCTGGGTCGAAAAGATGTTGCAGCTCACCCAGCGGACGTCGGCGCCGAGCGCGACGAGCGTTTCGATCAGCACGGCGGTCTGGATGGTCATGTGCAGCGAGCCGGCGATGCGGGCGCCCTTCAGCGGCTGGCTCGAGGCAAACTCCTCGCGGATGGCCATGAGGCCGGGCATCTCGATCTCGGCCATGCCGATTTCCTTACGGCCGTAGTCGGCGAGCGCAATGTCTTTGACGGCGTAGTCGGCCATGAAGGGGTCTCCGGCTGGGTCTGATTTTGCCGCCTTATAGAGGCGACGCCGCCCGCCGGCAATGGGGACATAAAGAAAGCTTTATATCTGAGTGAGGTCGGCCTGACGCTCGACCGCCGCGGTCTGTGGGTCGGCCAGGGGTGCTCGCCGCTTGTGCCTGGGCGCCGCGTCGTCGAGGTCGACGGTTTCGATGAGGACCTCTTCGCGCGGGCGCCGCCAGAGCGGCACGCGGCGATGCGGGGTGTGGCCGCGGCGCCAGCGGAACGGCAGGGTGATGAAGCCGACCAGGACGGACACGACCAGATAGCCGACGATGAACCCGGCGATGGCCCACATGAAGCCCTCGGCGGTCACCGGCACGGCGGGCTTGTAGGCTTCGAGGGCGCGCGCGCCGACATCACTGTCGAAATAGTCGCCCAGATGCTCGAGCCGCTGGATCGGTCCGGCGTTCTGGAGCTGCGCCAGATCTTCGCTCAGGGCGGTGTAGCGGGCGAGCGTGCGCTGCATGCTGGCGCCGCGGTCGACGAGGAAGCTGTCGTGCGAGCTCAGATAGTGCTGCAGGGCGTCCTGCCGGCCGAGCCCGAATTTCTGCGCAGCCTGGTCGAAATCGGCCACGATGGCATGAAGCTCATCGACCGCGCCGCCGAGCCGCTGCTCATATTGCTGCGCGTATTCGGGGAATTGCGAGAAGGCGACCGCGAGCCCCAGCCCACCCAGCAGTGCCAGCGTTCTGCGCATGCAAAATCCTCCGCGCCGGAAAGATGGGAGCAACGCCGCAGTTTGCAACGGCGCCGTGGCAGGGTGCGTTCCCTATTGCGCGCCGATGCCCTCGTGGTCCTCGTCGAAGCCATTTTCGACCAGGGTGGTGATGGCGTCGAGCGCTTCGCGCGCCTGCTTGCCGGTGGCGTGGACGAGGATGGTCGAGCCCGGGCCGGCGCCCAGCATCATCAGCCCCATGATCGAGCCGCCCGACACCGTGGTGCCGTCGCGCGTGACCTTGATCTCCGCATCGAAGCACTCGGCGGTGCGCACAAAGCGCGCCGACGCCCGGGCGTGCAGGCCCTTGCGATTCACGATGGTCAATTGCTGCGCCAGCGCCCGGCCGGCATTTGCCGCTGTATCCATGAAGGAAATTCTAAGCCGGAAGGCGCTCAGCCGCCAAGCGACTCGCTCGCAACGTTGATGTATTTGCGGCCGGCTTCGGCCGCCATGGTCACCGCCTGCTTGATCTCGAGGTCGGCGCGGACGCGGGCGAGCTTGACCAGCATGGGCAGGTTGACGCCGGCGATCACTTCGGCGCCGACGGTCTTCATCACCGAGATCGCGAGGTTGGAGGGGGTGCCGCCGAACATATCGGTGAGGATCACGACGCCGTCGCCGCTGTTGGCGGTGCCGACGGCGGCGATGATGTCTTCACGGCGCGCTTCCATGTCGTCATCGGGACCGATGCAGATCGTTTCCACCTGATCCTGCGGGCCGACGACATGCTCGAGGGCGGATTTGAACTCGACGGCGAGCGCCCCGTGCGTCACCAGAACCAGACCGATCATGCACTATCCCCTGACGCGCCAGCCCCCTGGCGCGACTGCACCGGCGGGTGCCCGATTCTGGACCTGACCCCGACGCGAGGCGGCGAGTTTTGCCCCGTGAGTCCGCCGGATCAAGCGGTTTTTTTGCGGCTTGTGGAGGGTGGGCTAAGTGCCCGCAATGCCTCGCGGATCAGCAGCACCTGATGGCGGCTATCCACCTTTCCGGCCCTGGGAACGGGACAGCGTGTGAGCGCAATCCCCTCGAGCTCGGTGACGAGCTCGTCTTCCTCGATCATGCGTTCATAGGCATCGACGAGATCGACGACCAGATGCACGGGCGCCCGGGCGACAAACGGACGGCTGACGATGCCGCGGCCCCTGAGCTCGATGAGCCCCTCGATGGCCTTGGGGGCATGCATGACGAGGCCTTTGCCCGTCGCTTCGACATCGATGCGATCGTCGCCCACCAGCCTGGCGTCGAGGCCCCGCGCCTCCCATTCGTCGAGCAGTTCGAGCGCCAGCAGCGATTTGCCCGCCCCGGAGACCCCGCGCAGGATCAGTCCGGTCTTGTCGAGAACCAAACCGGTGGCGTGGATGTTGGTGCGGGTCACTTTCGCGGCCTTGCGGGTTTCTCGATGGAAATACGCGGCAGGGTGACGGTGAACACCGCCCCCGAGCGATCGGTCCGGTTCTCGGCGGTGATGGTGCCGCGATGCGCTTCGACGATCTGCTTGCTGATGGCGAGGCCGAGGCCGGAGTGATCGCCGAAATGCTCGCCGTCGGGACGATCGGTGTAGAAGCGCTGGAAGATGCGGGAGATGTCGCCGCGGATGCCGGGGCCTTCGTCCATCACGCGCGTGACGATCTTGTCGTCGACGGTCTGAATGGAGACCGTCACCGTGCTGTCCTTGGGCGAGAAGGACACGGCATTGTCGATGAGGTTGTTGAACACCTGCGCCAGGCGGCTATCGTGTCCGACGAGGGTCGCAGGCGCCTTGCCCTGCCGCTTTTCCAGAACGATGTTCACGTCGCGTGGCGCGGCAACGTCGTGCTGGATCGCGACCATCGCGGCGCAGAGCTTTTCGAGATCGACGGGCTCGGAGGTTTCGCGGGCGAGCTCGGCGTCGAGGCGACTCGCATTGGAGATGTCGGAGATCAGCCGATCGAGGCGGCGGACGTCGTGCTGGATGATGGCGTTGAGCCGTTCGACATCCTCAGGTCGCTTGGCGCGCGGCAAGGTCTCGACGGCGGAACGCAGCGAGGTCAGCGGATTCTTGAGCTCGTGCGCGACGTCGGCGGCGAAGCGCTCGATGGCTTCGATACGGTTATAGAGCGCGCTGGTCATGGCGCGCAGCGCCCGGCTCAGATGCCCGACCTCGTCGGTTCGATAGCTGAAATCGGGGATTTCCTCGCGGCTCGAGATCGAAGTCTGCACCTTCTCGGCCGCCTCCGACAAACGGCGGAGCGGCCCGGCGATGGTGCCGGCAAGCAGCAGCGAAATGATGATGGTCACCGTCGCGGCGACGAGCGCGATGCGCAGCACCCCCCAGCGTTCGGTGGCAACGATCGAGTCGATCTCGCCTGGCGCCGTCGACAGCAGCAGCACGCCGACGGTGGCCCGCACGCGCTGTACCGGCACGGCAACCGAGATCACGAGCTGGTGGTCGGAATCGACGCGCACCACGTCGGCCGGAGCGCCATTGAGCGCGGCCGCGACCTCGGGATATTTCGTACCTTCGTCGGGGCCGTACTCCTTGTAGGGCGGGAAATCGTCACCCGGCACCCAGCTCATCAGCGTCGTCCACCAGTCATTGGCGGGCGGCGTGGCGAGTGCCGGCTTGCCCGGGCGGATCACCTCGCCCTTCTGGTAGATCTGGGCGCTGTCGAGGATCATGAAGCCCGACTGGTCGTAGATGCGGGCACGCGTCTTGGTCGGCGTCACGAGGTTGCCGAGGAGCGGCGCCACGCGCTCGGGGTTGATCGGGAATTCGAGGTTGGGGTCGTAATAGGAGAGCGGCGACACGGCGCTCCCCGACTTGAGCTGCAGCAGGCGGTCGGGGTCGACCTGGATCACGTCGCTGTCGACCGTGGCCGAGGCGGCGATCGCCGCGGCGATGATCTCGCCCTGCACGCGCAGCGACTGCACGCGGGCATCGATCAGGCCGGCGCGCCACTGGTTGAGGTAGAGGATGCCGGTGACCAGGACCGCCAGCGCCACCAGATTGAGCACGATGATGCGCCGCGTGAGCGACGAGAACACCGTGACCCCGAGCAGCCACTGGATGCCGCCGACGAAGCGGCCGATTTCGCCTGAAACGGTCTTCCAGGCACGGGACAGCGCCGCGGTGCGGCGCCGTGTGTGCGTGGAGGACTTCCTGAGGCCCGGAAGATCCTGTCCGGTGACGGCCATTGGGCCTTACTGTTCCTTGAAGCGATAACCGACGCCGTACAGCGTTTCGATCATCTCGAACTCGTCGTCGACCGCCTTGAACTTCTTGCGCAGCCGCTTGATGTGGCTGTCGATGGTGCGGTCGTCGACATAAACCTGGTCGTCATACGCCGCGTCCATCAGCGCGTTGCGCGACTTGACCACGCCGGGGCGGAGCGCCAGCGCCTGGAGGATCAGGAACTCGGTGACGGTCAGCGTCACCCGGTGGCCCTTCCAGGTGCAGGTATGCCGCTCCTCGTCCATGACCAGGTTGCCGCGTTCGATGAGCTGCTTGCCCGGCTGCGGCTCGGTGGTGGCGCCGGCGCCCGTGCCGTCACGCGGCGCGGACCGGCGGAGGATCGATTTGACGCGCTCGACCAACAGCCGCTGGCTGAACGGCTTCTTGATGAAATCGTCGGCGCCCATCTTGAGGCCGAACAGCTCGTCGATCTCCTCGTCCTTGCTGGTCAGGAAGATCACCGGCAGGTCGGACTTCTGGCGCAGCCGGCGCAGTAGTTCCATGCCGTCCATGCGCGGCATCTTGATGTCGAGGATGGCGAGATCGGGCCTGTCCGAAGTCAGGCCCTCGAGCCCGGACGCGCCGTCGGTGTAGGTGGAGACATTGTACCCCTCCGCCTCAAGCGTCAGCGAGACGGAGGTGAGGATGTTGCGGTCATCGTCCACCAGGGCGATTTTAGGCATCCAAGTCCCTTTCTTTGGGTCAGTTGGCACTCGGCCAGGGCCTGCCAAATGTGGCGGAACGAGATTGCCACAAATGCGCACAAACTAAGGCGCCCAACCGCTATACACTAGACGGGTCTGAGCCGCCATTCCTTGGGTCGCGCCGGCCGAATCCTCAAACTTCCGTCTTACGACCGATTGCCCGCTGTTCCCCAACGCCCGCTTCGCTCTAGGTGTTGCGCATCGCCGATAATTCAAGGCTAGAGGGAAAAATGGCTCGAACTGCGGAGCTTGTTGGCCGGCTCGAAGGCATTGCGCGCATCCGCCACGGCGGCAATCGGGCGCAACTGGTCACCGCCGCACTTGTGGCAGGTGAGGGGCAACTGACCAACAGCGGTGCACTCAGCGTCAGCACCGGCTCGCACACCGGCCGGTCACCCAAGGACAAGTTCATCGTCCGCGACGCGCTGACGGGTCCGCACGTCTGGTGGGACAGTGCCGTCGCGATGTCCCCCGAAAGTTTCGAGTTGCTGCTCGGTGATATGCTCGACTACGCCCGTGGCCGCGACCTCTACCGCGAGGACCTCAGCGCCGGAGCCGGCGAGGATTTCCGCATGGCCGTCGATGTATTCACCGAGACGGCCTGGCACGCGCTCTTCATCCGCAATCTGCTGCGGCCGGCGGTCGGCGAAGCGGCGATGTCGGCGCTGATCCTGCAGCTTCCCGGCTTCACGGCCGATCCGAAGCGGCACGGCACGCGCAGCGGTACGGTCATCGCGCTCGACATGAGCCGGAACATCGTTCTTATCGGCGGCACGGCCTATGCCGGCGAAATCAAGAAATCGGTGTTTTCGCTGATCAACTTTCACGCGCCGCTGCACGGCATCTTTCCGATGCACTGCTCGGCCAATATCGGAAGCGACAGCACGGCGCTGTTCTTCGGGCTGTCGGGTACCGGCAAGACGACGCTCAGCTCGGATGCGGCGCGGCCGCTGATCGGCGACGACGAGCATTTGTGGAGCGATACCGGCATCGCCAATATCGAGGGCGGCTGCTACGCCAAGACGGCAAGGCTCAGCCCCGCGGCGGAGCCCGAGATTCATGCGGCCGCACAGAGCTTTTCGACAGTGCTCGAGAACGTCGTCCTGGTCGACGGCGAGCCGGACTACGACGACCTGTCGCTGACCGAGAATACGCGTGCCGCCTATCCGCTTGCCGCGCTTTCCGCGACGGCGGCGGCGGGCACCGGGCCGACGCCGGCGACGGTGATCTTCCTTACCGCCGACGCGTTCGGGGTGTTGCCGCCGATCGCGCGGCTCACGCCCGAGCAGGCGGTGGAGCATTTCCTCGCCGGCTACACCGCCAAGGTGGCAGGTACCGAACGCGGCGTCACCGAACCGACCGCAACCTTCTCAGCCTGCTTCGGCGCGCCCTTCATGTCGCACCACCCGCAGGTTTACGGCGATCTGCTGGCGCAGCGGCTGCAGGAGAGCGGCGCGACGGTCTGGCTGATCAACACCGGCTGGATCGGCGGCGCCTACGGGACCGGCAAGCGCATCGACATTGCCGCAACGCGCCGGCTGGTCGCGGCCGCACTGTCGGGCGAGCTGCGGGATGCGCCGGTCCGCCTCGATCCGAACTTCGGATTTGCGGTGCCGCTGGCGGTCGAGGGCCTGCCGAAGCGGCTGCTCGATCCGCGCGCCAACTGGCGGGATGCCCGCGCCTACGACATTGCGGCCGCAAGCCTTGCCAAGATGTTCGCCGAGAACGCCCGGCTGCTGGAACGGACGCCGGAGCTGGCAGCGGAGTAAGGACGGCACCACGCTGGTGCTTTCCCCCCCACGTCATTGCGGCTTTACCACCACGTGAGGGATATTGCCGCTTCGACCACGCCCTCCACCAACAAAAAACCCGGCATCAGCCGGGCGAACAGGTGGTCTATGAAGCCGCCTCAGTTGGCGGAGTAGAACTCGTGGGCGCCGATGGTCGCCACGCGTCGGAATTTGTTGGACCAGTTCGGATCCACCCACAGCGTGTGATAGTACATCGCTGAGTTCGGGATCACGCCGGGGCGTTCGCCTTGCTTGAACTCGCTGTAGGCGACGGCGGCCATCTTGGTCGCCTTGTTCCAGGCCGGAGCCTCGGTGCCCATGTCCGACTTGCCGTCGCAGGCGAAGGTGAACTGGCAGCGGTGGAAGCCCTGATCGGCATTCTGGTAGACCACGCCGCACAGTGTCGAGGGGAACTGGTGGCTCATGGCGCGGTTGATGACGACGTTGGCGACGGCCCACTGGCCCTGGTCGCTCTCGCCACGCGCCTCATGGTAGATGGCCTGGGTCAGGCAGAGCTTTTCGGAGTTGGCGACCTGCACCTTCCTGACGGTCGGCACGAAGCCCTTCTCGGCATAGTTCGCGAGAACGGTATCGGTCAGCGCCGGCTGCGTGGCCACGCTGTTGATCGCATCGAGCGCCTGGCTTTTGACCCCACGCGTGCGGTCGATATAGCCGAGCAGGACCTGCTGGGTCAGTTGCCCCTGCGGCTGCACGTCGACATTGAAGCTCTTGAGCTGCTGCTGGCGCGCCACATAGGCAGCGAGCAGATCGTTGGTCAGCTCCGGCTGCGACGAGGCGAAACTGGGACGGAGCGGTACGGTCGCGGGGGTTTCGCGGGCCGCCATCAGCGTCGGCGTCAGCTCGGCCGGCGTCACGAAACCGGGCTTGAGCTTGAGGTCGTCGGCATGGGCCGGGGCGGAAACGACAACAGCCATGAACGCGGCAGCGCCCAGGGCCATCACGATCTGCAGCGCGCGAGATAGCGCGTTCGCCCTCAATCCCCCGTCCTTCCCCCGGCCCGCCCCCGTGGCGAAACCAGCTTTTGGCCGTTTTGCGCGGTGAGCCTAGCTGAGGATTTTGGTCCTGCAAACCAGAATTTACCGCGTTTTAACCATACATCTTAGGTTGCTAAGGCGAGGTTAACGGGCCGAAAGCCTAGGGAAAAGCCCTGATCCGGCAAGGCTTTGGGCGTGGTGAGCGGCCCCTTGCCAGAGGCAAACGTAGTTAATTCAAATGCCATGCGTTGCACCGCCGCAACGCCCTACATAGGGCCTTTGGGGACACAGAAGATGACGACAGATACGGTCCTTTTTGCCGAGGCGCCGGACGGGACGCGCCTGCCGGTGATCGACCTCAGCCTCCCGCAGTTCGCCGTTCCCGATTCGCCCCAGGCGGTGGCGGAGCTCGAAGCAAAGGCGCTCGAGGAGCAGCGCCAGCGCGGGCCGGTGCAACGGGCCGCGATGGCGGTGATGCTCAAGGCGATGGCCGGCCAGTCGCGGCTCATCCAGGCGCTGCAGGACGCGCGCGGGGGGTTCCTGAGCGGCACGGCGACCTATGTGATGAAGCTGGGGGCGGAGAATCTGGTGCCGCCCTATGCCAGCGAGATCGACAGGCGCGTGGCCGAAACCCCGATCGTGGTGGCGATGCGGCTGCGGCTGGCGCAGGTCGCAACGCTCCTCAGCGAGGCGCTGGCCCCGGTCCTTGCCGGCAATCTGAGGCCGCTGGTCATCCTCGAAATCGCCGGCGGCCCGTCCCCGGACGCGCTCAACGCGCTGATCAAGCTGGACCGGCAGGGGCTGCTGGCCGGGCGGACTGCGCAGATCCTGATCTACGACCTCGATACCGACGGCCCGGCCTTCGCCGCGGCAATGCTCAAGGCCCTGCGCACCGGGCCGCTCAGGGATCGCGATATCGCCCTCAACCACATTCCGGGCAACTGGAGCGACCGGGCGGCGCTGACGCAGCTCGTCAACGGGTTGCCGGGCGATGCGGTGGTCGCCGCGACCTCGGAGGGCGGGCTGTTCGAGTATGGCTCGGACGGCGACATCGTCGGCGTGCTCGAGGCGCTGGGCAGCCGGGTGAACATCGTCACCGGCTCGGTGACGCGCGACGGCGAGCTCAACAGACTGATGCGGCGGGAAGCGAGCTCGAACGTGATCCCGCGCGGGCTCGAGCGGTTCAGCGCGCTGATCGCGCCGACGGGGTGGACGGTTGCGCGGTCGGAAGGGGCGGTGCTGTCGGACCAGGTGCTGCTGGTTCGGAGCTAGGCCGGCACGCCGAACGCGGCGGCCCGCACCGCGTGCAGGCTCGGCATGACGATGCAGAGCCTGCGCACCTCGTCGGTGGGCGGCACGAGGTCGGGGACCATGATGGTCTGCATGCCGGCGCCGTGGGCGGCGCGGATGCCGGAGTGGGAATCCTCGATGGCGAGGCAATCGGCGGGGTTCACGCCGAGCAGCTCGGCTGCGGTGAGATAGGGCTCGGGATGCGGCTTGGGGTTGGTGACGTCGTCGCGCGTCACCACCGTGTGGAAGAGGTCGAGCAGGCCCGCGGCGCCGAGCTGGCTCAGCGCGTGCGCGGCACGCGAGGAGGTGGCGACGGCGCCCGGGATGGCGCGCGCCCTGAGCTCGGCGAGGAACTCGGTGACGCCCGGCTTGACCGGCACCGCCTCCTGCATGCGGGCGCGCATCAGCCGGCGGCATTCGGCATCGAACAGCTCGTAGGGAAAGCTCACGCCATAGGCCTCGACCAAAAGCCGGTTGGTCACCTCGTGCGAGGAGCCGACCATGCGGCCGTGCACCTCGGTGGTCATTTCGAAGCCGAGGTCGCGCGTCACATCCCAGACGATCTGCTTGAACACCAGTTCGGTGTCGAGCAGCGTGCCGTCCATGTCGAAGACGACGGCGGTAAAGGGCCGGAGCGAGGTCATGGCCGGCATGTAGGCCGCTTCGCGAGGCAGCGCCACCCTTACTTATTGTGCCGCCGAGCTGCCGCCGGCTTCGGCCGAGCCGGCCGCCGAAGACGACGCGCCGCCGGCCGCATCGCCCGGGGTCAGGGTGATCGGTACCTCGAAAGTCACGTCCTTGTCGGCGGCGCGGTCGTGCAGGACGTATTGCAGCTTGTAGTCGCCGGGCTGGAACGAGGTCAGCGTCGCATCGAGCGTCAGGAAGGTCTCGAGCAGATGTTCGCGCGACTTGATGTTGGCGCTGAGGAATTTCGCCTGGCTGGCGACGGTCTGGCCGGTGGCGTTGAGCAGGTTGAGATCGGCGTCGAGCAGCTCGGACTGGGTGCCGTCGCCATTGTCGTGCCAGCCATAGCCGAGCACCTCGACATAGACGTGGATCTTCTCGCCCGGCCGGAAGCTGCTGCTGTCGCGCGGCGTGTAGTTGCCGTAGCCGGTGGCCGGCGCCTCGGTGAGCGTGACGTTGCGCACGCTCAGCGGCAGATCCTCGAAGATCGAGACCAGCGCCTGGTGCGCCGCGTCATAGGCATTGAGGCTGCTCTCGGCCGCGGCCGGCGCGGTCAGCAGCAGGCCCAGGGCAATCGCGGCGGCAAGCTTGAGCATGAGGATCGGCCTTTCTGCCGTGGACCCTAAAGGTGCGGCGCCGACTCCGGCAAGAGTAAGGAACCGGCGGAAACGCGAGAACATTTGCCGAACGAGACGAGCGAGTGATCCAAAATCTCTCCGCTCCGTCAGCCGCGGGCTCGACCCGCGGAGCCAGCGGAGTTGTCCTCTTGTTGCGAAGGGAGTGCGTGCCGCGACCTCCTCCGCACGCGGTGAGCATTTCTGGGTGGCCGGATCAAGTCCGGCCATGACGGACCGAGAGAGGAGCGAGGTGATCCGAAATCTCTCCGCTCCGTCATCCGCGGGCTCGACCCGCGGAGCCAGCGGGATTGTCCTTTCGCGGTGACGGGAGGGGTGGGGCACCGTGGCCGCCTACGTCTACATGATGAGCAACAAGCGTTATGGCACCGTCTACGTCGGCGTCACCAATGACATCGTGCGCCGAGCATGGGAGCATCGAGAAGGGATGCTGCTGGGGTTTACCAGCAAACATGGGCTGCATGATCTCGTCTGGTACGAGCAGCACGAGTCGATCGTCGAGGCGATCCAGCGTGAGCACACGATGAAGCACTGGCCGCGAAAGTGGAAGACCGCTCTGGTGGACGCAATGAATCCCGAATGGGCGGACTTGTTTCCGGCGCTGCTGTGAGAGTTCGCTCACAATTCTGACGGCCGTCATGCTCATATCTCTCCTGTCGCGGCGACGGGAGGGCATTCCGCGACCTCCTCCGCACGCGGTGAGCATGTCTGGGTGGCCGGATCAAGTCCGGCCATGACGGACGAGGGTGAGTGATCCGATATCTCTCCGCTCCGTCATCCGCGGGCTTGACCCGCGGACCCAGCGGGATTGTCATCCTCATATCTCTCCGCTCCGTCATCCGCGGGCTTGACCCGCGGACCCAGCGGAGTTGTCCTCTTGTTGCGAACGTCGTGAGGGACTGAGCTCCTCCGTTTGCCGCACTTCTTTCTGGGTGGCCGGATCAAGTCCGGCCATGACGGACCGAGGGATGGGCGCTCT
>DATMTK010000012.1:0-5151 GCA_035564755.1 Devosia sp. | reverse complement strand
TCGCCTTCATTGGCGAGCCGGATGCGGGTGCCGTCCTCGATGCCCTTGGGGATATCGACCGAAAGCTTGCGGTTCTCCTGCCGGCGGCCCTGGCCGCCGCAATCGGTACAAGGTTGTTCCAGAATCTGGCCGCGCCCCTGGCAGACGGGACAGGTGCGCTCGATGGTGAAGAACCCCTGCGCCGCGCGCACCTTGCCGTGGCCGCCGCAATGCTTGCAGGTCGACATGCCGGTGCCGGGCTTGGCGCCCGAGCCCTCGCAGGTGTGGCAGGTGACCAGCGTTGGAACGTCGATCTCCACCGTGCGGCCGAGATAGGCCTCCTCGAGGCTGATCTCGAGATTGTAGCGCAGGTCGGAGCCGCGCAGGCGCGACTGCTGCGCCCGGCCACGGCCACCGCCCATGAAGTCGCCGAAGATGTCTTCGAAGATATCGGACATCGACGAGGTGAATTCGGGCCCGAAGCCATTGGCCGCGCCGCCGCGCGCGAAGCCGCCGCCGTTCTCGAACGCGGCGTGGCCGAAGCGGTCGTAGGCCGCGCGTTTCTGCGGGTCCTTGAGCGTATCGTAGGCTTCGTTGATTTCCTTGAACCGGTGCTCGGCGTCGGCATTGCCGGGATTGCGGTCCGGATGGAACTGCATGGCGAGCTTGCGATAGGCGCCCTTGAGCGCGGCTTCGTCCGCCCCCTTCTGCACCCCAAGCACGTCGTAGTAGTCGGCCTTGGCCATGGTCTTACTTCGCTCTGGCCGACCGGCCACAAGAGGGTCCGTTCAGCCAACCGCTGTTAGTGCCACGCTCTGGCCGACCGGCCTCAAGGCAGGCCGTTCGCCCGACCGCTTTGGGGACCCCGGTCCCGACTGTGAGTGTGTCGCTCATGCCCGTCGCCAACTGTGTACCTAAAATGAAGGCGCCGCGGGAGACCCGCAGCGCCCTTTTGCTTATGTGCCCGAATGCGCGAGCATGATGCTCAGGCCGACTTCTTGTCGTCCTTCACTTCCTCGAAGTCGGCGTCGACGACATCGTCGTCGGCCGGCTTGGTGCCACCCGCGGCCTTGGCTTCCGCTTCGGCCTGGCTGGCCTTGTACATCGCTTCGCCGAGCTTCATGGAGGCCTCCGCCAGGGCGTTGGTCTTTTCCTTGATCGCCTCGGCGTCCTCGCCCTCGAGCACGCCCTTGAGGTCGGCAAGCGCCGTCTCGATCGCGGACTTCTCGTCGGCACCGACCTTGTCGCCGTAATCCTTGAGCGACTTCTCGGTCGAATGGATGAGGCTCTCGGCCTGGTTCTTGGCCTCGACGGCCTCACGCTTGGTCTTGTCCGACGCGGCGTTCGCCTCGGCTTCCTTGACCATGCGGTCGATGTCGGCATCGCTGAGACCACCCGAGGCCTGGATGCGGATCTGCTGCTCCTTGCCGGTGCCCTTGTCCTTGGCCGAGACGTTGACGATGCCGTTGGCGTCGATGTCGAACGTCACCTCGATCTGCGGCACGCCGCGCGGCGCCGGCGGAATGCCGGCGAGATCGAAATTGCCGAGCAGCTTGTTGTTGGCTGCCATCTCGCGCTCGCCCTGGAAGACGCGGATGGTCACCGCGTTCTGGTTGTCCTCGGCGGTCGAGAAGACCTGGCTCTTTTTGGTCGGGATCGTGGTGTTGCGATCGATCAGGCGGGTGAACACGCCACCCAGCGTCTCGATGCCGAGGCTGAGCGGGGTCACGTCGAGCAGCAGCACATCCTTGACGTCGCCCTGCAGCACGCCCGCCTGGATGGCGGCGCCGGCAGCCACGACCTCGTCGGGGTTGACGCCCTTGTGCGGTTCCTTGCCGAAGAACGACTTCACCGTCTCGACGACCTTGGGCATGCGCGTCATGCCGCCGACCAGAACGACCTCGTCGATCTGGCTGGCATTGACGCCTGCATCCTTGAGCGCCTGCCGGCACGGCTCGACCGTCTTCTGGATCAGATCCTCGACCAGCGCTTCGAACTTGGCGCGGGTCAGCTTCAGCGTCAGGTGCTTGGGACCCGAGGCATCGGCGGTGATGAACGGCAGGTTGATTTCGGTCTGCGTCGCCGAGCTCAGCTCGATCTTGGCCTTTTCGGCCGCTTCCTTGAGGCGCTGCAGGGCCAGCTTGTCCTTGCGCAGGTCGATGCCCTGGTCCTTCTTGAACTCGTCGGCGAGGTAGTCGACGAGGCGCATGTCGAAGTCTTCGCCGCCGAGGAAGGTGTCGCCGTTGGTCGATTTCACCTCGAACACGCCGTCGCCGATCTCGAGCACGGAGATATCGAAGGTGCCGCCGCCCAGGTCATAGACCGCGATGGTGCCGGTGTTCTTCTTGTCGAGGCCGTAGGCGAGCGCTGCCGCCGTCGGCTCGTTGATGATGCGCAGCACGTCGAGGCCGGCGATCTTGCCGGCGTCCTTGGTGGCCTGGCGCTGGGAATCGTTGAAGTAGGCCGGGACGGTGATCACCGCCTGCGTGACCTTCTCGCCGAGATAGGATTCGGCGGTTTCCTTCATCTTGGTGAGGATCATCGCCGAGACTTCGGCGGGCGACATCTTCTTGCCCTCGACCTCGACCCAGGCGTCGCCATTGTCCGCCTTGACGATGTGGAAGGGCACGAGCCCCTTGTCCTTGCTGACCATCGGGTCGTCGTAGCGGCGGCCGATCAGGCGCTTGACCGCGAACAGGGTGCCTTCCGGGTTGGTCACCGCCTGGCGCTTCGCCGGCTGGCCGACGAGACGCTCGCCGTCCTTGGTGAAACCGACCATCGAGGGGGTGGTGCGCGCACCCTCGGAATTCTCGATGACCTTGTAGTTGCTGCCCTCCATCACCGCCACGCAGCTGTTGGTGGTGCCGAGGTCGATACCGATTACTTTAGCCATGCTTTGCCTCTTTCCTAAGCGAACCCGGACCGCGAACTCCTTGAGATTTCGGCAGTTCCGCTGACCCCTCGCGGGGCTTCGGGCTCCTCGCTGAATTTGGGATTCGACCCGTCGCCGGGCCTTGGCGGGTATATAGGGGCGGGGTTTTGCCCCTGCAAGCGCCGTAAGGCCCCATTTTTCAGGCGTTGCGGCGGTCTCGCTTACGCCACATTGGCCCCGTTCAAGCGTGCCCCGGCGTGCTCCCATTGGCGCGCTCGCGCCGATATGCTCTAACCAGCGCCGCGTCCCCCACAGGAACCATTCCCCATGAACAGGCTCATCCTCGCTCTTGCGTTCACGCCTGCCCTTTTTTCGACCGCCGCCCTTGCGCAGACCGTCCCCGACGACGTCGCCAAGGAGCTCTGGTGCGGCTCGGCCTTCGTCGCCGCCTTCTCCAATCCCCCGCCCGGCGTGCCGTCCGAGCAACTGGCTCTGGCCCAGAACTACATCGACCAGGGCAACAAGATGGTCGATGAGGCCGGCCAGAAATACCTCAATGCCGGCTTCACCGAAGAGCAGCTCACCAAGACCAAGGCAGACCTCGTGACCGAGGTGACGGCGGCGGTCAGCGGCAACGGCTCGAGCGCCAAATACTCCTTCGACGATTGCCGTTCGGTGATGCCGAATCCGCCGCCGGACGTGCCGAACGCTGGAGGTTCGTCGGTTCCGGCGGACTCGGCTCCGGCCGATACCACCTCCTCGGCGCCGGCGGACACCTCGTCGTCGTCGCAGTAAGGACAACCGGCCGATGCAGCCTGGCGCCGAAGACGCGCTGGTCGTCGTCGACGTGCAATACGATTTCCTTCCCGGCGGCAAACTTGCCGTCGCCGGGGGGGACGAGATCGTTGCGCCGATCAACGGCCTCGCCGAGCGCTTTGCGAACGTCGTCCAGACGCAGGACTGGCATCCGCAGGACCATGTGTCCTTCGCCTCGAATCATCCGGGCACCAAGCCCTTCGAGGTGATCGCGCTGCCCTACGGGCCGCAGGTGCTCTGGCCCGACCATTGCGTCATCGGCACGCCCGGCGCGGAATTCTCCTCCGGCCTGCATCTTCCCAACTGCCAGATGATCGTTCGCAAGGGCTTCCGCCCCGGCGTCGACTCCTACTCGGGCTTCCGGGAAGCCGACCGCACCACGCAGACGGGCCTTGCCGGCTATCTGCGCGAGCGCGGCATAAGGCGGCTGTTCATGGTGGGCCTGGCGACCGATTTCTGCGTGAGCTGGACCGCCGAGGACGCCGCCGCCGCGGGGTTCGAGTCGATCATTGTCGAGGACGCGACCCGCGCCATCGACACGGGCGGCTCACTTGCCGCCGCCTGGTCGCGGATGAATGCCGCGGGCGTGCGGCGGATGACGGTTTCGGATTTCGAGTAGAGACTGGTACGCTTGCACGTAGTGCGGGCATCCCGTATATATACGTTATGCACACAGTCGTCGAGACGCCCGGCTATCTTGCAGCAGCAAGGGTGGCGGGTATTCCCGACAATGTGCGGCTGGCGATCGTCGATGCCGTCGGGAGAGATCCCGCCTTGGGCGAACTGATCGTTGGGACCGGCGGCCTGCGGAAGTTTCGCTTTGCCCGGCCTGGAGCAGGCAAGAGCGGTGGCTACCGCATCCTGTCGTTCTATGTCTCGGAGGCTTACCCGGTGTTTCTGATCGGCGCATTCGCCAAGAGCCAGAAAGCAAACATTACCGCTACCGAGCGGGCAGTGGTCGCGAAGCGGCTGAAAGGCATGATCGAGACATATAGGAGGACAAAATGACCAAAGCCTTCGACATGATCATGACCGGCCTCGACGAGGTCGAAAGCTTCCTCGACCGTGGTGAGCAAGACGGCTTTGCCGTGCATGTCCCGGACGATGTCGACGTCAAGGCGATCCGCCGCAAGCTCAATCTGTCGCAGCCAAAATTTGCTTCGACCTTTGGCTTTTCTGTCGGCCGTATCCGGGATTGGGAGCAGGGCCGCTTTCCGGTCGATGCACCGTCGCGGATATTGCTGACGGTGATCGACCGCGAACCCGACGCCGTCTTGCGTGCCTTGGCGTCTCCGCCGCAAAAGCGCACCGGGCGACAGGCAAAGCCACCGGTTGCCCGACGCGCCTGACCTCAGGCGTTCTTGTCGATATGCGCGTCGCCGGTGGGGGCCGGCTGGGTGCCGCCGCCCTTGGCGACGCCGACCATGGCCGGACGCAGCACGCGGTCGCCGATGGCGTAGCCGGTCTGGACGACCTGCACCACC
>DATMTK010000011.1:0-10250 GCA_035564755.1 Devosia sp. | reverse complement strand
CGAGTTCATCCGCGAGCGCCAGCACCTCGAGCATGCGGTGCAGGAAGCCTATGACGCCAGGCTGATCGGCAAGGACAACGTCAACGGCTGGGACTTCGACATCATCGTCCACCACGGCGCCGGTGCCTATATCTGCGGCGAGGAGACGGCGCTGCTTGAATCGCTCGAGGGCAAGAAGGGCCAGCCGCGCCTGAAGCCGCCGTTCCCGGCAGCGATGGGCGTCTACGGCTGCCCGAGCACCGTCAACAACGTCGAATCCATTGCCGTCGTGCCGGAGATTTTGCGCCGCGGTGGCGCCTGGTTTGCCGGCATCGGCCGCGCGAACAACACCGGCACCAAGCTGATGTGCGTCTCCGGCCACGTGAACAAGCCGGCCACCTTCGAAGAGGCAATGGGCATCCCGTTCGACGAGATGATCGAAAAGCACTGCGGCGGCATCCGCGGCGGCTGGGATAACCTGCTTGCCGTCATTCCGGGCGGCGCTTCGGTACCGTGCGTGCCGGGCGAAAAGATCCGCCACGCGCTGATGGATTTCGACGGCCTCAAGGAAGCCGGCTCCTCGCTCGGCACCGCCGCCGTCATCGTCATGGACAAGTCGACCGACATCATCCGCGCCATCTGGCGGCTCTCGGCCTTCTACAAGCACGAGAGCTGCGGCCAGTGCACGCCGTGCCGCGAGGGCACCGGCTGGATGATGCGCGTCATGGAACGCATGGTCGAGGGCCGCGCCCAGAAGCGCGAGATCGACATGCTGTTCGAGGTCACCAAGCAGATCGAGGGCCACACCATCTGCGCGCTCGGCGACGCGGCGGCCTGGCCGATCCAGGGCCTCATCCGCAATTTCCGCCCGGTGATGGAAGCCCGCATCGACGAGTACACCTACCGGTCGGACAACGACGACGCGGTGCCTTCGGTGGCGGCGGAGTGAAGATGGCCGAGGAACCGGAAAACATCGTTCTGGTCATGCTGCGTCGAATAGATGAACGCCTGGATCGTATTGAGTTCGACGTGCACGAGATGAAAATTCGAATGACCTCGCTTGAGGAGCGAATGAGCAGCCTCGACCGACGGATGGATCGACTTGAAGATCGCGTTGAGCGAATCGAGAAGCGGCTTGATCTGGTGGGGCCATCGGTCTGATGCACGTCGCGGAGCTCAACATCGGCCGGCTGAACTACCCGATCGACGATCCGCGCATGGCGGATTTCGTCGACAATCTCGGGCGGGTCAACGCCATGGCCGAACGCATGCCGGGCTTCGTCTGGCGGCTCGTCGGCGACGGCTCCAACGACGGCGCGCTCGATCTCCGGCCCTATGAAGCCGACCCGATGATGGCCGTGAACATGAGCGTCTGGCAGACGGTCGAGCATCTCGAGCAATATGTCTGGAACACCGTTCACAAGCGCTTCTACAACCGCAAGGCCGAGTGGTTTCAGCCGATGAAGTCGCATCACTTCGTGATGTGGCCGGTCGAGGAAGGGCACGTCCCGTCGGTGCAGGAGGCCATGGATCGCCTCGAGCATCTCGAGGCACACGGCAACTCCGACTACGCCTACGACTGGCAGCACCTCGAGCACATCAAGCTGTGGATGAGCCAGAGGTGCTCGGCATGAAGCGGGCCCGCGTCAAAACGGTCGATGCCGGCAGCGCCACGACGTACGCCGGCCTGTCGCTGATGTCCGCGGCATTTGCCTGGTGGGTTACCTATTATTCGCAATGGGGCGGCTTTTTGGGCCATCTCGACATGAAGCTGAGCTGCGTGTCGGGCGACAGCTTCGAGTGCACCAATTTCCAACAATTCATCGGGCCGTCGGTCCTGCCCGCCTATTCGCCGCTGCTGTTGTGGCTAGGCGTGGTGGTGACGATCCTCGGCCTTTTCCTCACGCGCTGGAACAAGGCTTAGCGCCATGGCGAACATCAAAGTCGACGGCAAGCTGGTCGAAGTCCCGGACTACTTCACGCTGCTGCAGGCGGCGGAAGCGGCGGGCGCCGAGATTCCGCGCTTCTGCTACCACGAGCGGCTGTCGGTCGCCGGCAATTGCCGCATGTGCCTGATCGAGGTGAAGGGCGGGCCGCCGAAGCCGCAGGCCTCCTGCGCCATGGGCGTCAAGGACCTCCGTCCCGGCCCGAACGGCGAGCCGCCCGAGATCTTCACCAACACGCCGATGGTCAAGAAGGCCCGCGAAGGCGTGATGGAATTCCTGCTGATCAATCATCCGCTCGATTGCCCGATCTGCGACCAGGGCGGCGAGTGCGACCTGCAGGACCAGGCCATGGCCTATGGCGTCGACAGCTCGCGCTTTGCCGAGAACAAGCGCGCCGTCGAAGACAAATACATGGGGCCGCTGGTCAAGACCTCGATGAACCGGTGCATCCAGTGCACCCGCTGCGTGCGCTTCAGCACCGAGGTTGCCGGCGTCACCGAGCTCGGCGCCATCGGCCGCGGCGAGGACCTCGAGATCACCACTTACCTCGAGCAGGCGTTGACCAGCGAGCTCAGCGGCAACGTCGTCGACCTCTGCCCGGTCGGCGCGCTGACCAGCAAGCCCTATGCCTTCCAGGCCCGCCCCTGGGAGCTCATCAAGACCGAGAGCATCGACGTGATGGATGCGGTGGGCTCCAATATCCGCGTCGACAGCCGCGGCCGCGAGGTCCTGCGTATCCTGCCGCGCGTCAACGACGCCATCAATGAAGAGTGGATTTCCGACAAGACCCGCCACGTGTGGGATGGTCTGAGGAGCCAGCGGCTCGACCGGCCCTACATCCGGGTCAACGGCAAGCTCCGCCCGGCAAGCTGGGACGAGGCCTTCGCCGCCGTCGCCAAGGCCATCAAGGCTTCGGGCATGGGCAACAAGGTCGGCGCCATCGCCGGCGATCTGGCCTCGGTCGAGGACATGTACGCGCTCAAGGCGCTGATGACGGCGATGGGCTCGGGCATGACCGACGTCCGCCCGCCCATGTCGGGCATCGATCCGTCGATGCCCCGCTCGGCCTATCTGTTCAACCCGACCATTGCCGGCATCGAAGAAGCCGACGCGATCCTCGTCGTGGGATCAAACCCGCGCAAGGAAGCGCCGGTGCTCAATGCCCGTATCCGCAAGGCGTGGCGGGCCCGGGGCACCGCGATCGCGGTCATCGGCGACCATGCCGATCTGACCTACCCTTACGACTATCTCGGCAATGACATCGCCGACCTGGCCAAGGTCGCGGCCGGCGAGGGTTTTGGCGAAAAGCTCAAGGCCGCCAAAAAGCCGCTGGTGATCGTGGGCGAGGGCGCTGTCTCGCACGGCGCGGCCTGGAGCAAGCAGATCGGCCGCGACGTCATCGCGCTCGCGAGCAAGGCTGCGACCCTTGGCGATATCGCCGATGGCTGGAACGGCTATGCGCTGCTGCACAATGCGGCGTCGCGCGTCGGCGGCATCGACATCGGCTTTGTGCCCCACGCCGGCGGCGTCTGTTCCGCCGACCAGGTGAAGGCGGCCGGCGAGGGCAAGCTCGATGTGCTGTTCCTGCTCGGCGCCGACGAATACGACACCCGGGCGATGGGCAACGCCTTCGTGATCTATATCGGCACGCATGGCGATGCCGGCGCACACCGCGCCGACGTCATCCTGCCGGCCGCCGCCTACACCGAAAAAGCCGGCACCTACGTCAACACCGAAGGGCGCGTGCAGGTCACCGAGCGCGCTGTGTTCCCGCCGGGCGAGGCCAAGGAAGACTGGGCGATCTTCCGCGCTCTCAGCGCCGTCCTCGGCATGCCGCTGCCGTTCAACTCGCTGCGCGATCTGCGCCGCGCGATGTACGCCGAATTCCCGCATCTGGCGCAGATCGACCAGATCGTGCCGGCGGGCCTCGACGGGATCCGCGACCTCGCGGGCCGCGACATCAAGACCAGCTCGGCAAGGCTCGCTTCGCCGGTCGGCGACTTCTACATGACCAACCCCATCGCCCGCGCCTCGGCGATCATGGCCGAGTGCTCGCAGATGCAGTCCGGTCTCAAGCAGGCGGCGGAGTAAGCGCATGCAGTTCATCGCCACCGCAGCGAACTATCTCCTCGGCATTCCGGTCCTCGGCTGGGGCGATCAGGTGGGCTTCGTCTACAAGGGCCTGCTGTTCCTCGTCGCGCTGCTGGTCTTCACGGCCTATATCCTGCTCGCCGACCGCAAGATCTGGGCGGCCGTGCAGGTGCGGCGCGGCCCCAACGTGGTCGGCCCGTTCGGCCTGTTCCAGTCGTTCGCCGATCTGCTCAAGTTCCTGCTCAAGGAACCGAACGTCCCGGCCTCCGCGGACAAGATCGTGTTCCTGCTCGCGCCGTTCGTGACCACGATGCTGGCGCTCTCGGCCTGGGCGGTGATCCCGCTCGACCGCGGCTGGGCGCTCGCCAACATCAATGTCGGCATCCTCTACATCTTCGCCATCAGCTCGCTGGGCGTCTATGGCATCATCATGGGCGGCTGGGCGTCGAACTCGAAGTATGCCTTCCTCGGCGCGCTCCGCTCCGCCGCGCAGATGGTGAGCTACGAAGTCTCGATCGGCTTCGTCATCATCACCGTGCTGCTCTGCGTCGGCTCGCTGAACCTGTCCGACATCGTCGTGGCGCAGAACTCGATGGGCCTCGCCCATTTGCTCGGCGTGCCGTGGCTCAAGATCCTCGACTGGTTCTGGCTGCCGCTGTTCCCGATGTTCATCGTCTTCTTCATCTCGTCGCTGGCCGAGACCAACCGTCCGCCCTTCGACCTGCCGGAAGCCGAGTCCGAGCTCGTCGCCGGCTTCATGGTGGAGTACTCGTCGGCGCCGTATTTGCTGTTCCAGCTCGGCGAATACGTCTCGATCCAGCTCATGTGCGCGATGACCACCATCCTCTTTCTCGGGGGCTGGGCGTCGCCGATCGACCTGCCGCCGTTCAACTGGGTGCCCGGCTGGATCTGGTTCATCCTCAAGGTGTGCTTCGTGTTCTTCAGCTTCGCCATGGTGAAGGCGTTCGTGCCCCGTTACCGCTATGACCAGCTCATGCGCATCGGCTGGAAGGTGTTCCTGCCTTTGAGCCTGATTTCGGTGGTGGTGCTGGCCGGCATCCTGCAGCTGACGGGCTGGGGCTGGCACGGAGGAGCGATGTGATGGGTATGTTTCGCGCCGTCAGCGGGCTGTTGCTCAAGGAGTTCTTCGTCGCCTACTGGGTGTCGATGCGCTACTTCTTCGCGCCCAAGAAGACCATCAACTATCCCTTCGAGAAGATGCCGTATTCGCCGCGCTTCCGCGGCGAGCACGCGCTGCGTCGCTATCCCAATGGCGAAGAACGCTGCATCGCCTGCAAGCTCTGCGAAGCGATCTGCCCGGCGCAGGCCATCACCATCGAGGCCGGCCCGCGCCAGAACGACGGCACCCGCCGCACGCTGCGCTACGACATCGACATGGTGAAGTGCATCTACTGCGGCATGTGCCAGGAGGCCTGCCCGGTCGACGCCATCGTCGAAGGCCCGAATTTCGAGTTCGCCACCGAAACCCGCGAAGAGCTCTACTTCAGCAAGGAGCGCCTGTTGGCCAATGGCGACCGCTGGGAGCGCGAGCTCGCCCGCTCCATCGCGCAAGACGCGCCTTACCGGTGAGATGAGATGACCCTGGCGCTGTTCTTCTTCTACGTCTTCTCGATCATCGCGGTGGCGTCCGCGCTGATGGTGATCGCCTCGCGCAATCCCGTGCACTCGGTGCTGTTCCTGATCCTGACCTTCGTCAACGCCGCGGGCCTGTTCATGCTGGCGGGGGCCGAGTTCCTCGCGCTCATCCTGATCGTGGTCTATGTCGGCGCGGTCGCGGTGCTGTTCCTGTTCGTCACCATGATGCTCGACGTCGATTTCGCCTCGCTGCGGCAGGGCATGCTGCAATACGCGCCGGTCGGCGTGGTGGTCGGGGTGATCCTCCTGCTCGAGCTGCTGCTGGTCGGGGGCTCCTACGTGATGGCGCCACAGGTCACCGCCTCCTCGGTGGTGCCGATCAATACCGCGATCGACAATACGCACGCGCTCGGCCAGGTCATCTACACGCGCTACGTCTTCCTCTTCCAGGGCGCCGGCGCCGTGCTGCTCGTCGCCATGGTCGGCGCGATCGTCCTGACGCTGCAGCACCGGGTCAACGTCAGGCGGCAGAGCATCGCGCACCAGACGCAGCGCACGCGTGCGGAAGCCACCGAGCTCGTCAAAGTCAAATCGGGGCAGGGGATCTAGCCATGTTGCAGGCAGCCGGCATCGGCCTCGGCCACTACCTCACCGTCGGGGCGATCCTGTTCACGCTGGGCGTGCTCGGGATTTTCCTCAACCGCAAGAACATCATCGTCATCCTGATGTCGGTCGAGCTGATCCTCCTGTCGGTGAACGTCAACTTCGTGGCGTTCTCGGCTGAGCTCAATGATCTGGCCGGGCAGGTGTTCGCGCTGCTGATCCTGACTGTCGCCGCCGCCGAAGCCGCGATCGGCCTGGCCATCCTCGTCATCTTCTACCGCAACCGCGGCACGATCGCGGTCCAAGACGTCAACCAGCTCAAGGGCTAAGCCTCGTGATCCAGGCCATCGTATTCTTCCCGCTGATTGGCGCCCTGGTGGCGGGGCTGCTCGGCCGCATCATCGGGCATCGCACCTCCGAATATGTGACGACGGGGCTGTTGATCGTCGCCGCGATCCTCGCCTGGATCGTCTTCCTGCCGTTCCTGCTCTCCGGCGCCGAAGCGGTCGGGGTCACCAAGGTCCACGTCCTTGAGTGGATTCATTCGGGCCCGCTGACCCTCGACTGGATCCTGCGCGTCGACACGCTGACCGCGGTCATGCTGGTGGTGGTCACCACCGTGTCGTGCCTCGTTCACGTCTATTCCATCGGCTACATGGCCGACGATCCGCACCGCGCCCGGTTCTTCGCGTACCTGTCGCTCTTCACCTTCGCCATGCTGATGCTGGTGACGGCCGACAACTTCATCCAGATGTTCTTCGGCTGGGAGGGCGTGGGTCTCGCCTCGTACCTGCTGATCGGCTTCTGGTACACGCGGCCCTCGGCCAATGCCGCTGCGATCAAGGCGTTCGTCGTCAACCGCGTCGGCGATTTCGGTTTCGCGCTCGGCATCTTTGCGACGTTCATGGTGTTCGGCCAGCTCGGCTTCGACGACGTCTTCAAGGCGGTGCCCGGCGCCGCCGGCAAGACCATCCACTTCCTGAACTGGAACTGGGATGCGATGACCGTCGTCTGCCTGCTGCTGTTCATGGGCGCCATGGGCAAGTCGGCACAGTTCCTGCTCCATACCTGGTTGCCGGACGCGATGGAGGGCCCGACGCCGGTTTCCGCCCTCATCCATGCCGCGACCATGGTGACGGCCGGCGTGTTCATGGTGGCGCGGCTGTCGCCGATGTTCGACGCCTCGCCCACGGCGCTGGCGTTCGTCTTCATCATCGGCGCCATCACGGCGTTCTTCGCGGCGACGATCGGGCTGGTGCAAAACGACATCAAGCGCGTCATCGCCTATTCGACCTGTTCGCAGCTCGGCTACATGTTCGTGGCGCTCGGGGCGGGCGTCTATTCGGTCGGCATCTTCCACCTGTTCACCCACGCCTTCTTCAAGGCGCTGCTGTTCCTGGGCGCCGGCTCGGTCATCCATGCCATGCACCACGAGCAGGACATGCGGAACATGGGCGGGCTCAGGAAGAAGATCCCGGCCACCTACTGGCTGATGATCATCGGCTCGCTGGCGCTCACCGGCGTCGGCATCCCCGGCACCGGCATCGGCTTCGCCGGGTTCCTCAGCAAGGACGCGATCATCGAATCCGCCTACTCGGTGGGGGGGAACCTCGGCACCTTCGGCTTCTGGTCGCTGACCATCGCGGCGGCGTTCACCAGCTTCTATTCGTGGCGCCTGATCCACCTGACCTTCCATGGCGAGCCGGGCGACATCCTGCACCAGGGCGCGCCGGCCGTTGCCCATGGCGACGAGCACAACGCCCATGACGAGCCGGAAATGTCGCACCCCGAGGAGCACGGGCACGGGGCGGCGGTCGTCGCGCAGGCGGCGCACGGCGACCACGTCGCGGCACCCGAGGATCACGGGCATGCCCATGGCAGCGCCTACGACAATGCCCATGAGAGCCCGCCGGTGATGATGGTGCCGCTCTATATCCTCGGCGCGGGCGCGGTGTTCGCGGGCATGGTGTTCGCCGGCTTCTTCTTTGCCAATCCCGAACTGGTGCAGCACTTCTTCGGCAACGCCGTCGCGTTCACCATGGACCGCTACGAGGCCGCGCACAGCGTGCCGTTCATCGTCAGCTCCGCCGCGACCATCGCCATGATCGTCGGCTTCCTCGTCGCCTGGTACATGTACATGGTCGACAAGACCGCGCCGGCGCGGCTCGCCGCGACCAACCGCGGGCTCTACCTGTTCCTGCTCAACAAGTGGTACTTCGACGAGCTCTATGATCGCATCTTCGTTCGTCCCGCCTTCTGGATCGGCACTGCGCTGTGGAAGGGCTTTGACGACTGGCTGGTCGACGAGACCATCGTCGAGGGCCTCGGCCATCGCGTCAAGGACGTCACCGGCCGCGTCGTGCGGCTGCAGTCCGGCTATCTCTACCACTACGCCTTCATCATGCTGATCGGCATCGCGCTGCTGCTCACCTGGGCCATCACCGTCGGGGGGCTGCTGCAGTGACCGATCACCTGCTCACGATCGTTACCTTCCTGCCGCTGCTGGGGGCCGCGATCCTGCTCTTCGTCGGCGATCACGACGACGGCGGCAAGAACCTCGCCCGCTGGGTGGCGCTCATCGTCTCGGGCATCACCTTTATTCTCTCGCTGTGGATGTGGTCGCAGTTCGACAATTCGAATGCCGGTTTCCAGTTCGTCGAGAACTACGAGTGGATCGGCACCTCGATCGGCTACCGCATGGGCGTCGACGGCGTCTCGGTGCTGTTCGTGGTGCTCACGGCGCTCCTCACCCCGGTGGTGGTGATTTCGAGCTGGGGGTCGATCCAGACCCGTGTCCGCGATTACATGCTGGTATTCCTGATCCTCGAGACGCTCTGCATCGGCGTGTTCACGGCGCTCGATCTCGCCATGTTCTACGTCTTCTTCGAGGGCAGCCTGATCCCGATGTTCCTGATCATCGGCATCTGGGGCGGCAAGCGCCGCATCCAGGCGGCGTACAAGTTCTTCTTCTACACCTTCACCGGCTCGGTGCTGATGCTGCTCGCCATCATGGCGATGTACTGGCAGGCCGGCACGCTCGATATCCGCAAGCTGCTTGCCTTCCATTTCGATCCCCGCCTGCAGTTCTGGCTGTGGCTGGCCTTCTTTGCGTCCTTCGCGGTGAAGATGCCGATGTGGCCGTTCCACCGCTGGCTGCCGGAAGCGCACGTCGAAGCACCAACCGGCGGCTCGGTGATCCTGGCGGCGATCCTGCTCAAGCTCGGCGGCTACGGCTTCATCCGCGTCTCGCTGGCGATGTTCCCCGACGCCTCGGTCACCTTTGCGCCGTTCGTGTTCACGCTCTCGGTGGCGGCCATCGTCATCACCTCGCTGGTCGCGCTGGTGCAGACCGACATGAAGAAGCTGATCGCCTATTCGTCGGTCGCGCATATGGGCTTCGTCACCATGGGCATCTTCTCGGGCAACGCCATGGCGGTCCATGGCGCGGTGTTCCAGATGATCTCGCACGGCATCGTGTCCGGCGCGCTGTTCCTGTGCGTGGGCGTCGTCTATGACCGCCTGCACACCCGCGACATCGCCGCCTATGGCGGGCTCGTCAGCAACATGCCGCGCTACGCCGTCGCCTTCATGGTGTTCACCATGGCCAATGTCGGCCTGCCCGGCACCTCGGGCTTCATCGGCGAGTTTCTGACCATGATCGGCACCTTCCAGGTCAACACCTGGGTCGTGTTCTTCGCGGCCTTCGGCGTGATTTTCTCGGCGGCCTATGCGCTCTATCTCTACCGGCGCATCATCTTCGGCGCGCTGACCAAGCCATCGCTCAAGGGCATGCTCGACCTCAATTTCCGCGAACTCGCGGTGCTCGTGCCGCTGATCGTGCTCACCATCTTCTTCGGCTTCTATCCGGCGCCGATCCTCGATGCGACCGCCGCATCGGTGAACCTCGTCGCGGAAAACTTCAGCAAGGCGATCAGCACCGGCGCGGCGCTCGTCGCGTCGGTGAACTAGGGAACAGTGATGACCTCCGACCTTTCGAGCTTCGCGGCCCTGGCGCCGGCCTATCCCGAACTGCTG
>DATMTK010000010.1:0-1864 GCA_035564755.1 Devosia sp. | reverse complement strand
AACGAGACGCGCGAGACCGTCTATCTGCGCGAGATGCTGGCGAGCCAGGACTTCGAGAAGATGAAGGGCAAGCTGCCCATCTGCCTTGGCAAGACCATCGGCGGCGAACCCATCATCGCCGACCTCGCGCGCATGCCGCATCTGCTCATCGCCGGCACCACCGGCTCGGGCAAGTCGGTGGGCATCAACACCTTCATTTTGTCGCTGCTCTACCAGATGACGCCCGAGCAGTGCCGCCTGATCATGATCGATCCCAAGATGCTGGAGCTCTCGATCTACGACGGCATTCCACATTTGCTGACCCCGGTCGTCACCGATCCGTCCAAGGCCGTCACCGCGCTCAAATGGGCGGTGCGCGAGATGGAAGACCGCTATCGCAAGATGAGCAAGATCGGGGTGCGCAACATCGACGGCTTCAACCAGCGCGTCGGCGAGGCGAGCGCCAAGGGCGAGACCATCACCCGCACGGTGCAGACCGGCTTCGACCGCGAAACCGGCCAGGCGATCTACGAGAGCGAGGAGTTCACCCTCGAGCCGCTGCCCTTCATCGTCGTCGTTATCGACGAGATGGCCGACCTGATGATGGTCGCCGGCAAGGACATCGAAGGCGCCGTGCAGCGCCTGGCGCAGATGGCGCGCGCCGCCGGCATCCATGTCATCATGGCGACGCAGCGCCCGTCGGTCGACGTCATCACCGGCACCATCAAGGCGAATTTCCCCACCAGGATTTCGTTCCAGGTGACCAGCAAGATCGACAGCCGCACCATCCTGGGCGAGCAGGGCGCCGAGCAGCTCCTCGGCAATGGCGACATGCTCTACATGGCCGGCGGCGGCCGCATCCGGCGCCTCCACGGCCCGTTCGTCTCCGACGGCGAGGTCGAGAGCGTCGTAAGGCACCTGAAGTCGCAGGGCGCGCCCGACTACCTCGATTCGATCACCGCCGAGGAGGATGAGCTCGACCCCGACGGCATGGTCGAAGGCGGCGAATTCGGCGGTTCGGGCGATGAGCTCTACGACAAGGCCGTCAACATCGTGCTGCAGGACAAGAAGGCCTCGACCTCCTATGTGCAGCGCCGTCTCGCCATCGGCTACAACCGCGCCGCGAGCCTCATCGAGCGGATGGAAAAGGAAGGCGTGATCTCGCCCGCCAACCACTCCGGCAAGCGCGAGATTCTGGTCGGCAACGACGCGTACTAGCGCGCGCCCCCCAGCGGTTGGCCGAACGAGCCCTCTTGGGATCGCTCGGCCAGAGCGGCAAATATCCCTCCGGTTGGCCGAACGAGCCCGCTTGGGATCGCTCGGCCAGAGCGGCATATGAGCCTGACGAGCCCCCGGGCTCGCTGCGCCGGCGCCAGGAAAGATCAAATATTGCCGGCGACGTGCGGGTAATCCGTAAGGCATTTCTAGGAATTCGCCGCCAATATCGTCCGAAGCTTGAGCAAAAGCTCGGATCAGTACGTCGATGTTGCCGCCCCTGAACGACGAGTCGCAGCGCGTGCTGTTCGTGTCGACGCCCGACGTCGAGACGCCGGCCGGCGATGTCGCCTCGGAAGGTCTCGTGCCTGTCGCGCTGGCGGCCCTCAGGCCTGAACATCTGCAGCAGGCGCCGGCCGCCGTCCTCAACATCGACCTGGCCGACCCGCAGGCCCGCGGCACCATCCGGGCCATCACCGGCCAGCTCGAAAAGACCCCGCCGCTGATCTTTGCCGTCGAGCGCGGATCGGCGTTCCACATCCAGAGCACCCAGGCCAATGCGCTGGGCGCCCGCGGCGTCATCCGCCGGCCGCTGGAGCGCAGCGGTATCCGGCAGACCCTGGAGAAGCTGTCGATCGCCCTGCCGCCCGAGGTCAGCCTGGACCGGCAC
>DATMTK010000009.1:0-2628 GCA_035564755.1 Devosia sp. | reverse complement strand
CGCCAGCCGCGCTCGAGCGACTTCTCGAGCAGCAGCGGCAGCACCCGCTCGAGCGGCTGCGTTTCGAGATGGTAGAACAGGATTTCGCTCAGTGCATCACCTCGACGGTGAAGCCGCCCGGTGCCTTCACGTAGAAGGTATAGGCGTGAGTATGCTCCGGCGGATTGATGTCGAACCCGTCGGCCTTGAGCCGGGCGTTGATCTCGTCGACCTTGGCTTCGCTGCGCTGGCCGAAGCCGATATGGAAGGTGCCGGGATAGGTCGCGTCCTTGCCCTTGAACATGGAGAGCACCAGCCAGCGGTCGTCGCGCAGGAAGGCCCGGTTCCGGTTGCCGCCCCCGATGTCGACGAGGCCGAAATATTTCTCGAGGAAGCCCTTGGCCGCAGCGACGTCGCTCACCGTCAGGTTGAGATGGTTCATGATCATGGCGCGCTCCTCCTCAGTCTTCGAGGTTGTCCCTGACATAGCGATCGAGCAGCGCGACGCCAAATCCGGGCGCCCAGGAGGCGTTGATCTCGCTGGCCGGCGGACCGAGGGCGACGCTGGCGATATCGAGATGCGCCCACGGCACCTGGCCGATGAAGCGGGCCAGGAACTGCGCCGCGGTGATCGACCCGGCGGGGCGGCCGCCGGAATTCTTGATGTCGGCGAAGCGGCTCTCGATCTGCTTTTCGTAGGCCGGCCCCATCGGCATGCGCCAGAGTTTTTCGCCGGTGGCCAGACCTGCAGCGACGAGCCTGGTCGCAAGCTCGTCATTGTTGGAGAACAGGCCCGCATGGTCGCTTCCGAGCGCCACGCCGATCGCTCCGGTAAGGGTCGCAAGGTCGATCACCGCACGCGGCTTGTGCTTTTCCTGCACATACCAGAGCGCGTCGGCCAGAACGAGCCGGCCCTCGGCGTCGGTGTTGACGATCTCGATGGTGGTGCCCGAGGCGGCGCGAACGATGTCGCCCGGTCGCATCGCCGTGCCGCTCGGCATATTCTCGACGAGCCCGATGACGCCGATCGCATTGACCTTCGCCTTACGGGTCGCCAGCGCCTGCATCAGCCCGGTGACCGCCGCGGCACCGCCCATGTCGCCCTTCATGTCTTCCATGTTGGCGGCCGGCTTGATCGAGATGCCGCCGGTGTCGAACACCACGCCCTTGCCGACGAAGGCGACCGGGGCCGCGTCGGACACCGCGCCGGTCCAGCGCATGATCACGAGGCGCGGCGGGCGGGCCGAGCCCTGGGACACCGCCAGCATGGCGTTCATGCCGAGCGCGCGCAGCTCTGGCTCGCCCAGCAGCTCGACCTCGACCCCGAGCCTGCTCAGCTCGGCAGCCTTCGCCGCGAACTCCTCGGTCCCCAGCACATTGGGCGGTTCGTTTGTGAGTTCACGCGCCAGCAGAGTGCCGTCGGCCGCAGCCATCCGGGACGCAATCGCTGCGTCCGCAGCGGCCGGGTCGGCGACCATGAGGGTAACGGTCAGCGTCTCCGGCGTTTTGTCGGCGGGCTTGCGCGTCTTGTACTTGTCGAAGCGGTAATGCCGGAGTTTCAATCCGGCAGCGAGCTCCGCCACGGCCGCCGGTGTCGCGTCGGGTCCGTCCAGCATCACGGCGACGCTTTCGGCGTTGGCGGCGATCAGCTTGGCCGCGAGCGAGCCGCCGCGGTCGGTCCAGGCGGCCGGCGCGGTGTCGCCGTCCATCTTGCCGGCACCGAGCACGAACAGCCGATTGGCGGCGACGCCGGACGGGGCGGCAATATCGATGATCTGCCCCGGTTTGCCGGTGAATCCCGCCGCCGTCGTCACCCGGGCAAAGTCCAGTCCCGTGGCCCGCCAGATCGTCTCCGCTTCGCCCCGCAGCGGCGCGCCCTCGGCGGCGTAGAGGACCACGATTCCCGCCGGCGACAGGCCCGGCGGGGCGGTACGAAGGACAAGGCTTTGGGTCATCGGAACTCCGGAGGCAACGGCCGTTTAGCGAGCAGTTACGGCGCGGCGCGTCAATCCCGCAACAGTCCGCCGCGGCATTCACGAACCGGCGAGCCTTGACTTGCCTTGCCGGTCGAACGCCCCCAGACTCGGCCGCCGAACGATAAGGGGCAGCACGATTCCATACCTGACGGAAGGCGGGAAATGACCCGCCTAAGCCGCTATTTATTAAGGCAGTTCTGGTCGCAGGCGATGGGGCTGTTTGCCGTCGCCGCTTTCCTGCTGTTCCTGATCCAGTGCCTGAGGCTGTTCGATCTCGTGTCCGGCCAGGGCCAGGGATTGTTCACGCTGATTGGACAAGCTTTGCTTGGCATGCCGGGTCTAGGCATCGTCTTCCTCTATGTGTGCCTCGGCATCGGCCTGGGCCGCACCCTGCGCAATCTGCAGGGCAGCAGCGAGCTGCAGATCATCCATTCGAGCAGCCTGCTGCCCGCGCTGCTGCGCACCATCGGCCTTTATGTCATCGGCGGCACGCTCGCGGTGCTGGCCCTCTCTCATATCGTCGAGCCGCTCGGCATCCGCACCAGCAATGACTGGTCGGCCAGTATTGCCGCCGATCTCGTGTCGCGGGCCATGGTGCCGCACAAATTCACCTCGCTGGGCGGTGGGGTGACGCTCGAGATCGGGGCCCGCGATGCATCCGGAAACATCCAGG
>DATMTK010000008.1:0-5934 GCA_035564755.1 Devosia sp. | reverse complement strand
CAGGCCTCCATCCGCAAATTCGAGGGGCGGCATGGGCCGGCGCTGGCGCTGCTCAACAACGCCGCCAACGACCGCCGGATGGAATGGCATTCCGTCACGCCCGAGGACTGGGACTGGTCGATCGCGGTCAACCTCAGGCATTCGTTCTTTGCGCTGCAGGCGGTGGTGCCGGGGATGATCGCGGCAGGCCGGGGCTCGATCGTCAATTTCGGCTCGCTGAGCTGGATGGTGCTGCTCGGCAACCTGCCGGCCTATACCGCCGCCAAGGCCGCCATGCACGGCATGTCGCGCTCGCTGGCGCGCGACCTCGGGCCGCACGGCATCCGCGTCAATACGCTGGTGCCCGGCTGGGTGATGACGGAAAAGCAGTTGACGACCATCGTCGGCGAGGCCGAGGGCAAGATGATCGACGCCAACCAGGCGCTGAAAGCCCGCGTCTATCCCGCCGACATTGCGCGCATGGCGCTGTTCCTCGCCGCCGACGACAGCCAGATGATCTCGGCGCAGGATTTCATCGTCGACGGCGGCTGGGCCCACTGACGGGTCAGCCGCGGTTGCGGTCGATCCAGGCGCCGAACGCGGCCATGAACTGCGTGAGAAACTTCCGTGTGTCCTCGCGGGTGAGGCGGCCCTCGGCATCGAACAGGGTTGCGAAATTGCCGACATAGGCTTCCGGCTGCGGCAGCGCCGGCACGTCGAGATAGACCAGCGACTGCCTCAGCGCGTGGTTGGCGCCGAACCCGCCGATGCCGCCGGTCGAGCCGCTGATGACGGCGGCGGGCTTGCCGCGCCAGACGTTCTTGCCGGCGGGCCGCGAGCCGACGTCGAGCGCGTTCTTGAGGCCCCCGGGCACCGAGCGGTTGTATTCCGGCGTCACGAACAGCAGCGCCTCGGCGGGCTGGAGCCGGTCGCGAAATTGCTGCCACGGCGCGGGGACGCTGCTCTCGAGGTCGGCATCGTAGAGCGGCAGATCGCGGAACGGCACCTCGTCGAAGCGCATGCCGGCGGGCGCGAGCTGCATCAGGATATGGGCGAGCTTGCGGCTGTAGGAGTCCTTGCGCAGGCTGCCGATCAGCACTGCAATTCTGGCCGGCCGGTCCATGACCGCTCCCTGTGTCTGTGGGCTATGCCCAGAACCCGCTGCCGGCGGAGACGTTCCCGCCCGCTGCCGGCGCCACCCAGGCCCGGTGCCGGACCGGACGGCCGGCGGCCGCCGGTGCACATTGGTAGAACAGCATTGCAGAGTGGGCCGGGCAATTGTATCTCTTTGCGGCAGTGAGCCGCGAAGATCCAGGGAGCTCAGGGGCAGATCGAGGACGAACGCACACACCCGGGCGCGGCAAGCGCCGGCGTCCGGCGCTGCTGGCTTACGGAATGCTGACACGCCCTTACAAATTTGTAAGAGACCACGTGACGGCTGCCGAAGCACGCAGCGGTCGGCTAGTCAAAGAATCGGCACTCCGGGAGCGTTGCAGGGAGGTCGGATGAGCACCATGGAACAGGTCGTCCCCCGGTCGGCGGAAACCAGCCTGACGGCCATGCTTCGCCTGTTTACCGCGAGCGCGGCGCTCGAGCAGCGGCTGGCGCCGACGCTGCATTCGCTGCACGATCTGAGCTTCCAGGAGTTCCTGCTGCTGCTCAATGTCGCCCGGGCCCCGCTGGGCAAGATGCGCCGGGTCGACCTGGCGGCGGCGCTGAACGTCGGCTTTTCCAGCATCTCGCATATGGCCGATCCGCTCGAGAAGGACGGGCTGATCGAGCGCCAGGCCGACAAGCGCGACGCGCGCGTGATCTATGCCTGCATCACCGCCGCGGGCCGGCAGCGCGTCGACGAGGCGCAAAAGTCCGTGGCACGGCTCGCCACGCGCCTGTTCGACGAGCGCTGGAGCGACAAGGACGTCGAGGCCTTCGCAGCCAGACTGGCGCAACTAACCTACGGTCTTCCGAGCAATATTGTTGAATGATGGTGCGAGTTACGAAGTGTTCAAGCTTTTGCGCCAGCATTGGCCGATTGATTAGGAATTCCGCCGCAGACTGAAGGCCTCAAAACCTTCGGCCTTGCGGTCATGCGTCGCCTTTCCGATCTCCTCCAACGCTTCCGCCGCGACGAGAGCGGCGCCTTCATGGTGATCTTCGCGCTCCTCGCGATCGTGTTGATCGCGGTGTCGGGCGCGGTGGTCGATTTCACCTATACCGAGACGGCGCGCAGCCGCGCCCAGAACGCGCTCGATGCGGCGGCGCTGGCGCTGCAGGCGGACATCAACGAGTCGAACGCCGCCGCCACGATCAAGACGCAGGCGCAGACGATCATGACCGAGCGCCTCGCCGACACCGCGATCACGGCGCAGGTCAACAGCGTGACCATCGACACCACGCAGGGCAAGCTGAACCTGCAGGCGCAGATCACCGTGCCCACCGCCTTCGTGCAGCTCGTGGGCATCAAGTCGATCACCGCGCAGCTCACCTCGGAGGCGACGCAGGGCTCCAAGGACATCGAGGTGTCGGTGGCGCTCGACACCACCGGCTCGATGTCGGGCCAGAAGATCTCGGAGCTGATCTCGGCGACCAACACCCTGATCGATCTGGTGGTGCAGACGTCGCAGACGCCCACCTACTCGAAGATGGCGATCGTGCCCTGGACCCAGGCGGTCAACGTCAACACCACCTACGCCAGCGGCTACTCGGTCGCCTCGGTGCGCGGTGCGGTGACGGGACCCTCCAGCATCACCGGCGCGACCTGGATGTCGGGCACCGCAAAGACGATTTCGTCGGTCACCCGGGCCAATCCGGCGGTGGTCCAGACCAGCTCGGCCAACGGCTTTGCCAGCGGCGACTACGTGTTCATCAGCGGCGTCAGCGGCATGACCAACCTCAACAACAACATCTACAAGGTTGGCACGATCGTCTCGGGCACCAAGTTCGACCTGCTCAACACCAACGGCACCAACGTCGATTCGAGCTTCTGGTCGGCGTTCTGGTCGTGGGGCAGCCCGCAGGTCACCAAGTGCCTCAACGCATCATGCCAGGTGCTGGTGACGACCTCGACGGCGCACGGGCACGCCACCGGCGACACGGTCTATATCAGCGGCGTCGGCGGCATGACCACGCTCAACGGCACGCATGTCGGGGCAGTGGGCGCGACCACTTCGACCACCTACTACCTGACCGATGAAACGGCGGCCACGGCGCTCTACAGCACCTATAGCGGCGGCGGTTCGTCGTACTGCACGCTCTATGGCTGCACCTACTACTACTTCCAGAATGCGGCCGGGGGCCACAATCTCTACCAGGTCAACAATTGCGCGACCGAACGCACCGGCACCAACGCCTATACCGATGTCGCGCCGAGCACGACGTTCCTCAGCTACAACTATCTCAGCGGCGGCGGCGACTGCATCGGCCAGGCGATCCAGCCGCTGACCAGCAACAAGACGACGCTCCACAACCTCGCCAACTCGCTCACCGCGGCGAACTCGACCGCCGGACATCTGGGGCTCGCCTGGGGCTGGTACATGATCTCGCCGAACTTCGGCTATCTGTGGCCGGCCGGCAGCCAGCCCGCCGCCTATGGCCGCTCCAACCTGGTCAAGGCCGTGATCCTGATGACCGACGGCGAGTTCAACATCCAGTACTACAACGGTGTTCTATCGATGGACTCGATCAACGGTACGTCGAGCCAGAAGATCAACCAGAACGCCATCAACGGCAGCTCGCAGAACCAGGCGGTCGCGCTCTGCGATGCCATCAAGGCACCGGCCAACGACACCATTCTCTATACCGTCGGCTTCGACCTCAACGGCGACACCAACGCCATCGACCTGCTGCAGAACTGCGCCACGTCGCCGGCCGACTTCTTCCAGGCCTCGGCGGGCACCAACGATTTGACCGCCGATTTCACCGCCATCGCCCAGAAGCTCAACGAGCTCCGGTTGTCGAAGTAGCGGCCGGGCCGCGGCTCCGGCCGGTCAGGCCGCCGCGCGGTCGTCGTCGAGCGCCCCGACCATGTATTGCACGAGCTCGCTCGCCTCGGTGTCGGCGGCACGCTTTTCGGTGACCTTGCGGCCGCGATGCATGACGATGATGCGGTCGGCCACGGCGAAGACGTCGGGCATGGTGTGGGTGATGAGGATCACCGGCGTGCCCTGGTCGCGCAGCTTGCGGATGAGCTCGAGCACCTTCTGCTGCTCGGGCACGCCGAGGTTGTTGGTCGGCTCGTCCATGATCATCAGCTTCGCCTTCCAGTACACGGCGCGGGCGATCGCAACCGCCTGCCGCTGGCCGCCCGAGAGGCTCTCGATCGGCTGGTTGAGGCGCGGGAAGACGATGTCGAGCGCCTTGAGGCCTTCGCTCGCTTCGCGCAACATGGAGCGGTCGTCCATGGTCTTGATCAGCCCGCCGAGATAACGGTGCTTGAGCTCGCGGCCGAGGAAGATATTGGCGGGCACGTCGAGGTTCTGCGCCAGCGCCAGATCCTGGTAGATGGTCTCGATGCCGGCACCGCGCGCGTCGAGCGGCCTCGAAAAGCTGCGCTTCTGCCCTTCGAACCAGATCTCGCCCTCGTCGGGCGCGTGCACGCCCGAGATGCACTTGATCAGCGTCGACTTGCCGGCGCCGTTGTCGCCGAGCAGCGCCACCACCTCGCCGGGGCCGATCTCCCAGCTCACATCGTTGACGGCGGTGAGGCCGCCGAAGCGCTTGGTGAGGTTGCGGACCGACAGGACCGGGTCGCTCATTCGCTGCCTCCCGAAAAGCGGCCGACGATGAGATCGCGCGACTGGTCGATCAGCACCGCGATGATCACGACGGCGCCCACGACGATGAACTGCCAGAAGGCCTGCACATTGAGCATGACGAGCCCGGTGGTCAGCACGGCGATGATCAGCGCGCCGATCACCGTGCCGATGATCGTGCCGGCGCCGCCGAACAGCGAGACGCCGCCGATGATGACGCCGGCGATCGAGGACAGCAGCAGCGGATCGCCGATCGAGGCCGAGCCGCCGGTGAACTGCAGGGTCGACAGGAACCCCGCGAGCCCAGCCATCGCCGCCGAGAGCGTGTAAATCTTGATGATGTGGCGGTCGACCGGGATGCCGGCGCGCAGCGCCGCCTGGATGTTGCCGCCGATGGCGTAGGTATAGCGGCCGAACTGCGTGCGGTGCAGCAGGAACATCGACAGCAGGACGGTGAGGATGGTGACCACCACCGGCCAGGAGAGGATGCGGTCCATCTGCCGCAGCATGTCGCCGGTCAGCGCGGGCGGGGAGAAGATGTAGAACCCGCCATGGTCGCCGCGGATCGCATAGAACAGCGAGTCGTTGCCATAGGCGCGTACCCCGTCGGGCAGGCCGACCACCGTGGTGTTCTCGCTCCACAGCAGCGCCAGCCCGCGCACCATGAACGACGAGCCCAGCGTCACGATGAAGGCCGGGACCTTGAGCTTGGCGATGATCAGGCCGTTGACCAGCCCGACCATGCCGCCGCCGAAAACGCCGGCGAGCAGGCCGAGCAATACCGCCAGCGGCAGCGGCACGCCGGCGTTGAAGCTGTCGCGCAGCGCCAGGGCCGAGAGCACCGAGGCGAGGCTCATCACCCAGCCGACCGACAGGTCGATGCCGGCCGAAATGATGACGAAGGTCTGCCCCAGGCCGAGCAGCAGTACCGGCACGATGGCGACGAGGATGTTCTGCGAATTGCGGACGCTGAGAAAGCTGATGCCGGAAAACACCGGCACGGTCGCCACGAAGAACAGGATCAGGAGGGCGAGGAACAGCCAGGCCCAGAGGCGGCTGATCGTCAGCAGCACGCGCTGCAGATGCGTCAGCGGCGCTTCGGTCGATGCGAGCACATGGGCGGCCACCAGCGGGTCCCCGTCAAATGAGAAGAAGGGGGCCGGAGGCGGTGCCTCCGGCCGGATTGGACGCCGGGCTTATTGCC
>DATMTK010000007.1:0-2534 GCA_035564755.1 Devosia sp. | reverse complement strand
ACGAACGGCGGTCGAGATTCTTGATATCCATAATGGTCCTTCCCTTCTCTTCTGTTCTCTTCGTTTCGTTAGTTACACCCCACGGCGACCGGCTCTGCAAGGCAATTACGCCTCCCTGCGGATCCGCTCGCCGTAAAGATCCTCGAGCTTACGGTTGTGCTCGTCACCCCCCGGGATATTCGCCGAGATATAAACCGGAGGGGTCTTGCCGCGCTGGCGCATCGCGTCGGCGACGCCGATGGTGATGCGCTGCGCAATGAATGCCGCGGTGATCGAAGAGACCGCACCGATGCCGGTGCCGTCCGCGAGCGCCATGGTGCTGTCGCCATAGGGCGCCAGATTGTCGATCACGATATCGGCGACTTCGCTCAGCCGCTTGCCGCTTGGATGCTTGGGCGCGACGCGATTGGTGTGGTCGAGGCTGGTGACCGCGATGAGCTTGTGACCGCGTGACTTCGCGGCCAGCGCTACACCGAGGATCGATCCGTTCACGCCCGAGTTGGAAGCGATGATGAAGACGTCGTGCGGCTGCACGTCGAAGAGTGCGAGCAGGTTCTCGCCGACGTTGGGGTCGCGCTCGAATTCGGCGCCACCCAGCTCCGAAACATTGCGGTCGCCGCGCAGCACGAGGGTGCGCAGCGCAATGCGGTTGGTGGCGATGAGGCCGCCGGCACGGCCCGCGATCTCCATCGCAAAAGCTTCGGAATGTCCCGTCCCGAACGCCTGCACGACGCCGCCGGCATCGAGGCTGTCGGCGATCGCTTGTACCGCCTCGTCGATGGACCTGTTCGGCCCAGCGAGGCGCTCGAGGCGCGTCGTGACTTCATCGAGGTATTGCTTGGTCAAGTCAGGCATAATTGGCTCATTGTCAGGAAACCTGGACGGCGCGGCGCGCTGCGAGGTTCGGGATAGCTGCACCGCGCATCGGCCGACGCCGCGGTGCCACCGCCGCGGCCGAGGCCGCGAGGTATCGAGTGGTGCGGTCGAAGTTCGACTGCGCGATCAGCAAATAGAGGAAATCGACGACGAAGAGCTGGCAATGCCGGGCCGAGAGATCGGCAGGCTGCAGGTAGCCATCGGGCGAGGCCGCGATCAGCACGTCGTCGGCGACCTTGGCCAAAGGAGATTCCGGATTGCCCGTGATCGCCACCGTACGGGCGCCGGCGGCCTTGGCGACCGTGAGCATCTGGATCGTCTCGTCCGTGCGACCCGTGTTGGAGATGCCGATCGCCACGCATTTACGATCAAGGATGGCGGCGCTGGTCAGGCCGTTGTGGACCTCGGACCAGGGATGCACGTTGATGCCGATGCGATAGAGGCGCGCTTCGACCTCGAGCGCCGTCAGCGCACTGCCGCCCACGCCATACACGTCGAGATGGCGGGACTTGGCGATAGCGTCGGCGACCCGAACGGCGGTCGGCAAATCCAGCAGCGCCGCCGTCGTCTGCAGCGAGCTCACATGCGTATCGAGCAGCGCGCGCTTGATGTCCTCCGGCGGATCGTGAGGCCCGAACGAGCGGCCGATATCGGCAAGCCACGCCGCCTGTGCACCGCCGCGGCCGACGTCCTCGGCTATGCCGACGCGGAGGGGCGAATACCCGCTGTAGCCGATCATCCGGCAGAAGCGGGTAACGCTGGCCGGGGAGGTCCCTGCCCGTTCGGCGAGCTCTGTGATCGACAGGTTCAGCGGCGCCCGCGGATCGTCGATGAGGACCGCCGCGATCTTGGCCATGGTTGCCGGCATCTGAGACTGGTAGGTCTTGATGCGGTCAATCACGCTGAACGTCTTTGCGGCGGCGGTCATCGCTATGCTACCAACCCGGGGCTGAAAATCATTCTCAAGAGGACAACGCGGTGGTGAAAACAATTCTTATCCAGCCGCCAGAGCGAATGCAAGCGAACCGATGACTCCGATGCCGAAGAGTTTGCTCGCCATCGACGTCGGTGGTTCGACATCACGCGCCTACGTGGTCGATACCAGTGGACATTGCCTGGGCCGCGGCCGCACCGGCGGCGGCAACCCTGCGTCGAACCGTGACCAGGCGGCCGATGCGATCATTTCGTCGGTGGATGCAGCCGTCGCGCAAGCCGGCGGCGGATCGCTCGATATCGGGGTCGCGCTGATCGCCCTCGCGGGTCCACGCGTGCACCTGGCAGAGGCAAGACTGGAGGCGGCCTTCCAGTCGTACGGGCTCAATGGACCTCTCGTTTTCCGCGGCGACCTCCTCGCGATGTTCACCTCGGTGACGCCCGAGCCGAGCGGCTACTGCGTGGTGGCAGGGACCGGCGCCGGTGCGGTGCGCATTCGCAATGGCGCCATCGAACGTGCGATCGATGCGGTGGGGTGGCTACTGGGCGATTCCGGGTCCGGCTATTGGCTCGGCCACCAAGGTGCCAAGGCCGTCGTCGCGGATCTCGAAGGGCGCGGCAGGCCGACCGCGCTGACGCCGGCCTTCCTCCAGATATTGGGTGTGCCACAGAGCGAAGAGTGGGCCGACAATGGCCGGCCGATGGCGCTCAAGCTGTTCGTCGAC
>DATMTK010000006.1:0-14376 GCA_035564755.1 Devosia sp. | reverse complement strand
CCCCGGCGGCCGCAAGGTCGCGGATGAGCTGGAAGTCGACGGTGCCGCCGCCGACGATGACCAGCAGGCCCTCAAAGCTCAGGACGGTGGGGGGGTTGGAAGCGCGCTCTTGCACGGCCGGCGAACTCGATCTAGATCAGGGACGTCTCGCTGGGGTGCTCCGGAGACGGAGCTGAGAAACACCCATTGAACCTGAACCAGGTCATGCTGGCGGAGGAAGTTCGAGATGGCAAGGGCGGCGGTGCCGTCCCGCACCATTTACGTTAACCCCTCAACGCATGGCCGCAACCTTGAAGGATAAGGGCCATGCTTCGCTCTGCTTTTCTCGCGCTTGCGGCTCTCCTCGCTTTGACGGCTGCCGCCGTCGCCGAGGACAAGCCCACGCTCACCATCTACACCTACGACGCCTTCGCCGCCGACTACGGCCCGGGCCCCGGCCTCAAGGCCGGCTTCGAAAAGATCTGCGGCTGCACGGTGAATTTCGTTGCCACCGACAGCTCCATCGGCGCCCTGCGCCGCGTGCAGCTCGAAGGTGCGTCCACCAAGGCCGATATCGTCCTCGGCCTCGATACCTCGCTCGCCGGCGAAGCCCGCAACACCGGCCTGTTCGCCGCGCACGGACTGACCTTCGACAAGCTGTCGCTGCCGGCACCCTGGACCGACCCGGACTTCGCCCCGGTCGATTTCGGCTACTTCGCCTTCGTCTACGATTCGACCAAGGTGAAGACGCCGCCGACCTCGTTCACCGAGCTCGCCGCCGAGCCGCAAAGCTTCAAGATCGCGCTCGAGGATCCGCGCTCGGACACGCCCGGCCTCGGGCTCGTGCTGTGGATCAAGGCCGCCTACGGCGACAAGGCGCCCGCGATCTGGGCCGGCCTCAAGCCGCATATCGTCACCATGGCGCAGAGCTGGGACGAGGCCTACGGGCTCTTCCTCAAGGGCAACGCCGACATGGCGCTGAGCTACACCACCTCGCCCGCCTATCACGCGATCGAGGAAAAGAAGCCGCAATATGCCTATGCGCAGTTTACCGAAGGCTTCTACCCGCAGGTCGAGATCGCCGGCGCGCTGAAATCGTCGCCACACCTGGACCTGGCCAAGAAGTTCCTCGCCTGGCTGGTGACGCCGGACGCGCAGGGCGTCATCCCCACCACCAACTGGATGTACCCGGTGACCGCTATCGGCAGCGCCCTGCCGCCGGAATTCCCGGCCAAGCCGGCCAAGGTGCTGTCGCTCGACGAAGCGACGATCACCGCCAATAAACAGGCCTGGATCGACGAAGCCCTTGCCGCGATCCGCTGACCTGACGCTGCCGCACCGGCCGTTCCGCCTCATTGGCGGAGCGGCCATTGCTGTCGCCGTGGCAGCGCTGATCGGAACGCTGTTCTGGGCGATCGTCGCCGCGGCGCGGGCCGGCGGCGCGGGTGGCGCTGGGAACGCCGATCTCGGCTGGCTGCTGTGGATCACGGTGCTGCAGGCGAGCCTCTCGACCGGGCTGTCGCTCATCGTCGGCGTCGCCCTCGCCTGGGCGCTCAACCGCCTGCGCTTTCCCGGCCGCGGGCTGGTGATTGGGCTCTTTGCGGCGGCCATCGTGACGCCGGGGCTGGTCGTCGCCTTCGGCCTGATCGATGTGTGGGGGCGCACCGGCTGGCTCGGCGGTCTCGGTCTGCCGATCTTCGGACTCGGCGGCGTCGTCGCCGCGCACCTGATCCTCGACGCGCCTTTCGCGGCCCGCATCCTCCTGGCGCGGCTCGACGCGCTGCCCGAGAGCCGGCTGAAGACCGGCCAGAGCCTCGCGCTCTCGGCCTGGACGCGCTTCGCCGTCATCGACTGGCCGGCGATACGCGGCAGCCTGCCCGGTCTCGCCGCCATTATCTTCCTGCTCGCCTTCACCAGCTTCCCCATCGTGCTGCTGCTCGGCGGCGGCCCGAGCGTTGCGACCTTCGAGGTCGCGATCTACTCGGCGGTACGCCTCGATTTCGATCTCAACGCCGCAGTCACCCTGGCGCTGTTGCAGATCGGCCTGTGCGCGGCGATCATCCTGGTGAGCGCCGCGCTCGCTCCGGTGCCGACCAGCCTCGACCGTATAACCGAGCCACGCTGGCGCGACGGCCCGGGCGCCCGCGTGCTGCAATGGCTCGTGCTGGCCTTGGCGCTGCTTGGATTTGCCGCACCGCTCCTCGCCACGCTCGCCGACGGGATGGACAGCGTTGCCGATGTGCTGCGCGAGCCAAGCTTCTGGAACGGCGTCTGGACCAGCCTGTGGATCGCCGCGCTGTCCTCGGTGCTGAGCCTCGGGCTCGGCCTCGCCGCCGCCATGGCGAGGGCCTCGGCCCGCTCGCGGGCCGGCCGGACGCTGATCGCGGCCCCGGCCTACGCCTACCTCGCCGTCCCGGCGGTGACGCTCTCGCTCGGCGCCTTCCTGCTGGTCCGCACGCTCGGGCTCGACCCCGGGGCCGTCGCCCCATTGGTCGTGGTCGTCGCCAATGCGCTGCTTGCCTTGCCCTTCGCCGTCGCCACGCTGGCGCCGCCGCTCGAAGCCATCGCGCACTCGCGGGGCCGGCTGGTCCGTTCCCTCGATCTGGGCGGCTGGCGGCAGTTCACCCAGATCGAGTGGCCGCTGATCGCGCGCGATGCCGGACTGGTGGTGGCGCTCGGCTTCTGCTTCTCGCTCGGCGATCTGGGCGTCATCGCGCTGTTCGGGACGCAGAATTTCGCCACGCTGCCGCTGCTGATGGTCCGTGCCCTCGGCGCCTATCGCAGCCACGAGGCGGCGGCGATCGCCGCGCTGATGCTGGTGCTGACCATCGGCGCCTTCATGGCGCTGCCGAAACTGTTCGGGAGGCTCGGCCGTGCTTGAGCTCGACGAGGTGCGCTTCGCCTATGCGGGGGGCCCGCCCTACCGCTTCAGCATGACGGCCGAAGCCGGGGCCGTCACCGCCGTGCGCGGCCAGAGCGGCGCCGGCAAATCGACGCTGCTCGACCTGGTCGCAGGGTTTCTCGTGCCATCCGCCGGACACATCCGCGTCGACGGCGCCGACATCACGGCGCTGCCCCCGGAGCAACGGCCGGTGTCGATCCTGTTCCAGTCGGAAACGCTGTTCGAGCATCTGAGCGCCGAACGCAACGTCGCGCTCGGCCTGCCCAAAGCCGATCCGGCGCGGATCGCCGCCGCGCTGGCGGAGGTCGGCCTTCCCGATATCGGCCGGCAACGCGCCGCGACCTTGTCGGGGGGCCAGACGCAGCGCGTCGCGCTGGCCCGCACGCTGCTCCGTGCCAAGCCGGTGCTGCTGCTCGATGAACCGTTCTCGGCGCTCGACGACGAGACCCGCGCCGCGACCCGCACGCTGGTACAGACCCTCACCCGCCAACACCAATGGGCCACAGTGCTCGTGACCCATCATACCGATGACATCGCGGCGATTGCGGATCGGGTCTATGTGCTTGAGAATAATGTTCTAGCTGAGACGCAGATCGCCCCGCCGGATCAGTCCCGCGCAGGCGGGAACCTCCGTTAGGCCAGACAATGTAGCAGCCGCCCGTCAGCCGGCGCTGGTGGCCTTGGCGTTGCCCCAGGCGGCGAACACGTCGCTGAACAGCTTCTGCGCCTTGTCGTCCTTCTCCAGCGTGATGATGGCGCGCTTGCCCGACGCGTAGATCAGGGCGAGGTCCATCCATTTGCGCGAGGTCAGGAGGTTGATGTTGGCCGCGGCGTCTTCCGGCGTGGCGCTGAGCGCGAACAGGAACGAATTGCCGACGACGCGCGCCGAGGCGCCAACCAGCGGCGTGCCCTGTACCAGCTCTTCGTCCTTGAGCAGGACGCCCGGCAGGCCGGCGATCGAGCCGCCGATGAAGCTGTCGGAGACCGTGAAGTTGATCTCCATCAGATGGCTCGCGGGCAGGCTCGGATCGGTGTTCTTGCGGATCAGCACGTCGACCGTGAGGTTGCGGGCCGGGATCGTCGCCTTCCCGATCAGCGTCGGCTGGCCGTTCTCGTCGGTCCCCTTTTTCCACTCCACCGTGCCGGAGAACGGCACAGCCCCGGTCGTGCCGCTGTCGGACGCCTCGAGCAGCAGCGACTGGCTGCCGGCAACGCTCGCCGGATCGATGGCGGCGACGGTCGCATCCTGCGGGCTTTGCGACGCGGGGTTGTCGGCGCTCAGCCGGTCGCCGCCATTTGCTGCGGCAGGCGACTGCAAGGCCAGCGGCGCCACCGAGCTGGTGTCGACCGTCGGCGCCGGAGCGGCCGGCAGCCGGTCGTCGCTCTTGAGCTGCTGCGACGGCTCGGCGGTGGCAACCGGAGTCTCGGTGTTGCCCGCGCCCGTCGACTTCGCCGCGGCGGCCGGTGCGGTCGTCGCGGTGGTCACCACCGGCGTGCCCTTGCCGAACATGGCGTCGAGATTGATGAAGCCTTCCTGATAGGCCCAGAAGCCGGCCCCGCCGGCGCCCACGAGGAGCGCCACGAAGATAATGAGGAAGATCGTGACGGCGCCCAGGCCGCCGCGCTCGCGCTGCGCCCGCGGCATGCCGTCGGGGAACGCGCGGTTGCTGCTCTGCCGCCGCGGCGTGGCGAACTCCTTGGCCGGTCGGGGCGCCTTGAACTCGCGCTGCTCCCCGCGCAGGACCGGCATGTCGGCCGAACGGCCGTTGAAGAAGCCGTTCTTCTTGGGGGGGGCGGTCATCGGCTCGTCGTCGAGCTCGACTTCGTTGTCGGCGTATTGCGCGCGGGCGTCGCCACGGGCCTCGCGATCGAGCGTCGCGATGGCGCGGTCGATGGCGCCTTGCGGATCGCCCGGCTGATGCGGTTCGACCTCGACCTCGCGGACGGCGGCCATCGCCTCGACGTCGTCCTGTGCGTCGAGCGCGACAGGATCGACCTGGCGGGCGACGAGGGCGCCACGGCCGGCGCGCGGATCGACGACAGGCGCACGCCGGGCGTTCTCGGCCGACATATTGAAGTTGGCGGCCGGACGGCCCTTGGCGGCCTCGGCCCGCGCCACGATCGAGGGGAGCGGCCGCTCGCTCGCGCCGCCCTTGGGCGCGGCATTGCCGGCGCCCGGACGACGCGTCTCGGGCTTCAACTGCTCCTTCAGCGGCGGCTCGGACTTGGCCACCAGCACCGGCTGCGATTTCGGCGGCCGCGCCTTGATCTCGGGACCGCGGGATGCTGCCGGTGCCTGCGCCGGCGTGCGGTCGCGCTCGGCGGCGGCAATGATGTCTTCGATCGATTCGCCGACCGGCGGATGCGTGCCGTTGCTCCTCGCAGGCGCCTTGGCGGCAGGCTTGGGCGGTTCGCCCTTGGCCCTGGCGACGGGCTCGGCGGCTTTCGGCTTCGGACCCGGTTCAGGCGCCGCCTTGCTCTTTGGTTTGGCCTCGGCGGCAAAGACCGGCGGTAGCGTCGGCGGACCGGCCGGTTCGGCGGCGAGGCCCGCGAGATTGGCTTCGCTGGCCTCCTGCTCGACCTGGCGGATGCAATCTTCGAGTTGCAGACGGTGAGTCGTAATGTCGCGCGCCGGCAAGGGCGGGTTGATGGCGCGGAGCTGCCCGACGAGGGCCGCACGTGCCTTTTCGTACACGGCGCGTCGTGCAGGCCCATTGTTTTCGGGCAAGGCCTCTACGGCCTTGCGCAAAAGCTCTTTATAATCCGCCATTCGCTACATTCGCTCAACTTGCGCGTGAGTTGTAGCCAAAAAACCTCAGTCTTGGAACGGGTCTTGCACGAGAATGGTATCCAGCCGCTCCGGGCTGGTGCTGAGCATGGCCACCGGCGCCCCGATGAGCTCTTCGATGTACCGGACGTACTTGACGGCTTGAGCCGGCAACTCTGCCCAGCTCCGCGCCCCTGCTGTGGTTTCCGACCACCCCTCTAGAGATTCGTAGATCGGCTTGACTGCCGCCTGGGCGTTCATAGACGCTGGCAAGTAGTCAATTTTTTGTCCGTCGAGCTCGTAGCCGACACAAACTTTGATCTCCTTGAGACCGTCGAGCACGTCGAGCTTGGTCAGCGCAATCCCGGTAATTCCGGAGGTCTTGACGGTCTGCCGCACCAGAACCGAGTCGAACCAGCCGCAGCGCCGCGGCCGGCCGGTATTGACGCCGACCTCCCGGCCGACCGTCGCGAGGTGCCTGCCGATCTCGTCATCGAGCTCGCACGGGAAAGGGCCCTCGCCGACGCGCGTGGTGTAGGCCTTGGCGATGCCCAGCACGTAGCCGATCGCGGTGGGGCCCAGGCCCGACCCGGCCGCCGCCTGTCCCGCGACGGTGTTGGACGAGGTCACGAACGGATAGGTGCCGTGGTCGTTGTCGAGCAGCGCGCCTTGCGCCCCCTCGAACAGGATGCGGGCGCCGGCGCGGCGCTTCTCGTCGAGGACCCGCCAGACCTGGCCGACAAAGGGCAGGATCTTGTCGGCGACCTCGGTCAGCTCGGTGCGGATGGTCTCGGGCGAAATCTCGGTCAGCCCCATGCCGCGGCGCAGCGCGTTATGATGGACGAGCAGCCGCTCGATCTTTGCCGGCAGCGTCTCGGGCTCGGCCAGGTCGCACACCCGGATGGCACGGCGGCCGACCTTGTCTTCATAGGCCGGACCGATGCCGCGCTTGGTGGTACCGATCTTGAGCCCGGAATTGGAGTTCTCGCGGATCGCGTCGAGCTCGCGGTGCAGCGACAGGATCAGCGGTGCGTTGTCGGCAACGCGCAGGATCTCCGGCGTCACCCGCACGCCCTGGCCGGCCAGCTTTTCGATTTCGCTGAGGAAGAAATGCGGATCGAAGACCACGCCGTTGCCGATGACGCTGAACTTGCCGCGTACCACGCCCGAGGGCACCAGCGCGATCTTGTAGCTCACGCCGTCGATCACCAGGGTATGGCCGGCATTGTGGCCGCCCTGGTAGCGCACCACGACATCGGCGCGCTCGCTCAGCCAATCGACGATCTTGCCCTTGCCCTCGTCACCCCATTGGCTGCCGACGACGATCACATTTGCCATGTCCGGAATCAGGTCTCCCCGCCCCGCGGCCGGGTTTGACCATTGGGCGAATGCTCATAAAGCCCTTGGCTGGCTCGATCAACACCTGCGGAAGTATTTGTAGGTGTCGGGCGCCCGCATCCACATGAGGTCCGGACGCAGGCCGCCATGCGCGGCGATCCAGGCGCGGATGTCGGGCTGGTAGGCGGCCCAGAGCGTATCGGTCGCGCTCTTTAGATGCGCGAGGTGGAAGCCGAAGCTGGCCGCCGGCGTGACGCAGATCTTCGCCCGCGGGATATGCCCCAGCAGCACGGTGCAGGCCGACTGGCACGGCCCGACGATCCGCACACTGACGCCCCTGGCCTCGAGCGCGCTCCAGCGGGCGGCGTAGTGCGCGACGGACCCGCCATGGTCGTCGGAAATATCAATTGTTTCGGCAAGGGCCGGCGCGACGCCGAACGCAAGGAGGATGACGGCAAACAGCACGGCCGGCCACGACAGGGTCCTCAACATGCGAACCTCCCTGTGAGAACTGCGTCAATCTACTCCCGCCGGTGGCGAGAAACATGCACACTCGCGTGAAGCCGCCGCTGGAACGGCGTGTTTACGGCCGAGGAGGCCGACAGGCCGCATGCCCAAGCTGTCCGACACCGCCGCCCTCGGGCTGGCCGCGATCGTGCTCGCCACGGTGCTGCTGCATCTGGCGATCCCGCTGCCGAGCGACGTGTCGTGGCTCATCACCGTCAATGCGCGGATGCTGGACGGGCAGCGCCTTTATGCCGACATCCTGGAGACCAACCCGCCGATGGCGGTGTGGCTCTACACGCTCCCGGCGGTGCTCGAACGGCCAACCGGCGTGATGGCCGAAAGCTGGACCATCGTCGAAACGGTTGTCGGCGCGCTGCTGGCGATCGGGCTTGGGACGCGCATCCTTGCCGGCAGTGCGCTGCGCGTTCCGCTTGCAGTGGCGGCCGGGGTAGTCCTGCTGCTGCCGGTCGACAGCTTCGCCCAGCGCGAGCACTTCGTGCTGTTCGGCCTGCTGCCCTGGCTGGCCCTGGCGTGGCGGCGCTACGAGGGCGGCGCCTTCCCGCGCTGGGCCCCCGCCGTCGCCGGCATCGGCCTGGCACTGGCGCTGGCGATCAAGCCGCATTTCGCGCTGGCCGTGCTGGCGGTGGCGGTGCTGGTGAGCGCCCACCGGCGCAATTGGCGGCTGCTGTTGGCGACGGAGCACTGGATCTGCGGTGGTTTGCTCATCCTCTACGGCCTCGTGATCGTCGTCGCCTACCCGGCGTTTCTCACTGCCGTCCTGCCGGCCGCCAGCCTGCTCTACCTGCCGCTGCGCATGGAGTCCGACCTGCTGCTGCTGCAGCCGCATGCGCTGCTCATCTGCTTCGTGCTGCTCGCCGCCGTGCTTTATCGCCGGCAGATCACGGGCGGCATCCCCGTCGTGCTGGTCGCGATCGTCGCGTGCTTTGCGGTCTATGTGATCCAGGGCAAAGGCTGGTCGTACCACCTGCTGCCCGGCACGACGCTCGCGGCGCTCGTCTTCCTCGAGCTGGCCCTGCGCGCGCCGGCGCCGCGTTGGCACACCGCCGTGCCGGTCGGCTTCCTCGTGGTGCTCGCGGTGCCGCCCACGCTCCTGGTGTTCGGTGCCCTCGCCCGGCCCGAGCCGTTGCTGTCGCTTGCCCGGTATGGCCGCGGCCAGACCCTGCTGTTCATCACCAGCGACATCGGGCTGGGCAATCCCGTCTCGCGCCAGCTCGGCGACACCATCGTCAATTCGAGCCCGATGCTGTGGCGGGCGACCGGCGTGCTCGCCCTCGAGCACACGGCCGCAGCGTCCGACCTGCCCATGCTCGAGGGCTTCATGCAGGAAGACTATGCGCTCCTCGCGCATGATCTGTCGTCGGCGCCCGACCTCGTGCTGGCCGATACGGAGGGCTTTGACTGGCTGGCCTGGGCCGGCCACGATCCGGCGGTCGCCGCGATGCTCAGGGGCTACCGGCCGGATGGCGTGATCGCCACGCACGGCACCGAGGTCACGGTGCTGCGCCGGCGCTAGCGCGTCAGCGCACCGGCGAGAACGGCACCAGCATCGGCACGCGCTTGCGATAGGCCGCATAGGCCTCGACACCGAGCTCGGCGCTCAGGAACCGCTCCTCGAGCCTGAGCTTCACCACGAAGGAGAAGGTCATCACCACCGCGGCGGCGAGGCCGAGCCAGCCCGGCCGCAACAGCAGGCTGGCATAGAACGACAGCAGGATGCCCGTATAGATCGGGTGCCGCACCAGACCGTAGGGGCCGGTCTCGACGATCCGGTGGTCGGCCTTGCGCGTCACCTGCCCCGACCACAGCGCCCCCAGGTGGATGCGCGCCCACCAGGCGAAGGCGAAGCCCAGGGCCTCGAGGCAGAGCAGCAGGATCGCGACCCACTCCGGCTCACTCCAGCCGAACGAGAACCGCGGAAGCTGGAAATTGGCGATCAGCAGCAGCGCGCCGATCACATGCAGCACGCGGTAGGGCAGCTCGTCACGCAGCGGCGGCCGCTGCGCTGCCTTGCTTGCCCATACCGCCGCGACCAGCCACGAGATCAGCCAGACGGCCCAGATGCCGCCCATGATGAGGAAGTAGATGCGCACAGTTTGCCCCGATGCTGCCTTCCGCCGAGGCGGTAGAGCTACGGAAGATCGCCCCCGGCTGCAAGGCGGCGGACAACCGGTCGCGGGCCACGCCCGGAGGACATAACGGGAGGTGCTAGCTCCAGTCGGCATCCGCCCGCCTGGCCTGCCGCGAGAACCGCGGGCCGAGGCCGGCGAGAAACTCCATCACCGCCCGCACGCGCGGCACTGCGGCGAGATCGCGATGGACGACCATCCAGAGATCGAGCGTCTGCACCTGTTCGGGCGGCACGACGCAGACGAGCGATGGATCGTTGTCGCCGCCGAAGCAGGGAAGGATGGCGAGGCCCAGCCCGGCGACGCAGGCCGCGTGCAGCAGCCGCGTCGAGTTGACGTGGAGCGCGACGCGCGAGGCCCTGGCATGCTCGGCGAGCCATGGACCGCCGCGCAGGCCCGCCATCTCCTCGATCCAGGTGATGGTCTCGACCCTGGCGAAATCGATGCTCGCACCGGGGGCAAGGCCACGCGCGTCGGCGTAGGCGCGCGAGGCATAGACGGCGATGTCGACGGCGCCGATCCGCCGCATCAGCAGGTCGCCGCCATCGGGGCGTACCGAGCGGAGCGCGATGTCGGCGTCGCGCCGCGTGAGGTTGACCGTCGACGATCCCGTCAGCAGCTCGATGGCGATGGCCGGATAGCGCTGCACGAAGGGAGGCAACCCCGGCACGATGACCATGCCGGCCATGTCTTCGGTGGTGGCGACACGGACCTTGCCCGACAGCCCCGCGTCCGAAGACGCGGCCTCGCGCTCGACGGCATGCACCGCCGCTTCGACGGCCTCGGCGCGGGCAAGGATGCTGCGCCCCGCTTCCGTCAGCACGTAGCCGGTCGAACGGTGTTCGAACAGCCGGGCTCCGCCAAGCCGCTCCTCCAGCGACTCGATATGGCGGCCAACGGTCGCCGCGCCGGCTTTCAGCAGCCGCGCCGCCTCGGTCAGGCTGCCCGTGCGCGCGACGGCGAGGAAGTGCTTGAGATCGTCCCAGTCCATCGGCTCTCCGAATTTGAAAACCCGGTGACCGATCCTGTCTCTACCATGCCCGCGCGCCCGGACCGATGCTTTCTCGCATCGACGCTGATCATCAGGAGAGTGAGATGCACGACACATTGCGCGCCGAGGAAACAGCCCTGCAGCCGGTCTTCCTGCCGCCCGATGGCGGCCTGCGCCTTCAGTCGGGACCCGGACGCGACCTGATCTTCAAGCTTACGGGCGAGCAAACCGGGGGGCTCTTGGACTATTTCATCGTCCAGGTGGCGCCGCGCGGCGGTCCGCCGCTGCACGTCCACCACATCCAGGAAGAAACGATCCACGTGCTGAAGGGCCGCTTCAAGGTGCGCTGCGGCGAGCAGAGCTTCGTGCTCGACGCAGGCGGCTTCGCCTATTTGCCGGCCAAGCTGCCGCACGCCTTCCTCAACCTGACGGACGATCCGGCGGAGATCATCGTGGTCTATGTCCCTGGTGGCGGCCACAAATTCTATGAGGAACTCGGCCCCGTCTCGCGGGCAGCCAATCCGGACCGCAAGGCGATCGCCGACGTCTTCACGCGCCACGACATGACCCTGCTGGGCCCCCCGCTCAGTCCTGACTGATGGACGAAAAAGGGGCCGCCGAGCGGCCTCTTTTTTTGTGGTGTCGCCGCGATCCTAGGCGAACGCCAGCACGTTGGCGTGCGTAACGCCGGGCAGCCGCGCGATCTCCTTGAGCTGCGCGTCGGTGACCTTGCCGTCGATGGAGAGCAGCGCAATGGCATCGCCGCCCACATCGGCGCGGCCGAGGTTGAAGTTGGCGATGTTGATGCCGAGGCTGCCCAGCAGCGTGCCGAGCCGGCCGATATGGCCCGGCTTGTCCTCATTGGTCACGTACAGCATGGACGGCGTCAGCTCGGCCTCCATGTTGATGTCCTTGACCTGGATGATCCGCGGCTTGCCGTTGGCGAATATCGTTCCAGCCACGGCCCGGTCCTGCTTGTCCGTGGTCACGGTCAGGCGGATATAGCCTTCGTAGGCGCCCTGCTGGTCGCGCGTCGTGATCTCGACACTGATGCCGCGGTCCTTGGCGATCTGCGGCGCCGAGACCATGTTCACGTCCTGCATCTGCGGCTTCAGCACGCCGTTGAGCGCGGCGGCGGTCATCGGCTTGGTGTTGAGCACGGCGACATTGCCTTCGTACTCGATGCGGATGCCCTTGATGGCATCCTGCGTCAACTGCCCGGCGAACGAGCCGAGTGCTTCGGCGAGCTTGACCCATGGGGTCAGCCGCGGCGCTTCCTCGGCCGAGATCGAGGGGAAGTTCAGCGCATTGGTGATCTCGCCGGTCATCAGATAGGCCGAAATCTGCTCGGCCACCTGCAGCGCCACGTTCTCCTGGGCCTCGGTGGTCGAAGCGCCCAGGTGCGGCGTGGCGATGAAGTTGGGCAGCTCGAACAGCGGATTGTTCTGCGCCGGCTCTTCGACGAACACGTCGAACGCCGCACCCGCGACCTTGCCCGATTTCAGCGCCTCGTAGAGCGCCGCCTCATCGACCAGGCCGCCGCGGGCGCAATTGATGATCCGCACGCCCGGCTTCATCTTGGCGATCGCGTCCGCGTTGATTATGTTGCGGGTCGCATCGATCAGCGGCGTATGCAGCGTGATGAAATCGGCACGCTTGAACAGCTCGTCGAGCTCCACCTTCTCGACCCCGATGTTCTGCGCCCGCTCCGGCGTCAGGAACGGATCGAACGCGATGACCTTCATCTTGAGGCCCTGCGCGCGGTCGGCGACGATCGAGCCGATATTGCCGGCGCCGATGATGCCGAGCACCTTGTTGGTGACTTCGACGCCCATGAAGCGGTTCTTCTCCCACTTGCTGGCCTTGGTCGACGCATCCGCCTCGGGCAATTGGCGGGCGAGCGCGAACATCATGGCGATGGCGTGCTCGGCCGTGGTGATCGAATTGCCGAAGGGCGTGTTCATCACGATGATGCCCTTCTTGGTCGCGGCCGGGATGTCGACATTGTCGACGCCGATGCCGGCGCGGCCGACGACCTTCAGATTCTTGGCCGCCGAGATGATCTTTTCGGTGACCTTGGTGGCCGAGCGGATGGCGAGGCCGTCATACTGGCCGATGACCTCGAACAGCTTGTCCTTGTCCTTGCCGAGATCCGGCAGGTAGTCGACTTCGACGCCGTTGTCCTTGAAGATCTGCACGGCGGTTTTGCTGAGCTTGTCCGAAACGAGAACCTTGGGCATAGCGCCCTCCTCGAAATGCTGAATGGGGGAAATGCGGCGCGATCGTCGCGCCGCGAAGAGGGTGATCAGGCGGCGGCCTTGAGCGCGGCCTTTTCCGACGCGAAGGCCCAGTCGAGCCAGACGGTCAGCGCCTTGAGATCGGCGGCCTCGATCGTGGAGCCGGCCCAGATGCGCAGGCCGGTCGGCGCGTCTCGGTAGGCGCCGATATCGTAGGCGGCGCCGGCCTTGTCGAGCCGCGACACGATCGCCTTGGCGAACGCCGCCTGTGCGTCCCCGTCGAGGAGCTTCACGGCCTTGTCGACGATGGTGAGGCACACCGATGTATTGGAACGGGTTTCCGGAATCTGCGCCAGGAAATCGACCCACTCGGTCTTGGCGACCCAGTCGCTCAGCACCTTGAAGTTGGCGTCGGCGCGGGCCTGCATGGCCTTGAGGCCGCCGACGGACTTGCCCCACTCCATCGCATCCACCGCGTCCTCGATGCACAGCATCGAGACGGTGTTGATGGTGGCGCCCTCGAAGATGTCTTCCATGAGCTTGCCGCCCTTGGTCAGGCGGAAGATCTTGGGCAGCGGCCGGTCCGGCTTGTAGCTCTCGAGCCGTTCGACGGCGCGTGGGCTGAGGATCAGGATGCCGTGCGCGGCCTCGCCGCCCAGGGCCTTCTGCCAGGAGAAGGTGACGACATCGAGCTTCGAAAAATCGAGGTTCTGCGCAAAGGCCGCCGAGGTCGCATCGCAGATGGTGAGGCCCTTGCGGTCGACCGGGATCCAGTCGGCGTTCGGCACGCGTACCCCGGACGTCGTGCCGTTCCAGGTGAAGACGACGTCGTTGTCGAAATTCACCTGCTTCAGGTCGGGCAGTTGGCCGTAGGGCGCCTTGATGATGCGGGCATCGGCGAGCTTGAGCTGCTTCTGCACGTCGGTGACCCAGCCCTCGCCGAACGATTCCCAGGCCAGCATGTCGACGCCGCGGGCGCCGAGCGCGCTCCACAGGAACATCTCCACCGCGCCGGTATCGGACGCCGGCACGATGCCGATGCGGTAATCCGCCGGCACCTCGAGCAGCTCGCGGGTGAGCGCGATGGCCTTCTCGATCCGCGCCTTGGCGGGCTTGGCGCGATGCGAGCGACCGACCAGGGCGGTCTTCAGCACATCGACCGTCCAGCCAGGACGTTTGGCGCACGGACCCGACGAAAAATTGGGGTTTGCCGGTTTTACCGCCGGTGCGGTGGGCATATCAGCCATGGCGACCCTCCCAGGTCGAAAGCCTTGCGTTAGGGCAAGGTGTCCTGAAACGGGCTGATACTCCTCGGGCCGCCCAACCGTCAAGCCGGATACGCTCTTACGTGTAGCCCCCATCATTGTTTCACGCGGAGGCCATAACCACGACAAGTCCCCAGTGCTCGGCGGAGTTGTCAAAACTGCCTGGATCCAATTCCGGGCGAATTAACCATATGCAACCCGGTGAGGCATCGGGACATCGCGCACAGGAAGGCCATCCCCAAT
>DATMTK010000005.1:0-5145 GCA_035564755.1 Devosia sp. | reverse complement strand
TGAGCTTTGCGCAGAACGTCGAGCTCGAATACGAGCGCAACGGCGAGCGCTACGAGTTCCTGCGCTGGGGCCAGAAGGCGTTCGACAATTTCCGCGTGGTGCCGCCCGGCACCGGCATCTGCCACCAGGTGAACCTCGAATATCTGGCGCAGACGGTGTGGACCCGCAAGGACGAGCAGACCGGCGAAACCATCGCCTATCCCGATACGCTGGTCGGCACCGACAGCCACACCACGATGGTCAACGGCCTCGCCGTGCTCGGCTGGGGCGTCGGCGGCATCGAGGCGGAAGCGGCCATGCTCGGCCAGCCGATCACCATGCTCATTCCCGAAGTCGTCGGCTTCAAGCTCACCGGCAAGATCAACGAGGGCATCACCGCCACCGACCTCGTGCTCACCGTCACCGAGATGCTGCGCAAGAAGGGCGTGGTCGGCAAGTTCGTCGAGTTCTACGGCCACGGCCTCGACTATCTGAGCCTCGAGGACCAGGCGACGATCGCCAACATGGCGCCCGAATACGGCGCGACCTGCGGGTTCTTCCCGGTCGACACCGATACCCTCAACTACCTCGAGACGTCGGGACGCGACGCGGCGCGCGTGGCGCTGGTCAAGGCGTATTGCGACGCGCAGGGCATGTTCCGCACCACCGACTCGCCCGACCCCACCTTCACCGACACGCTCGAGCTCGACCTGAGCACGGTGGTGCCCTCGATGTCGGGGCCGAAGCGGCCGCAGGACCGCGTGTCGCTGGTCGATGCCGCGCCGAAATTCGCCGAGGCGCTGAAGGAGATCGCCGGCGGCCGCCAGGAGCGCACGGCGCTGCCGAAATCGGTCGGCGAGAGCCGCTATATCGACGAGGGCGCGACCGGCATCGACGACATTCCGGAAGAGGCGGCGTTTCCGGTCAAGGGCGCCGATTACCGCCTCGACGACGGCCATGTGGTGATCGCCGCGATCACCTCGTGCACCAACACCTCCAATCCAACGGTGCTGATCGCCGCCGGGCTCGTGGCGCGCAAGGCGCGGGCGCTCGGGCTCAAAGTGAAGCCCTGGGTCAAGACCTCGCTGGCGCCGGGATCGCAGGTGGTCACCGACTATCTGACCGCGGCGGGCCTGCAGGCCGACCTCGATGCGCTCGGCTTCAATCTCGTGGGCTATGGCTGCACCACCTGCATCGGCAATTCCGGGCCGCTGCCGACCGCGATCTCGGAGTGCATCAACGACAACGACCTCGTTGCCGTCTCGGTGCTGTCGGGCAATCGCAATTTCGAGGGCCGCGTGAACCCCGACGTGCGGGCGAACTATCTCGCGTCGCCGCCGCTGGTGGTCGCCTATGCGCTGGCCGGTTCGCTCAACGTCAATGTCGCGAGCGATGCGCTGGGCACCAGCAAGGACGGCAAGCCGGTCTATCTGCGCGACATCTGGCCGACCAATAAGGAAGTCAGCGACATCGTGCGGCAGGTGATCACGCCGCAGATGTTCCTGTCGCGTTATTCCGACGTGTTCAAGGGCGACGCCAACTGGCAGTCGATCGCGGTCGACGGCGGCGAGACCTACCGCTGGAACTCCAGTTCAACCTATGTGCAGAACCCGCCCTATTTCCAGGACATGAAGATGGAGCCCGAGCCGGTGACGGACATCCACGATGCCCGTATCCTCGGCCTGTTCCTCGATTCGATCACCACCGACCACATCTCGCCCGCCGGCTCGTTCAAGGCGTCGACGCCGGCCGGCAAGTATCTGGTCGAGCGGCAGGTGGCGCCGCGCGATTTCAACTCCTACGGCTCGCGCCGCGGCAACCACGAGATCATGATGCGCGGCACCTTCGCCAACATCCGCATCAAGAACCAGATGGTGCCCGGAGTAGAAGGTGGTTTCACCAAGGGCCCGACCGGCGAGCAGATGGCGATCTACGATGCCGCCATGGAGTACCAGAAGGCTGGAACGCCGCTCGTCATCTTCGCCGGCAAGGAATACGGCACGGGCTCGTCGCGCGACTGGGCGGCCAAGGGCACGCGCCTGCTCGGCGTGCGCGCGGTGATTGCGCAGTCGTTCGAGCGCATCCACCGCTCCAACCTGATCGGCATGGGCGTCTTGCCGCTGCAGTTCGCCGACGGCGAGAGCTGGCAGACGCTCGGGCTGAGCGGCGACGAGACGGTGACGATCGAGGGTCTCACCGCGCTGACGCCGCGTGCGCCGGTGACGGTCAAGGTCACGTTCGCCGACGGCACGGTGAAGGAGGCGGTCACCCGCTGCCGCATCGATACGATCAACGAGCTCGACTACTACCGGCATGGCGGCATCCTGCACTACGTGCTGCGCAACCTGGTCGCGGCGTAGCTCGCAAACAAGGACGCCGCGACCGCCGCGGCGTCTCACCAATCCAACACACGTAATTGACTCGATCTGTGACCTGCCTTTGCCTAAAAAGACGGCATGAAATCGTTCTCAATCCTGTCGGCGGTGGTGGGCGCCGCGCTGATGGCGAGCCCGGGAATGGCCGCCCAGGTGCGTGACCACCCCAAGGCAGTGCTTGAGCTGTTCACCTCGCAGGGCTGCTCGTCGTGCCCGCAGGCCGACCTCAAGTTCAACGAGCTGGGCAAGAATCCCGAGCTCATCACGCTCGCCTATCACGTCGACTACTGGGACTATATCGGCTGGACCGACACGTTCGGCGCCAAGGCCTATTCGGACCTGCAGAAGACCTATGCGCAGAGCTGGGGGTCGTCGCGCATCTACACCCCCGAGCTCGTGGTCAACGGCGCCAAGGGCGTCGTGGGCTCACGCGACAAGGAGGTGACCGAGGCGATCGGCGCGGCCTCGCTCAGCCTGCCGGTGGGGCTCAATGTCGGCGACAGCATGCTCGACGTGACGGTTGGCCCGCAGGCCGGCGGCGGCGATGCCATGGTCTGGCTGGTTACGTTCAAGGACCACGCGCAGGTCGCCATCCAGCGCGGCGAGAATGCCGGCAAGACCGTGGACTACACGCAGATCGTCACCGGCCGGCAGATGCTTGGCATGTGGGATCCGGCCGCCGGCACGCACCTCAAGCTGCCGCTGAGCGACCTCAAGGCCGACGGCAGCAACGGCGCGGTGATCCTGGTGCAGGCCGAGACCAACGGGCTGCCGGGTCCGATCCTCGGCGCCGCGAGCGTGCAGCTCTAGAGGCTTTTGTCAGCGCAAAAATAAACTCCCGTCGGAGACCCGGCGGGAGCGATGACTGACTGTGCATGTAAAGATGTGATCGGCGCCGGACATCATGGTTTGGGGGCTCGGTCAGCCCAGCGCCGATCACTGGAGGCAATGGCTGGAGAGTGCCGGGCCAATCGGGCCGAAGCGCGGACAGATTGTGGCGGTATTGGGGAAATGGTGAGAGGGGCAGTCGGCAAAAGGCAGTCGGGGGTCGGAGTTAGCTCGATGCGTCTCCCCCGACTGCCGATTGCCGACTGCCGACTGCCCCCTTCGGCTTGCGCTTCGCGGCGTTCTCCGCAATCATGACGATGTTGTCACGAAGGGTGGCCGATGGCCGAGGCCGAACCACAGCAGCGTTCCGCAGAACTCGTTGATTTTCTTGGGCCAGGCGGGCCGCAGCCGCCCCGCCAGAAGCCCTATGTCGGGTTCGACCGGCTGGAGCTCAACACCATCCTGGGGCTTTATGGGCGTAAGGTCGCGGCCGGCGAATGGCGCGACTACGCCATCGACTTCCTCAAGGATCGGGCGCTGTTTTCGGTCTACAAGCGGGCCAGCGAGCGGCCGCTCTACGTGATCGAAAAGAACCCCAAGCTCCGCGCCCGGCAGGGCCAGTACATGGTCTTGAGCCAGGAGGGCCGGGTGCTGAAACGCGGGCACGAGCTGATGAACGTGCTGCGCGTGCTCGAGCTCGCCATCGTGCGGTGATCATCGTCCGGCCGGCGGTTGTCGCCGATGCACAGGCGATGAGCGACCTGCTGGTCGCCTCGATCACGGCGCTTTGCGTCGCCGATCACGGCAACCGGCCGGAGGCCGTCGTGCCGTGGCTCAGCAACAAGACGCCCGACGGCATTCGCGCCTGGTTCGCCAATCCCGACAACCGGCTGTTCGTCGCCGAGCATGACGGCGCGCTCGCCGCGGCCGGTGCGTGCAATGGGGGCCGGGAGATCATCCTCAACTACGTCTCCCCCGGGCACCGCTTCGTCGGCGCCAGCACGGCCCTGCTCGCCGCCATGGAGCAGGCGCTCGGTCCCGGCGAGGCGACGCTCACCAGTACCACCACCGCGCACCGCTTCTACCTGAACCGCGGCTGGCAGGACGCCGGCGCGGTCGAGCGCTACGCTGGCATGGTGGTGTATCCAATGCGGAAAATGCTGGGCTAGGCGGACTTCTTGCGGGCCTCTTCTTCCTTGGCCAACGCCTTGGCGCGCAGTTGCGCGATGACGCGGCGCCGGCGCGCGCCCTCGCGCAGATCTTCGTTCATGCGCGTCTGCCAACCGGGCCCGCCCGCCTTGTAGGCCTCGACGATTTCGGCATCGAGGCGGATCGTGACGGACTGTTTCGGTTGCTCCAGCCTGGGGCGACCGCGCGGAATGGGCATGGGGATGCCCATCTCCTCGAAGAACTCGCGTGCGGGGCGCAGTTCCCTGATCTCGTCGTCCGTAAGCTCCGGTGCGTCATCATCGAAATCGGGTGGAGGAGGCGTGAGTTTCCTAGAGACCATATTTCTTCAACTCCGTATCCCTGGCGCGGCGCAAACTAATCAGACGAACCTTGTCGCCGCGGACGACATAAACGATGGCGTAGCCTTGGCCATCAATTCGGCCGAATGCCAACCGTCGCACCTCGCCGTAATCGTGCCGTCGGTCCAGTCGTAACGCAGCTTTCGACCAGTCGAACCGGTAGATTAGCTCGAACGCGATCCGGTGCTTGCGTAAATTGGTCTCATACTTCGTCGCGTCCCATTCGTATGGGTCCATAACGCGCCCTTTAATGTACGTACAAAAAATATCACGTCAATATCCTCACACCGCCCGCTGCAGGTGCACGATGTCGAGCCAGCGGTCGAACTTGTAGCCGAGCTTCTCGTAGCGGCCGATCAGGCGGAAGCCGTGCTTTTCGTGGAGCCGGATGGAGTTGGCCCGCTCGGCGGTGATCACCGCCAGCATCTGCTTGA
>DATMTK010000004.1:0-12460 GCA_035564755.1 Devosia sp. | reverse complement strand
TTGGCATCGACCGAGAACGGCGCTTCGCCGCGCTTGTCCTTGGCGATCGGGATCTGGTGCTTTTCGGCGTAGTCGAGCAGTTGCGTGCGCGAGCGCAGCGCCCACTCCCGCCATGGCGCGATGACCCTGAGGCCGGGCATCAGCGCATTGGCGGTGAGCTCGAAGCGGACCTGGTCGTTGCCCTTGCCGGTCGCACCATGCGCGATGGCATCGGCGCCGGTCTCCCGCGCGATCTCGACCAGGTGCTTGGCGATCACCGGCCGGGCAATCGAGGTGCCGAGCAGGTACTGGCCCTCATAGACGGTATTGGCGCGGAACATCGGAAACACGAAATCGCGTACGAACTCCTCGCGCACGTCGACGATGCGGATGTCCTTGATGCCGAACATCTCGGCCTTCCTGCGCGCCGGCTCGAGCTCTTCGCCCTGCCCGAGGTCGGCCGTGAACGTCACGATCTCGGCCTGGTAGTGCTCCTGCAGCCATTTCAGCATGATCGAGGTATCGAGGCCGCCCGAATAGGAGAGGACGATTTTCTTGATGTCTTTGCTCATGCGGCGTCGCTCCTAGCGCCCCGGGGGCGGAATTTGCGGTCTTCTCTATTCAAGCCGCCCGCCGCATGCAATGACCGCCGCATGCTGAGCTTCGTCCCCGACCTGCCGACCCTCCTCGCCTTCGCGCTTGCCTCGATGGTGCTGGCGATCACCCCGGGGCCGGACATGGCGCTGCAGTTGAGCCGCACGGTGAATTACGGCCGGCCGCACGGGCTGGCCGTCGGCTTCGGCGCGATGAGCGGCATCGCGGTCCATACGACGCTCGTGGCGCTCGGGATTTCGGTGTTGATCGTGGCGGCACCGCTGCTGTTCCTGGCGCTGAAGATCGCCGGCGCCGCGTACCTCCTGTGGCTCGCCTTCCAGGCGGTGGTGCATGGCGGCGGCCTCAAGATCGCGGCGCGGGCGCCGACGCCGCCAAGCCTCCGGCAGAGCTATCTGACGGGCGTCGGCATCAATCTGCTGAACCCCAAGGTGGTGTTGTTCTTCATCACCTTCCTGCCGCAGTTCGTCGACCGCGCCGACCCGCATGCGCCGGAAAAGCTGTTCTTCCTCGGCGCCGAGTTCATCGTGGTGTCGATCCCGCTGATGGTGCTGACGGTGATCCTCGCCGAGCAGCTCACCCGGCTCCTGACCCGCAGCAAATGGGTGCAGCGGGCGCTCAACTATTCCTTCGCGGCGGTGTTCACGACCTTTGCCGCGGTGATCCTGACGGCGCAGGCGCGGCACGGATGAACGCCATGGGCCTGGCTGACCCCCGCCCTGAAGGCCTGCGATGAACTACCGGCACGCGTTCCACGCCGGCGGCTTCGTCGACGTGATGAAGCACGTCACCCTGACCCGGCTGATCGAGTACCTGAAACTCAAGCCGGCGGCCTTCCGCATGATCGACACGCATGCCGGCATCGGCCGCTACTCGCTGACCGGCGATGAGGCGAAGCGCTCGCCCGAATGGCTGGACGGCATCGGCCGCCTGCTCAAGGCCAAGCTCAAACCCGAAGCTGAAACGCTGCTCCAGCCCTATCTCGAGGCGGTCGCCAGCGAAAACCGCAACGGCACCCTCGCCCGCTATCCCGGCTCGCCGCTGCTGGCGCGCAAGCTGTTCCGGCCGCAGGACCGGCTGAGCGCGCTGGAGCTGCACCCCGCCGACTACCGCAGGCTGCGCGACCTGTTCGAGGGCGACGTGCAGGTGCGCGTTACCGAGCTCGACGGCTGGCTGGCGCTCAACGCCTATGTGCCGCCCAAGGAAAAGCGCGGGCTGGTGCTGGTCGACCCGCCCTTCGAGGAAGCCGGCGAGTGGGCGCGCATGGTCGAGGGCCTGAGCAAGGCGCATCGCAAATGGGCCACCGGCATCTACCTGCTGTGGTACCCGCTCAAGGAGCCGCGCGAGGTCAACGGTTTCGTCGCCGACCTCAAGGCCGCCGGCATCACGCGGATGCTGCGCGCCGAGCTGAGCGTGGCGCCGGCCGTGGCCGGCACGCTCTATGGCTCGGGGCTGATCGTGGTCAACCCGCCCTATACGCTCGAAGGCGAGCTGAAGATCGTTCTACCGGCGCTGGCCGCGGTGCTCGAGCAGGGCAAGCCCGGCCACCGGCTGGAGTGGATCCGCGGCGAGTAGGCTCACTCGCGCTTGAGGGCCGAGCCGACGCCCGAGACCACGGTGCAATCCAGTTCCGGGTGGGTGGTGCAGGTGACCGGGCCGTTGGGCGCACTCTGCGTGCAGTCGGTGACCTGGACGGTGACGCATTTGATGACGGGCGCACCGCGGCCGACAGTCTTGACGTCGGCCATCGCCTGCCCCGAGAGGGCCATCAGCGCAAGGGCGGTGCCCAACGAGGTGAGGGCGAGCCTGGCGAAACGGTTGGTCATTCTTGTCTCCATCTGCTGAGGCCGGACCGGGCTGGTCCTGCCTGGAATGACCGCACTCTGCCGGCCAGCCGCTGACGCGATCCGGAACGGCCTATTCAGGCAGAATTTATCTGGTGGGGGCGCCCGCCCGCCCCCTGGCTGAACCGCAGCGAACAATCCGGCTCAGCGGCAGTTCAAGCACCAGGTGCGAAACCGTGCGGCAACGGGACGAAATCGTCCCCTCAAACACGGAGATACCCCATGAGCAAACGTTCCAGTCTGGCGGCTATCACCCTCGCCGCCCTCACCCTCGGCCTGTTCAGCGCCACCTCGGCCTCGGCCATGTTCCTGACGATGGTCCCGCCGCGGCAGCAGCCGAGCGCACCGACCCCCAGCCATGGCGGCCCGGACCTCGAATGCCGCGCCAAGGGCACCGATTTCTGGATCATGAATTTCGGCTCGACCCAGATCGATTCCGGCCGCCAGGTCGCCTGGAGCTCGTCGTCGACCGGCGACAGCGGCACCGTGCTGGTCCCTGGCCCGCTGAATCCGGGCCAGGAGTTCAAGCTCAGCGACGTGCTGAGCGACAATGCGATGCGCGGCGCGCCGTGCACGGCGGACTTTGCCAGCTAGAACGAGAGTGAAACCGGGTTCCGCCCCTGCGCCGCAGGCGTGGGGGAGGTGGCCCGGGTCAACGTGACGGAGGGGGCGCCGGCACGACTCCGGCGCAAGCGGCTACCCCCTCCGCCGCTTCGCGGCACCCGTGCGGCGCAGCGGGGTGGAATCCGACTGCGGCGTCACAGCTTGAACAGATAGAATTGGATCGCGGTGTCTTCGATCGGGCGATAGCCGCGATAGAGGCCGTTGGCCGCGATGTTGTCGAGCTCGGTGCCGAGCCAGGCTTCGGTGCAGCCGAGCTCGCGGCCCCACGCGAACAGCTCGTCGAGCATGGCGCGGGCGATGCCCTGCCGCCGGTGCGTCGATGCCGTGCCGACCTCGTCGACATAGAGCTCGGTCGGCTTGTCCGGGTGCCGGTGGATGACGCCGGCGCACTGGCCGACGATGGTGTCGCCATCGAGCGCCGCGACCATGATGTGGCCGGGCGCGCCGAGATAGGCCGCGAGGCGCTGCGCATCGGCCGGCTCGTCGAAGACATCGGGCGCGATGTGAGTGAAGAACGAAGCGTCGGCGGCTGAAAGACGTTTGGCAATGACGGGCATGCTGCCTCCTGAAAAAGAGGCGTCACCGAAAGCTCGGATCAGACGTGCGACGATCGCACCGCGCCGGATGCGGCGAGTTTAGCGCAACTCAGCCGATCCCGGCAACCAGCCGCGGCAGCGCGCCCAGATCGGCGATGCGGCGGAAGCGCGGGTTGCCGATCGGCTCGTCATGCGCGTCGAGCTCCCAGTTGAAGCCGGACGGCACGTGCACGCCCCAGGCGCCCGCCGCGAGCGCCGGTACGATATCGGAAGCAAGCGAATTGCCCACCATCATCGCGGCCTCCGGGCCGCTGCCGTGACGGCGGAACAACCGGTCGTAGACGGCGGCGGACTTGTCCGAGACGACCTCGACCGCCTCGAAATGGTCGCCGAGGCCGGAGGCCGCGAGCTTGCGCTCCTGGTCGAACAGATCGCCCTTGGTGATGAGGATGAGCTGGTGGCTGGCCCCGAGCGCGCGCAATGTCTCGGCAACGTGCGGCATCGGCTCGATCGGGTGGCGCAGCAGCTCGCGGCCGGCCTCCAGCACCTCGCCGATCACCTTGCCCGGCACGCGGCCGTCGGTCACGTCGACCGCCGTCTCGATCAGCGACAGCATGAAGCCTTTGACGCCGAAGCCATAGTGCTTGACGTTGCGCCGCTCGGCCGCCAGCAGGTGCTCGGCCAGGTGATGCGGATCGGCATAAGGCCTGAGGATCTCGCCGAATTTCTGCTGCGTGAGCTGGAAGAAGCGCTCGTGCTGCCAGAGCGTATCGTCGGCATCGAAACCCAGGGTGGTGAGGCGGGTCATGTGGTCTCGCAGAAGCGCAGGAGGTAACCGTCGGGGTCCTGCACGCAGAACTGGCGCTGCGTGACCTCGCTGTCGCCGACGCGATAAGACCTGGTCTCAAGCGGTAGATAGAGCGCAATTCCAGCGTGCGCGAGCCGCTCAAGCAGCGGCGTGAGCGAGGACACCTCGAGCTGCAGCTTGAGGCCGCGGCCGAGCGGCGGCTCGAGCGGGCCGGTGGCCCAGCTGCGGCCGACCCCGATCTGGTCGAGCATCAGCTCGCAGCCCTCATAGGCGATGTATTCGAACCCCTCCTCGGGCCGGTCGTAAACCAGGCGGAAGCCAAGGATGTGGCGGTAGAAATGGCGGCTCTGGGCGATGTCGGCGACGCCAAGCTCGGGCGTCACCTTGCCGACGCTAGACACCCGCCAGAGCCTCGCGGTCCTTCTTGCGCAGGCGCTCGGTCTCGCTCTTGAGCTGGCCGCAGGCGGCGAAGATGTCGCGGCCGCGCGGCGTGCGCACCGGCGAGGCGTAGCCGGCGCGATTGACGATATCGGCGAACTTCTCGATCCGCGCCGAGCTCGAGCAGTCGTAGTTGGTGCCCGGCCACGGGTTGAACGGGATCAGATTGATCTTGGCTGGAATGCCGCTCAACAGCCGCACCAGCTCGCGCGCGTCGGCGTCGGAATCGTTGATGTCCCTGAGCATCACATATTCGAAAGTGATGCGGCGCGCATTGGAAAGCCCCGGATAGTCGCGGCAGGCCTGGATCAGCTCCTTGAGCGGATACTTCCTGTTGATCGGCACCAGCATGTCGCGCAAATCGTCGCGCACCGCGTGCAGCGAGATCGCGAGCATCACGCCGATCTCGCGGCCGGCCGGCTCGATCTGCGGCACCACGCCCGAGGTCGAGAGCGTGATGCGGCGCTTGCTGAGGGAAATCCCATCCTCGGCCTGCGCGATCAGCAGCGCGTCCTTGACGCTGTCGTAATTGTAGAGCGGCTCGCCCATCCCCATCATCACGATGTTGGTGATGGCCCGGGTCTCGCCCGAGGGCACGAGGCCGCCATCGGCCGGCCGCTGGCCGGCGGGAAAATCGCCCAGCCGCTCGCGCGCCATCAGGATCTGGCCGAGGATTTCGCCGGCGGTGAGGTTGCGCACCAGCGTCTGCGTGCCGGTGTGGCAGAACGAGCAGGTGAGCGTGCAGCCGACCTGCGACGACACGCACAGCGTGCCGCGATCCTCTTCGGGGATGTAGACGGTCTCGATCTCGACCGGCGGCAGCCGCGGGTTCTGCGGATCGCGGAAGCGGAACAGCCATTTGCGCGTACCGTCGATCGACACCTGCTCGGAGACGATCTCGGGCCGATCGAGCAGGAAATGGTCGGCGAGCGTCTGCCGTACGCCCTTCTGGATGTTGGTCATCCGCTCGAAATCGGTGACGCCGTGGAAGTAGACCCAGTTCCAGAGCTGGCTCGCGCGCATCTTGGCCTCGCGCTCGTCGAGCCCGATGCCGGCAAGGGCCTCGCGCAGCTTCGGTTTGCTCAGCCCGACGAGCGAACGCCGCGCCGGCGCCGAGGCGCGCGCGGGATGGCTCGCATGGTCGAGGTCGAGGGCAATGCTCAAGGGGTCGGGCCTCCGGGGCGGCGCTCTAACATAGTCTGTCGAGCCACGCAAAAAAGAGGGCGGCAGACCAGCCTTGCGTCAGCACCCGGCGTCGATGGCCTTGCTGGCGGCGGTGGCGCCCGACAGCGAGAAGGTCTCGGTGACGAGGATGCCCTTGTTGGTCGTGCCCTGGATGCTGAGCGAGTTGCCGGCGCGGATGGCGCCCGCGAGGTCGTCGGCCTGCTTCTCGTCGAGCAGCCAGGCGGCATCCTTCTGCGTGAACAGGTCGAAGTCCTTGCCGTCGACGGTCAGCGTTGCCGGCTGGTCGGGCGCGAACTCGAAGCCGGCGACGAGGTTGAGCTCGTTGCTGATGTTTTCGGCCGGCCGGTGCGTCAGGTAGAGATAGGCCTGGGTGTAACCGTCGGGCTGCGGATCGACGGTGCTCGGCTTGCTCATGGCAAAGCACATGGCGCCGGCGCCCTCGGAGGCCGAATAGGCCGACCAGTCCTTGAAGGTGCCGATCTGCGTCACCGACTGCGCCAGCGCCGGGGTGGAAAGGGCGGCGCCCAGCGCGAAGCCCAGCACGGAAAGCATTGCGGCGCGGACGGCCATGTCGCCTCGAGATCCAGTCATGATGCCGCCTTCAACGGGCTCGGCGGCGGCTATGTTCCGCCTACGGACAGGCCTTGTCGATCGCACCCATCGCCTGGGTGATGCCGGCCAGCGAATAGGTGTCGGTGGTCTTGGTGCCGCGCGTCGAGGTGCCGGTGACCACGAGCTTGCTGCCCTTCTTGAGCGCCTCCACGAAGGCGGATTCGTCGTTCATGCTGGCGAGCCAGGCGGCCTCGTCGTCCTTGATCGGGGTCGAGGGATCGTCGGCGATCGACTTCATCGGATAGTCCTTGCCGTCGACCGAGGCGGTATGGCTGAAGCTGTCGGTGGTGGGCTTGAGCGGATAGCCCATCAGCGTCTGCACCTCGTTACGCACCTTGCGGAACACCGGGTTGCCGTTCTTGTCCTTGGCGGCGGTGCCGTCGGCATTGATCGCCGGCGCCTTGTCGCGGTGGATGACGAGGAAATGGACGGGGTCGCGGTTGATCGGCTTGCCATTGACCTGCGTGGGTTCGCTCGAATCCGGCGCCGCCGAAATGAAGCAGATCTTGCCGTAATCGTCCTGGCCCTGCCAGGCGGTCCAGGTCTTGAACGTGCCGAGATTGGCGGGGGCCGGGGCGGCTGCCTGCGCCAGCGTCGGAACCGCGGAGCAGAGCAGGGAAATAGCGATCAGGCCGGTCGAGACCCGGCGACGCAGCGAAATCATGTGATTACCCCTGAACAGAAAGCAGCCGCGTCAAGGCTGCCACGCTATGGTTACCAAGGTCTCAAGGCCCGCCGCGTGTGGTGAGGCTTCAAGATCAGAGTCAATCATGTCGGCAATTTGACGCCGATTTGACCCAGTTTCTGTCGACCCACGAGGGTTAACGACTGGTTAACTCACGCGCAACGTGAAGTCGGCGGGAGCCGAGAGCGCGGCCAGGGGATAGGTCTGTTCGACCAGATACGGGCCGCCTCCGACCGACGCCTTGGATGAAAACAGCACGAAGCGTCCGACGCTGAATTCGAGCGGCGTGAACTGGCCGGCCTCGTGAATGAATTCGGCAACCTCGACCGCCGACGCGCCGCGCAGCCGCGCCAGCGACACGTGCGGCACGAAGCGTCGTGCCTCGGGCTCGAGCCCGGCCCGCCGCAGCACCCGCTCGTGCGCCGCCTGCAGGCGCTGCAGGCCTTCGCTGTTTTCGCCCCCCGCATAGAGCGCCCGTGGCGTGTCGCCGCCGAACGTGCCCGAATGTGACAGGCGGATGCCGAACCCCTCCGAATAGCTCAGCCGGTCGAGCTCGTAGCTCACCTCGTCGGCCGTCCGGTTGTCGACGTCGCCGATGAAGCGCAGCGTGATGTGGTAGTTTTCGGGATCGATCCAGCGCGCTCCGGAGAGGCCGCCGCGTTTGAGCCAGAGAGCAGACTGGACGTGGTAGGGGACTTCGAGGCCGGTAAAGAGCCTGGGCAACGGACCCGTCTCCGATGGGCGCCGATTCGAGACCGGCACGGCACGAGCCTAACATAGTGAGTCGGCGCTGCAAGTTGATGACAATGCTGCAGCGAACGGCGCTAAGCCCTTGGCTGGCCAAGGTTACACTTTGGTAAGGCCGCGCCCGGGCCTTGTATTGCGGGCCGCGCCCGTCCATATTCTGGGGCAAAGACCCGCTTGCCGCGGGACTTTCCTGAGTTTCAAGGGGAATTTGACCATGGCTGAATTCGACCGTCCGTCCGTAGCCGCGCGCGGTGGTACCGCTGCGGTCGTCGACCAGGGCCTGCGGAGCTACATGCTCAAGGTCTACAACTACATGGGCATTGGCCTGGTGGTCACCGGCCTCGTCGCCTACTTCACCTATATGGGCGCGACGCCCGACGGCTATCACCTGACCAGCTTCGGCCAGGCGATCTACCTGTCGCCGCTGCGCTGGGTGGTGATCTTCGCGCCGCTCGCCTTCGTGTTCGCGCTGAGCTATGGCGTGCGCAAGATGAGCCCCGCCATGGTGCAGATCCTGTTCTGGGTCTTCGCGGCCGTGATGGGCGTGTCGCTGAGCTCGATCTTCCTCGTCTATACCGGCGCCTCGATCGCCAAGGTGTTCTTCATCTCGGCGGCGATGTTCGGCGGCATGAGCCTCTACGGCTACACCACCAAGGCCGACCTCACCAAGATGGGCTCGTTCCTGGTCATGGGCGTCTGGGGCCTGTTCATCGCCATGATCGTCAATCTGTTCTGGCCCTCGGGGGCGCTCGGCTTTGCGATCTCGGTGATCGGCGTTCTGATCTTCCTCGGCCTGACCGCCTGGAATACCCAGCAGGTCAAGGAGAGCTACAACGCCGGCTACGGCCAGGACGTGCTGACCAAGACCGCGGTGATGGGCGCCCTGTCGCTCTACCTCGACTTCATCAACATCTTCCTGTTCCTGCTGCGCATCTTCGGCAACCAGCGCAGCTAGTCAGCGCGCAGCCGATCGGCTTTAACGAGGGCCGCGACCGCAAAGGTCGCGGCCCTTTTCTTTGAGCGTCCCGATGTCCGAGCCGAGCTTCCGCAAATTCGTCTGGTCCGATGTGCCGGCGATCACCGCCATTTATCGGCACGCCGTCGAAACCTCGGTCGCGACCTTCGACACCGAGGCGCCGGGCGAAGCCGCCATGGCCGAAAAGTTCGGGCACATGCTCGAGCTCGGCCATCCGGTGATCATCGCCGAGGCGGAGGGCAAAACCGTCGGCTATGCCTATGCCTCGACCTACCGACCGCGCCCCGCCTATCGCTTCACCGCCGAGGATTCGATCTACCTCGCGCCCGAGGCGCAGGGCAGAGGCCTCGGCAGTGCCCTGCTCGGCCGGCTCATGGAGGAGTCCAAAGCCTTCGGCTTCAAGCAGATGCTGGCGGTGATCACCGCCGAGCGGGCCAACTCCATCCGGCTCCACGAAAAGCACGGCTTCCGCCTGATCGGCCGCTACGAGGCGCTGGGCTACAAGTTCGACCGCTGGCTCGACATCGTGCACCTGCAGCGCGCGGTGTGAGGCGTTTCCGGGCGAAGGGATATTGACGTGATATTTTTTGTACGTACATTAAAGGGTGAATTAGATGGACCCCTTTGTCTGGGACGACGCGAAGAACGCCGAGAACTTGCGAGAGCGCGGGCTGAGTTTTCAACTCGTGTACGAGGTCGATTGGCAGTCAGTGGTCTATGAGGAGGACTCTCGTTTCGACTACGGCGAACGACGGGTGCGAGCCGTCGCCCGGATCGACGGGAAACCATACTGCATCGTCATCGTGCCGCGTGACGGGACCATTCGGGTCTTAAGCGTTCGTCGAATGCACGAGAAGGAAGCGAAGCGCTATGACGTCTAAGACCAGACTGCCACCACCGCCAGATTACGATCCAGCCGCCCCCCTGACGGACGAAGAGATCAGGAATTTGCGCCCGGCCCGCGAACTTTTCGAGGAGTTGGGAATCCCCATGCCGGTGCCGAGGGGCCGGCCAAAGGCTGAGCGGATCAAAACCTCTGTCACCATCCGGATCGATGCCGAAATCGTCGACTACTACAAGGAAGCTGGACCGGGCTGGCAGACGCGCATGAACGAAGATCTGCAGGAAGGAGCACGGCGTCGCCGCGTCATCGCGCGGTTGCGTGCCAAGACGCTCGCCGAGCAGTCGCAGGCCAGCAAGAAGTCCGCCTAACTCAAGAGCTTGCGCATCGGATAGGCCACCATGCCGGCGTGGCGCTCGATCGCGCCGGCGTCCTGCCAGCCGCGGCTGCGGTAGAAGCGATGCGCCGTCGTGGTGCTGGTGAGCCTCGCTTCGCCCGGACCGAGCGCCTGTTCCAGGGCGGCGAGCAGCGCCGTGCTCGCGCCGACGAAGCGATGCTCGGGCGAAACGTAATTGAGGATGATTTCGCGGTGCAGATTGCAGGCGCCCGCCGCAGCCAGCGCGCCGTCGTGTTCGGCGACGAACAGCCGGTTGTCGCGGTTGGCGAACCAGGCGCGGATGCCGTTCGGGGTCTTGTTGCTGAGCCACGGCACGACCGCTTCAGGCCGGTTGCCGTGATCGGCGACGCAGAGCGCCGTGATGGAGGCGATGAGGAGGTCGCTGATCGCTGCGGCATCGGCAACGATCGCCGGCCGGACGGCAATCACCTGACGACGGCGAGTTCGAGCACGCGCAGCACGTTGATGAGCTCGTGGCCGCGCTTCAGCACCCGGCCGTCCTGGCCGAGGACCATGTACTGGCCCTGCCGGGCGCGCAGCCTCGGGTTCTTTTCGATGACGTAGAGCGGCCGCTCGCTGCTGCGCTTGTAGACCGAGAACAGCGCCCGGTCCTTGAGGAAGTCGATGGCATAGTCGCGCCATTCGCCCGCCGCAACCTTGCGCCCATAGAGCCCCAGGATAGTGTTCAGCTCCAACCGGTCGAACCCGACATAGGGCTTCTGGCGGGGCGGGGGCGGCCCGCCCGGCCCAAGGAAATCAACGAGTTCTGCGGAACGCTGCTGTGGTTCGGCCTCGGCCATCGGCCATCCTTCGTGACGATACCGTCATGATTGCGGAGAACGCTCGAGGACGCAAGCCGTACGGAGATCGTCCGGTTCCGGCGGCTCGCCACGCCATCGGTAATTTTCCCAAATCCAGCCACATTCTGTCCGCGCTTCGGCCCGAATGCCCCGGCACTCTCCAATCATTGCCTCCAGTGATCGGCGCCGGGCTGACCGAGCCCCCAAACCATGATGTCCGGCGTCGATCACATCTCTACATGCACAGTCAGTCATCGCTCCCGCCGGCCCCCCGACGGGAGTTATTTTTTGCGCTGGCGAAGAGGTTAGAGCTGGACGCTGGCCGCGCCGAGGATCGGGCCGGGCAGCCCGTTGGTCTCGGCCTGGACGAGGATCGCCGCCCCGGTGCTGCCGCCGGCCCTGAGATCGGTGAGCGGGAGCTTCAGGTGCGTGCCGGCGGCCGGATCCCACATGCCCAGCATCTGCCGGCCGGTGACGATCTGGGTGTAGTCCATGGTCTTGCCGGCATTCTCGCCGCGCTGGATCGCGACCTGCGCGTGGTCCTTGAAGGTCACGAGCCAGACCATGGCGTTGGCGCCGCCGGCCTGCGGACCGACGGTGACCTCGAGCATGGTGTCGCCGACATTGAGCCCGACCGGCAGGCTGAGCGACGCGGCGCCGACCGCATCGGTCACCTCCTTGTCGCGCGAGCCGACGACGCCCCGGGCGCCGTTGACCACGAGTTCGGGGGTGAAGATGCGCGACGAGCCCCAGCTCTGCGCATAGGACTTCTGCAGGTCCGAATAAGCCTTGGCGCCGAACGTGTCGGTCCAGCCGATATAGTCCCAGTAGTCGACGTGGTAGGCGAGGGTGATGAGGTCGGGGTTCTTGCCCAGCTCGTTGAACTTGAGATCGGCCTGCGGGCAGGACGAGCAGCCCTGCGAGGTGAACAGCTCAAGCACTGCCTTGGGATGGTCGCGCACCTCGGCGGCGAGCCCCGGGCCCGCCACCAGCGCGGCGCCCACCACCGCCGACAGGAGTGAGAACGATTTCATGCCGCCTTTTTAGGCAAAGGCCGGTCACAGATCGAGTCAATTACGTGTGTTAGAGTGTGAGACGCCGCGGATGTGGCGGCGCCTCGCATCGTCACGCCGCAACGAGGTTGCGCAGCACGTAATGCAGGATGCCGCCGTGGCGGTAGTAGTCGAGCTCGTTGACGGTATCGATGCGGCAGCGGGTGACCGCTTGCTTCACCGTGCCATCAGCAAATGTCACCTTGAGCGTCACCGGCGCGCGCGGGGTCAGCTCCGTCAGCCCCTCGATCGTCACCGTCTCGTTTCCCGTCAGCCCGAGCGTCTGCCAGCTCTCGCCCTCGGCGAACTGCAGCGGCAGCACGC
>DATMTK010000003.1:0-1582 GCA_035564755.1 Devosia sp. | reverse complement strand
TGGTCGAGCGTACCGCGCTGGCTGAAGCCGAGATCGAGTACCAGGACTACGAGAGCGACACGATCTGGGTGAAGTTCCCGATCCATTCCGGCAACGGTGCCTTCGGCGACAAGGACTTCGAGGACCTCAACGCCTCGGTGGTGATCTGGACGACGACGCCGTGGACGATCCCCGCTAACCGCGCCATCTCCTATTCGAGCCGCATCGCCTACGGCCTCTACGAGGTCACCGGCGCGCCCGACGGCAACTGGGCTTCGGTCGGCGAGAAATACGTACTCGCCGACAAGCTCGCCGCTGAGACGTTCGGCAAGGCCAAGGTCGAGCACTGGATTCGTCTCTCCGATGTCGACATGAGCAAGGTCGTCTCGTGCGCGCATCCGCTGCGCGGTCTCGGCGGCGGCTATGAGTTCGAGGTGCCGCTGCTCGACGGCGAGCACGTGACGGACGATGCCGGTACTGGCTTCGTCCACACCGCGCCGAGCCACGGCCTCGACGACTTCGACATCTGGCTCAAGTCGACCCGCAAGCTGCAGAGCCTCGGCATCGATACCACCATTCCCTACACGGTCGACGACGCCGGCTTTTTCACCAGGGATGCCCCGGGCTTCGAGGGCGGTCGCGTGCTCGACGACAGCGGCAAGAAGGGCGACGCCAACCAACGCGTCATCACGGCGCTCGCCGAGCGCGGCAAGATGGTGGCGCGCGGCCGGCTGAAGCACCAGTATCCGCACAGCTGGCGTTCCAAGAAGCCGGTGCTGTTCCGCAACACGCCGCAGTGGTTCGTGTTCATGGACCGCGACATCATGGGCAAGCCGGGCGATACGCTGCGCGCCCGTGCGCTTGCCGCCATCGATGCAACGGCGTTCTATCCACCCGCCGGGCAGAACCGCCTGCGCTCGATGATCGCCGAGCGGCCCGACTGGGTGCTCTCGCGCCAGCGCGCCTGGGGCGTGCCGATCGCCGTGTTCTACAACGAGGCGACCAACACCATCCTCGTCGACGAGCAGGTCAATCACCGCATCGGCCAGGCCTTCGAGGAGGAGGGCGCCGACGCCTGGTTCAAGCCCGGCGCCAAGGAGCGCTTCCTCGGCAACGCCGTGCCGGACCCGCAGAACTGGACCAAGATCGACGACATTCTCGATGTCTGGTTCGAGAGCGGCACCACGCACGCCTGGGTCCTGCGCAACAAGCAGAAATGGCCCGACCTGCAGTTCCCCGCCGGCATGTATCTCGAGGGCTCCGACCAGCATCGCGGCTGGTTCCACTCCTCGCTGCTCGAAAGCTGCGCCACCAACGGCTTCGCGCCGTACAAGAGCGTATTGACGCACGGCTTCACCCTCGACGGCGAGGGCAAGAAGATGAGCAAGTCGCTGGGCAACACCACCGCCCCGCAGGATGTCATCAAGCAGTACGGCGCCGACATCCTCCGGCTCTGGGTCGCGGCCTCCGACTATGCCGACGACCTGCGCATCGGCAAGGAGATCATCAGCACCACCGTCGACAGCTACAGGAAGCTCCGCAACACCATGCGCTGGCTGCTCGGCAACCTCGCGCACTTCAAGTCCGAAGAGCGCGTGGCGCT
>DATMTK010000002.1:0-5190 GCA_035564755.1 Devosia sp. | reverse complement strand
GGCCACGACTTCGTCGATGTCGCGGTGCTCAACCACCCGGTGCCGGACGTGAAGGTGATCCTCGACGACGGCGTCGACGTCACCGTCAACCACATCGGCTAGAGCGTCGCTCCAGTGCAGGCGACGGCCCGCTCCGGCGGGCCGTTTCGTTTTCCGCTATTCCGCCGGCTGCAGCGAGGCGGTCATGGTCGGCGACGGCGCCTTGGCGAAGCCGTGCACATAAGCCTGCTGGCCGGAGAAGGACTCGATCGGCACGTAGTTGCGCAGCACCGTGTCGGGCAGCACGCGGCTCGACATGTTGTCGAGAATGAAGTTCTGGCCCTCGGCGTGCACGGCGAGCACCGCGTGGTATTCGCCGGTGCGCGTATCCTTGAGCACCACGAGCTGCAACTGCGCGGCCGTATAGCCGATCGAGCGCAGCAGCCACAGCTTGGCGATGGCGTAGTCCTCGCAGTCGCCGGTGCCCTTCGCCGCGGTCTCGGTGGGGGGCGCCCAATGGTCCACCGCATCGGGACGATAGCGGATCAGCGTGTTGACGCTCGAATTGATCAGGCTCAGCGCCTCGAGGGCCGGCTGGCCTTCGGCCTTTTGCGCCGCTTTGGTGAGCAGCGCGTCGACGCCGCTCGAACAGGCGGCAGTCGTGCAGTGCGCGCCGAACTGGGTGGTGAAGTCGCGGCTCGACACGCTGCGCCACTGCGCCATTGCCGGCAGGCTGCTCACCGGCAGCGCCACCGAGCCGAACACGCCATAATTCTCGGTCTCGATGCGCCCGGCGGCGCGCGGCAGGCGAACCGCCATCACGGGCAAGCTGGCCTCGAGCGGCGCCGCAACCGCGGCGGCGGCATCGCTGGCGGCTGCGGCGCCCATCCAGTGGGCGCCGAGATCGAAGGCCGGCCGCAATTCGAATGGAGTTTCGGTGCTCGCCATGGCCGCAGTTGGAACGGCCAGCGCACAGAGGCCGATGAGGCCGAGGATGATTTTGTTGTTGAGCACTTCTGCTCTCCCTGTTGCAGGAGAGCGTAGGCAAAATGTCGTAATACTTGGAAAAGCGACATACTATACTGAGTATGACTTAAATCTGTAAAATTGAATACATTGCGAACTGCCGCCGACGCATGAGTTCGTCGTGGAGAGGCCGATAGCCTGGGTTAGAGGTCGCGGCCGTATGGCAGGCGGCGAAAGCGCGCGGGGCCGGACGGAGGCGTCGATCCATGGGCCGCCGGCGCACCCGGCCGCACGGCAAGGGCCGCGCGCGGGGGGATCCGTCCGCCGATCCGGCGGTCGAGGCGGCTCAGTTGGGCGGCGGCTTCGGCGATCATCTCCTCCGGGGCGGCGGCGGCCGCATCGGGATCGGGCCCCGAAGAGGGCTGCGCCGCAGCGGCAGTCGACTGCCCCGGCACGGTCTTGTCGAGGATGAGGTCCTGCGGGCCGCCGGTGAGCAGCATGTATTCGGTCCCGTCACGGCGGATCAGTACCACCTGGCGCTTGCCGTCGATCCGGGCGGCCTCGAGGACCGCCAAGCGATGCGGCGCAGCGGCCTTGCGCCGGCGCACCAGCAGTCCAACCAGATTGACGATGATCAGCAGGGCGAGCAGCGCCGCAACCAGGATCGCGCCGTACAACAGCGGCGTTCCCCCAAACAGCGCCTCCAGAAAACGCATTACGCCACGCCCTCGACCTGTGCGGTCCTTGGCATCGACAGTATAGGCCGTTGGTCGACGCTGCACGACAATTGTTGGAACTGGTAAAGATCGGCGCCGCCGCACAGTAACCGCGAAACCGGGCGATTTCCCCAATCGCAATGTGGACTTGCGGAGCGGCGCCGTGGGCTAGGACAAAGCAGCCGAAATGGTATGATGACTCGAACCAACGGGATCGGGTCATGACGGTACAGCGGAAGATCATCGCGCATCGCGGGCACAAAGTTGGGGCGCCCGAACAAACGCTCGCCGCCTACGTGCTGGCGATTGATCTCGGAGCGCAGATGATCGAGGCCGATTTGCGGTTCAGCCGCGACGGCGTACCGGTGATGCTGCACGATCCGCGGCTGGAGCGGACGACCAACGGGCGCGGACCGGTCGCCGACATGGACTGGGCCGACGTCCGGCAGCTCGATGCCGGGAGCTGGTTCGCCCGCAGCTTTGCCGGGCAGCGCGTGCCGCGGCTCGACGAGCTCTTTGCGCTGGCCGAGGAGCGCAACATCGCGCTGTGCATCGAGGCCAAGGGCGACGCGCACGCCGAAAACGCCAATGCGGCGCTTTTCGCCGCACATGAGATTGGCCGGCGCAACCGGCTCGACGTCGACGTGGTGGCATCGTTCGACCACGCCGCACTGGCCGCTGCTGCGAGTGCGGTGCCCGGCCTGCGCACGGCGCCTGACCGGTTGCCCGAGCGCGGGCCGTCGACCGCGCGCGAGCTGATCGCCCAGGCCGCGGCGGCAAGGGCGCGGATCATCCAGCATCACTTCGCCGATCTCGACGCGGCAGTGGTCGCCGAGGTGCAGGACGCGGGCATCGAGGTGTGGGCCTGGCCGCCGGCGAGTCCGGCCGAAGCGCAATTTGCCTTCGATAGCGGCGCCATCGGGCTCATGGGCGACGACGTCGCGGCCATCGCACAGGTGGTGAGAGCGGGCGGACAATTGACAGGGGCAGCGGGCGCCGCTAGGTCATAAGTCATCATACCTTTGGAGATGCCGTGCACAGCGTCGAGGAACTCGAGGAGCGGTTGTCGCGTCCGTCGCCCGCCCTGGTCAGCGACCTTGCGGGGCTCGACGGCGATATCCTCGTGCTCGGCGCCGGCGGCAAGCTCGGGCCGAGCCTTGTGCGCCTCGCGCTGCGGGCGGTCGAAGGCCGCAAGTCGGTGATTGCGGTGTCGCGCTTCAGCAACCCTGCGCATGCCGATGACCTGGCGAAGGCAGGCGCGAAGATCATCAGCGCCGATATCACCGATGATGCAGCGCTGGCGGCATTGCCAGACGTGGCCAACGTCATCTTTCTCGTGGGCTCGAAGTTCGGCTCGACCGGACGCGAGGCCGAGACCTGGTACACCAATGCCTATCTGCCCGGCCGCGCCGCCGAGCGCTTCAGGGCTTCACGTCTCGTCGCGCTGTCCACCGGCAACGTCTATCCCTTCACCCCCGTCGCCAGTGGCGGACCGGACGAGACGGCGTCGCCCGGGCCGGTCGGCGAATACGCGATGAGCTGTCTGGGCCGCGAGCGCATCTTTGCGCGCTTTGCAGCGAAGCACGGAACGCCGTTGGCGCTGGTCCGCCTCAACTACGCCGTCGAGATGCGTTACGGCGTGCTGGTCGACATCGGCCGCAAGGTGCTGGCAGGAGACCCGGTGGACGTCACGATGTCGGCGGTCAACGTCATCTGGCAGGGCTACGCCAACGAGGTGATCCTGCGCGCGCTGCGACACGCCACGCCGGAGCCGTTCGTGCTCAACCTCGCGGGGCCCGAAACGCTCTCGGTGCGGCAACTGGCTGCGGCGTTTGGCGCGCAGCTCGGGGTCGAGCCGCACATCGCGGGCGAGGAAGCATCGGCGGCGCTGCTTTCCAATTCCGCCAAGTGCATGCGCCTTTTCGGCTATCCCGAAGTGACGCCGGCGGAGCTGATCGAGTGGACCGCCGGCTGGCTCAGGGCCGGTCTGCCGCTTCTCAACAAGCCCACGGGCTTTCAGAAGCGCGACGGGAAATTCTGATGACGGCCGCCGAGCTCTTTGCCCAAGGTTGTGCCATTCCCGCGCATCCGCTGGCGCTGACCGCCGACCGGAAGCTCGACGAGCGGCGGCAGCTTGCGGTCGGCCGCTACTATGCCGCGGCCGGGGCCGGCGGCATGGCGGTCGGCGTGCACACCACGCAATTCGCCATCCACGACAACGGCATGTTGAAACCGGTGCTCGAGCTCGCCATGCAGGCGGCGCGCGAGGCCGCGCGGCCGATGGCGATGATCGCGGGCGTGCAGGGCGACGTCGTGGAAGCGGTGCGCGAGGCGAACCTCGCAAGGGACCTCGGCTATCACATGGTGTTGCTGCGGCCGGCCGCCGGCAGTGACGATGAAATGATCGCGCGCGCCCGGGCGGTGGGCGAGGTGCTGCCGGTGGTCGGCTTCTATCTGCAGCCGGCGGTGGGCGGACGTGTGTTGTCGCGCGACTACTGGCGCCGGTTCGCGGCGCTCGACTGCGTCGCCGGTATCAAGGTTGCGCCGTTCGATCGCTACCGCACACTCGATGTGCTGCACGGCGTGGCCGCCTCCGGGCGCGCCAATAAAATTGCGCTCTACACCGGCAACGACAACAACATCCTCGGCGATCTGATCACGCCGTACACCCTCGTCACGCCGGACGGCCCGCTGTCCTTGCGCTTCGTTGGCGGCTTGCTCGGGCAGTTTGCGGTATGGACCAAGGTTGCGGTCGAGTTGGTCGACGCCTCGCACAAAGCGGCTGCGGGCGATCAGGCGGCGCTCAGCAAGCTGATGCGGCTCGACGGTCCGCTCACCGATGCCAACGCGGCGCTGTTCGATGTGGCGCATAGTTTTGCCGGCTGCATCGCCGGGATCAACGAGGTGCTGGCGCGGCAGGGGCTGCTGGGCGGCCGCTGGTGCCTCGATCCGCACGAAGACCTGTCGCCGGGGCAGGCCGAGGAGATCAGCCGCGTCATCGGCGACTATCCCGAACTCACCGACGACGCCTTCATCGCCGAACACCGAGACCGCTGGCTCAGATGATCGGCAATATCGGGAGGGCCGAATGGCGGGTCGAGCACGATCCGGCCACGGGGCGGCGACTGACGCGGCTGACCGATGGCCGCAGCAATTCGTACCCGCTCTACTACTTCGTTTCCTCCGTGACGCCGGACGGCCGCTACTTCGTCTGCCACAGCGAGCGCAGCGGCGCGGTTCAGCTTTACCGCGTCGACCTTGCGACCGGCCAAATCGGCCAGCTCACCGACGGGCACACGAAAGATGCAGGCTGGGCCGTTTGGTGTGAATGGCACCTCGACGGCATCTACAACCATCTGTCGGCGATCCATCCGCAAAGCGGTGAGGTCTGGTATTTCCAGGGCGGCGAGATCCGCGCCACCGAGGTCGCGAGCTTCGCCAATCGGCTGGTGACAAGGCTACCCGCCGGCCGCATGCCGATCGGGCAGGCGGCCTTCAGCCCCAACGGCCATTGGTTCGGCTACGTCCA
>DATMTK010000001.1:0-11725 GCA_035564755.1 Devosia sp. | reverse complement strand
GCGGCCGCCACGCGGTCGATCGCATCGGGCCGGGCCTGGCGCCAGGCGGCGAGGCGGGTGGCGACTTCGCCGCGGCCGAAACCGAGCACGTCGGCGGTCAAATCGCGCTGCGCCCGCATGAGGTTGGCCAGCGCCCGGTCGAGCGCCATGCGGTCGAAGCGGTCGGCAAGTACGATGCGGCTGCCCTTGTCGACGATCTCGGCGAGGCCAAAGGCATCGAGCACGCCGAAGAACGCGCCGGCGGCCGCGGCCACGGGTGATTTGGTGCGGTCGGCGACCAGCGCAATGTCGGTCGCAAAGCTCAGCGCGCCGAGCTCGGCGATGCGGCGGGCGATGCCGGAGGGTGCACCGCCCGAGGTGAAGGTCTCGGCGCGCTCGGCGATGCTGTGCTCCACCGTCGGCGGCACGAGCGTGCCGAGCAGGCCGGAGACGTCGGTCACGCCCTGGGCGTAGCTCAGCACCAGGTCCTCGAGCGGCTTGGTCCAGTCGGCATTGCGCAACAGCCATAGCGTCTCGCGCTCGAGCAGCGCCTGCAGCTCGGCATAGAGCGCGAGCTGCGTGTTGCCGGCGATCTGGCCGTCGAGTCCGTCGATCTCGCTATAAAGCCGTTCCAGCCCGTAGGCGTCGCGGGCGAGGGTGAACGCCGCCGCCACCTGGCCGGGGTCGGTCGAGGTCGCCGCCATCATCTTGACGACGAAGGCCGGGCCGCCGCGGTTGATCATGGCATTGGCGATGACGGTGGCGATCACCTCGCGGCGCAGCCGGTGCGTCGCGACGGAATCGGGAAAGCGGTCGACCAGCCTGGGCGGAAAGTACTTGAACAGTTCGTGGCCGAGATAGGCCTCGTCCGGCGCCGCTCCAGCGAGCAGGTCGGCATTGAGCGAGTTCTTGGCGTAGGCGAGGATGGTCGCAAGCTCCGGCCGCGTCAGGGCCTTGCCCGCCAGCGCCCGCGCCTCGAGCGTTGCGTCGTCGGGCAGCGCCTCGACCTCACGGCTGAGCTCGCCGCGCGCCTCGAGGCTCTCGATCAGCGCGCGATGATCAGGCAGGGCGGCGACCCCGGCGCGCTCGGCCAGCGAAAGCGCGAGCGGCTGCAAATAGTTGTTGCGGAGGCATAGCGCCGCCACCTGGTCCGTCATCTCGCCGAGGAAGACGTTGCGGCCGTCCATGTCGAGCTGGCGCGCGCGCAGCACGGCGTTCATCGCGATCTTGACGTTGACCTCGATGTCCGAGGCATTGACGCCGGCCGAATTGTCGATGGCGTCGGTGTCGATGCGGCCGCCGTGCAGCGCATAGTCCACGCGGCCCTTCTGCGTCACGGCGAGGTTGGCGCCTTCGCCCACCACCTTGGCCCGGATGTCGCGGCCGGTGATGCGGATCGCGTCGTTGGCGCGGTCGCCGGCCTGCGTGTCGGTTTCGCCGGAACCGCGCACATAGGTGCCGATACCGCCGAACCAGAGCAGGTCCACGTCGGCCTTGAGGATGGCGGTCATCACCTCCTGCGGCGTCACCGGATCGGTTCCGAGTCCCAGCGCCTTGCGTCCCTCGGCGGATAGCGGCACGGTCTTGAGGCTGCGCGCGTAAATGCCGCCCCCTTTGCTCAATGCCGCCTTGTCGTAGTCCTGCCAGCTCGAGCGGGGCAGGTCGAACAACCGCCGCCGCTCGGCCAGCGCCGTTTTGGGATCAGGGTCGGGATCGATGAAGATGTCGCGGTGGTCGAAGGCCGCGAGCAGCCGGGTCTGCGGACTGAGCAGCATGCCGTTGCCGAACACGTCGCCAGACATGTCGCCCACGCCCACCACGGTGAACGGCGCCGTCTGGGTATCGCGGTCCATCTCGCGGAAGTGCCGCTTCACCGCCTCCCAGGCGCCGCGCGCGGTGATGCCCATCTTCTTGTGGTCGTAGCCGTGCGAGCCGCCCGAGGCGAACGCGTCGCCCAGCCAGTAGCCGCGCTCGATGGCGATGGCGTTGGCGGTGTCCGAGAAGGTCGCGGTGCCCTTGTCGGCGGCGACCACGAGGTAGGGGTCGTCGCCGTCGCGCCGCCGCACATCGGGGGGAGGCAACACCACGTCGCCCTCGAGATTGTCGGTCACGTCGAGCAGCGTCTGCACGAAGATCTTGTAGCAGGCGGTGCCCTCGGCCAGCACCGTCTCGCGGCCGGCCCCCACCGGTATCATGCGCGGTACAAAGGCGCCCTTGGCGCCCACCGGCACGATGATGGCGTTCTTGACCTGCTGTGCCTTGACCAGCCCCAGCACTTCGGTGCGGAAATCCTCCGGCCGGTCGCTCCAGCGCAGGCCGCCGCGGGCGATGGCGCCGAAGCGCAGATGCAGGCCCTCGACGCGCGGCGAATAGACGAAGATCTCGCGGAATGGCCGCGGCGCCGGCAGGTTGTCGACCTTGCTGCAGTCGAACTTGATGGCCAGCGCCGGCCGGCGGTGTCCGGCGCCGTCGCGCTGGAAGGCATTGGTGCGCACGGCCGCATCGACGAGGTTGAGGACGCGGCGGATGATGCGATCCTCGTCGAGCGATTGCGTGGCCTCGAGCGCCGCGGCAATGGCCTCGTGCGCCTCGGCGGCGCTGCGCTCGCGGTTGCCCGAATAGTTCATGTCGAGCTGGCTGTGGAACAGCTTCACCAGCGCCGTCGCCACGTCGGGGTGAGCGTTGAAGGTCTGCGCCAGGTAGGCGCGCGACCAGTTGGCGCCGACCTGCCGCAGATAGCGCACCAGCGCCCGCACGATGCCGACATCGGACCAGTCGAGCCCGGCGCGCAGCGTCAGCTGATTCAGCCCATCGCTCTCGGCGTCAGTCTGCCACACCGCTAGAATGGCGCTCTCGACCAGCGGCGCGCGCGCGGCGAAATCCTCCGGCCGGGGGCCGAGCACGTCGAGCACCATGTCGTGGATGAAGCAGGGCTCGCCGCTCCTGGGCTCGACCGTGTAGGTGCGCTCGTCGATGACGCGGAAGCCGAAATTTTCGAGCATGGGCACGCGGTCGCTGAGCGGGATGGGCCGGCCGCGGTGATAGACCTTGAGCGCGTAGGCGCCGTCGCCTTCGGTACGGGCGCTGAGTTTCAAGGCCAGCGAGGTGTCGCCGGCGAGCCTTTCGATCACCTCGATGTCGGCCAGCGCATCGGTGGCCGAGTTGCGCGCCTGGTAAGCGGCGGCAAATGCCGTGCCCCAGTTGCTGACGTCGCGATGGCCGGCCGCGGCGCTCAGCCGGTCCGCGAAGGTCAGGATGATGTCGTTGACGCGGTCCTCAAGCTCGTCGCGCGTCGGGCGCGGCGTCGGCCCGCCGTTGCGGCCAATGATGAAGTGGACGCGGACCAGCTCGCCTTCCGGGAAGTGCGGGTAGTAGGCGGAGACGCGGCCGGCATAGGCGTCGGCGAGATAGCTGCCGATCCTGGCGCGGGCCTCCGAGGTGTAACGGTCGCGCGGCACGAACACGAGGACCGAGACGAAATTGTCGAAGCGGTCGATGCGCGGCAGTACCCGCACCCTCGGCCGGTCGGCGAGGGTCGCAATCTCCTTGGCGAAGGCAAAGAGCTGGTCTTCGGAAATCTGGAACAGCTCGTCGCGCGGGTACGAATCGAGTGCCGCGAGCAGCGCCTTGGCGGAATGGCTGCCCGGCGGATAGCCCCAGCGCCGCACCACCTCGCTCACCTTGCGGCGGATCAGCGGCACCTCGGAATGCGGCGTCGCGAGTGCCATCGAGGTGAACAGCCCGATGATCCGTAGCTCCCCCGACACCTGGCCGTCGCGGTAGAGCTTGACGCCCACATAATCCATGTGGGCGCGGCGGTGGACCCGTGTCCGCACATTGGCCTTGGTGACCATCAGCGGGTCGGTGTCGGCCATGAAGGCGTCGTGCTGCGCCGTGGTCTCGACGTAGGCGGTGCCCTCGCGCAGGAAGTGGAAGTCCTTGTCCTCGAGCAGCCCGATGCCGGTGGTGACCAGCGGCACCAGCCGGGCGTCCGCGCCCTCGCCGTCGAGGCGGTATTCGCGCATGCCGAGGAAGGTGAAATTGTGTTCGGCGAGCCAGGCCAGGAATTCCTTGGCTTCGGCGATCGCCGGGGCCGGCGCCTTGGGCGGGCTCAGCTTCCATTCCTCGACCAGGCGGCGGACGCGCTCCAGCATGGTGCGCCAGGCGCGCGTCGCGCGGTACACTTCGGTCAGGGTCCCGTCGATTTCAGCAAGGATCGCGGCCTTCTGCTCGGGGTCGGCCAACGGCTCGATGTGCACCATCAACAGGCTCTCGTTGATGCTCACCGAAGCTTCCTCGTCGAGCACGCGGTGCGACTCGGGATCGAGGTGCAGCACGGGGTGCGACATGAAGCGGATGACGCCGCCTTTGGCGCGGATCGCCGCGAGCACGCTGTCGACGATGAACGGCATGTCGGCCGAAAACACCTCGAGCATCTCGGCCCGCACCACATCGTCGGGCGGAAACTCGAAGACGACATGGCTGCGCCCTTCGCGCTTGCCCAGCCGCGTGTAGGTCTTGCGCAGCAAAGCCTCGAGCACGGAGGGCGAGTAGCGGCTCAGATCGTCGGTTTCGGTGGCGTTGACCATCGCCAGCATGAAGCGGGCGAAGTTGGGTTCGCTGTCCTTGAGCGCCGCAGCCCTCTCCAGCATGCCGCGGCGGGTATCCAGGACCACATCCATGGGTACTACGGCCCCCCTCACCATGACCAAGCGGCGCTCCGACAGTGCGGCGCTTCGGCGCTATTGTCGAGTAGGCGGTAAGACCTTCTCAGCCAATCGAGACCATAGTCGGGGTGCCATGGACCACAATCCCCGCTCCGATCTGCGGGCGCTGCTGCGCTCGGGCCTCAGCAAGTCGCTGGTGTCGCTCCTCATCAAGGTGGCGACGGCGGGCCTCACCTATCTGAGCTACGTGATCCTGTCGCGGCTGATGGGGATCACCGAATACGGCTATTTCGCCTTCGGGCTCAGCCTTGCGACGATCCTCGCCATCGGCGCCAATTTCGGCCAGCAGACGGCGATCCTGCGCTACTGGCCGGCCGAAATGGTCGCCGGCCATCCCAGTAAGGCGCTGGCGGCGCTGCGGTCGGGCGGGGCGCTCACCATCATCGCCGGCCTCGCCATCTCGCTCGGGCTGATCCTGGTGGGCGTGGCGACCGCTGCTGCGGGGCAGGGGCCGGTGCTGCATCTTTACGCGGCTGCCGTGCTGATCCTGCCGCTGGCGCTCGCCGAATACTGGAGCTCGGCGCTCAGGGCCCAGGGTTCGGTGTGGACCGGCCTCAGCCCGCGCGACCTGATCTGGCGGACGGCGCTGCCGCTCGCGGTGGTCGGCCTGTGGTATAGCGGTGTGGCGCTCTCGGGCTGGGCCGCGCTGCTGCTCACTGCGGCCGTCCTCGCCCTTGCGCTGGCGCTGCAATACGTCCTTGCCCGGGCCCGCCACTACGAGATCGCCGCCGGCTTCGGCGGTCTCAGGGGCTACTGGGCCGAACACGGCAGGGCCAGCCGCTCGTTCTTTTTCGGCACGGTGCTCGACAGCGCCGCGCTCAACATGGACATCATTTTCGTCGGCCTGCTGGTCACTCCAGCGGCGGCCGGCGTCTACTTCAACGCGTTCCGCACGGCGGGGCTGCTCACCCTGTTCATGTTCGCCATCACGCTGGTCGTCGCGCCGATGGTCGCGCGCCACTACCATGCCGGGGAGATGCGCAAGGCGCAGGCAATCACGGCGCTTTGCGCCTGGGCCGGTTTCCTGTTCTCGCTCGTGGTGTTCGTCGGGTTCCTGCTGTTCGGCGATCAGGTGATGTCGCTGTTCGGCGGCAGCCATGAGCAGGGGGCGCTGCTCCTCGTCATCCTCTCGGTCGGCCTGCTGGTCGATGCCGCCACCGGTCCATCGCGCATCGTCATGATGATGACCGGGCACGAACGGGCCTATGTCTACCTGTTCGGTGCCGTGATCGTGGCCGGCATGATCGTCCAGGTGCCGGTGATCATGGCCTGGGGCGCCGTCGGGGCCGCCGTGGTCAATACCCTCGCCCGCATCGGCGCGCAGCTCGCCATCGCCATCTACAGCCGCCGCCGCATCGGCCTCGACACCACGCTGCTCGGCGCGTTCCTGGTGAACCGTCTGCCCGACCACGCTTGACGCCGTGTGATGGAACATTATATAGTGCCAGCGCGGTGAACCGTGGAGGATTCGATGGCCCGAAAGAGGATGGCTCGCACGGCTCAAGACCTGACGGCGCTCGATCAGTATCTGGCCGAAGACGGGACGCTCGGCGAGTTCGAAGCCGTGGCGATCAAGGAGGTGATCGCCTGGCAGATCGCCGAAGCGATGAAGAGCAAGAACATCTCGCAGCGGGCGCTCGCGGTACGTATGGGAACCAGCCGCACGCAGGTGAGCCGCCTGCTCGATCCGAGCAACGGCAACGTCACCATCGCAACCCTGCAGCGCGCCGCCCGCGAGGTCGGCCGCACGCTTCGCCTGGAACTCATCTGACCCGCGCCGCTTGACCCGCCCGGCGCGCCGGGCTTATGACGCCTCAGTCGGGCCGAAAGGCCCGTTTTCATTCAAATCGCAGGACTTTTCGCCAAATGGGCCGCACGCTGTACGACAAAATCTGGGATGACCATCTGGTCGCGAACAACCCGGACGGCACGTCGCTCATTTATATCGACCGCCACCTCGTCCACGAAGTGACCAGCCCGCAGGCCTTCGAGGGCCTCAGGCTCAACAAGCGCAAGGTCCGCGCCCCCGAGCGCACGCTCGCCGTGGTCGACCACAACGTTCCCACCACCGACCGCTCGCTGCCGAACCCGGATCCGGAAAGCGCCATCCAGATCGCGACGCTGGCGGAGAACACGCGCGATTTCGGCATCGAATATTATGATCCCTTCGACAAGCGGCAGGGCATCGTGCACATCGTCGGGCCGGAGCAGGGCTTCACGCTCCCGGGCATGACCATCGTCTGCGGCGACAGCCACACCTCGACGCATGGCGCCTTCGGCGCGCTGGCGCACGGCATCGGCACCTCCGAGGTCGAGCACGTGCTCGCCACGCAGACGCTGATCCAGCAGAAGGCCAAGAACATGCTGGTGCGCGTCGACGGCCAGCTGCCGCCCGGCGTGACCGCCAAGGACATCATCCTCGCCATCATCGGCGAGATCGGCACCGCCGGCGGTACCGGCCACGTCATCGAATATGCGGGCGAAGCCATCCGTTCGCTCTCGATGGAAGGCCGCATGACCATCTGCAACATGTCGATCGAGGGCGGCGCCCGCGCCGGCCTGATCGCGCCGGACGAGACGACCTTCGCCTACGTCAAAGGCCGCCCGCGCGCGCCCAAGGGCAAGGCGTGGGACATGGCCCTCGACTACTGGAAGACCCTCAGGTCCGACGACGACGCGCATTACGACAAGGTGGTGATCCTCGACGCCGCCAAGCTCCCGCCGATCGTGAGCTGGGGCTCCTCGCCCGAGGATGTGGTCGCGGTCACCGGCTCGGTGCCGAACCCCGACGACATCGCCGACGAGAACAAGCGCGCCTCCAAGTGGCGGGCGCTCGACTATATGGGGCTCAAGCCCGGCACCAAGATGACCGACATCTCGATCGACCGGGTGTTCCTGGGGTCCTGCACCAATGGCCGCATCGAGGATTTGCGCGCTGCCGCCAAGGTGGTCGAGGGCAGGAAGGTCGCATCGCACGTCAACGCCATGGTCGTTCCCGGCTCGGGCCTCGTCAAGGCGCAGGCGGAAGAGGAAGGCCTCGACCGGATCTTCAAGTCGGCCGGCTTCGAGTGGCGCGAGCCGGGCTGCTCGATGTGCCTTGCCATGAACCCCGACAAGCTCAAGCCGCAGGAGCGGTGCGCCTCCACCTCGAACCGCAATTTCGAGGGCCGGCAGGGCTTCAAGGGTCGTACCCACCTGGTGTCGCCACAGATGGCGGCCGCCGCGGCGATCGCCGGCCACTTCGTCGACATCCGCGAGTGGCACTAGGCTTCAGCGCTTGGGGCAAGGGGGCCTTGCCACCGGAATGAACGTCGACTGGACCAACCTCCAAGCCCCTTCCCTCGATGAGTTCGAGGCCCTTGCCGTGGCGGCACTCGAGTCGCTGCCGCAGCCGTTCCGCGACCTCTGCAAGGATGTCCGCTGCTACGTGGCGGAATTTGCCGAAGACGATGTGCTCGACGAACTCGGGATCGAGTCCGAGTTCGACCTGATGGGGCTGTTCACCGGCGTCGGCATGGCGCAGGAGGGGATCACACCCACCGGGCGCATGCCCAACATCGTGCATCTCTACCGCCGGCCGATCCTCGACTACTGGGCCGAGCACGAGGAAACGCTGGGTGCCGTCGTCACCCACGTGCTGATCCACGAGATGGGCCACCATTTCGGCTTTTCCGACGAGGACATGGAAGGCCTCGAGGCGCAGGCGGCCGAGGACGCCGGCCGGTAACATCCCCTTCACGCGACAGCACGTCCCGTTGCGGCGCCCCCGCGTCCCGCTACAGTGCCTCTCCGCGAGACCCCGGATTTGCTGCGGTCGGCGCGGGAGTCGGGCAAAGATGCGCAGGCGATCGTTCCTTCTCTCCTTGGGCGCCGCGGCCGTCGCCGGCGCCCTGCCGTCGCTGGCCCGGGCCGACGTGCCCATTCCTTACGACTGGACGGCGACGCCGCCGGTCGATACGCGGCAGAACTTCATCGACTGGATGGTCAAGACCCGCGGCGAGGATCCGAAATTCCTCGGTGAGCGCTACGACCGCTACCAGTGGATGCTGAGTGTCCGCGACGTCTTCGGCGACAACAACAAGCGCGCCATGCTGATGGTGCCGCGCGAGGAATTCTGCCTCCCCGTCAACCGGCCGCACGCTTACGACATCGACTTTCTCGACATCGGTTTCGGCGTCACCATCTCGGGGCCGGGGCTGGTGGCGCGCATGACCAGCACGCTCGGCATCGCCAAGGGCGACAAGGTGCTCGAGATCGGCACCGGCTCGGGCTACCAGTCCGCGGTGCTCGCCAACCTCACCGACCAGGTGTGGACCATCGAGATTATCAAGCCGCTCGCCGACCGCACGCGCGGCGTCTATGACGGTCTGATCGGCCGCGGCTACACCGAATACAAGGCGATCACCACCAGGCAGGCGGACGGCTATTACGGCTGGCCCGAGGCCGGGCCGTTCGACAAGATCATCGTCACCTGCGGCATCGACCACATTCCGCCGCCGCTGCTCGAGCAGCTCCAGCCCAACGGCATCATGGTGGTGCCGATCGGCCCGCCGGGGGCGCAGCATGTGCTCAAGGTGATCAAGGCCGTCGCCGCCGACGGCACGGTGAGCGTCAAGCGTTCCGACATCTACAACGGCAGGATCGTGCCGTTCGTGCCGTTCACCGCGCTGCAGGGCGACATCATCAAGGGCACGCATAACGGCTGACGCTTCGGCGGCAGCGCGCTACACAACGACATGTCGCACACCACGCAGGGCACGCTGCTGCTCGACAGCCTCGGCATCGCCTACGAGCTCCACCCTTATGCCTACGACCCCGAGGCGCCGCGCGTCGGTCTGCAGGCGGCCGAGGCGCTGGGCCTCGAGCCGGGCCAGACCTTCAAGACGCTGATGCTCGAGGTCGACGGCAAGCCGGTCTGTGCCGTCGTTCCGTCCGACCGGGAGGCGAGCCTCAAGAAGGTCGCAGGCGTCTTTGCCGGCAAGTCGGCGCAGATGATGAAGGTGCCCGCTGCCGAGCGCTTGACCGGCTACAAGGTGGGCGGCATCGGCCCCTTCGGCCAGAAGCGCAAGGTGCCGACCGCGTTCGACGAAACCATCGAGCTCTACGACCGCATCTACATCAATGCCGGCCAGCGCGGCCTGCTGCTGTCGATTGCGCCCGCCGATGCGGTGCGGGTGGCAGAGGGCAAGGTCGCGGACCTCTGTGGCTAACGGGCCGTCTCCCGCAGATACCGCTCGGCCCACGCGCGGCTCTCTGCATCGGCCAATCGGCCGGATTTTGTCCTGATGTCCGAGGCGAGCGCCGGATCGCGCCCGAGTGTGAAAAGCACCCTCGCGAGCGTCGCTGCCGGCTCAGCCGACAGCTCCTCATAGGTCAGCTCGAGGGGCCCGATCGCATTGGCTGCGAACCAGTCGTGCCAGGCGGCTTCATGCTCTTCCACCTCCGCCAGGGCGCGATCGATCCCGGCACGGTCGTACTGCGGCGCCCGATAACTGTTCACCTGCTCCCGGACACTTCCGTCGGCATGGCGGTGCCAGAGTCCGGACTGCTCCGCCTTGCTGCGCGAAATCGCCTGGGCGACTCTGTCCGTGCGCTGCAGATGAATATAGAGCGGCGCTCCGAACGCGGCAGCCAGGCGCGCGGCGTCGGTCGGCGCCTCGGGAAACAGCCCGCCGAGTGTCTGCTGCAGCTCGGGCATGGACGGCCACATGAGGCGCAGCCCGAACATGCCCGTCTCGCCGGCTCCGGCTCGGATCGCTGCATCGAGAAACCGGCGGTCGAAGTCGACGCCATCTCCACAGGCGATTCCGAACTCCCGTACGAAGTCGTCGCGCGACTCGCGGCGGTAAAACGAGTCCGGATGTCCGGCGGCGCCGGTCTGTGCGAGCAGGTCGCACAGCAGCGTGCTGCCGCTGCGCGGCGTCGCACAGATGATGTATGAGGCGACGGCCACGCGGTGGCTACGCCGCGAGGCTGGTCCTCGCCTCGATGCCGAGCATCAAATTGAGGTTCTGCACCGCGGCGCCGGAGGCGCCCTTGCCGAGATTGTCGTAGACGGCAACCAGCACCGCCTGCGCCTTGTCGTCATTGGCAAAGACGTGCAGGCGCATGCTGTTGGTGTTGTTGAAGCGCTCGGGGTTGAGCTCGGGTGTGCGCTCGGCCTCGGCCAGCGGCGCGACGTCGACGAAGCCGCCCTTGATCGCCGCGAAGTGGTCGGCAATCGCGGCGTGAAGCTCGACGCCGGTCGGGATCTTCGGCAGCGTCCACAGTTGCAGCGGCACCATGGTGATCATGCCCTGCGCGAAATTGCCCACCGCCGGGGTGAAGAGCGGCGTTCTATCGAGCTTGGCGTAACGCTGCAGCTCGGGGATGTGCTTGTGCTTGAAGGTCAGGCCGTAGGGCATGAACTCGTTGCCGTCCTCGCCCGCCGCCTCGTAATCGGCGATCATCGTGCGGCCGCCGCCGGTGTAGCCGGAGATGCCGTGCACGGTGAGCGGATGGCCGGCCGGCACGATACCGGCTTCGACCAGCGGCCTGAGCGTCGCGATGGCGCCCTGCGGCCAGCAGCCAGGGTTGCCGATGCGCTTCGATTTGGCGATGGCCGCCGCCTGGTCCTTGTCCATTTCGGCAAAGCCATAGGTCCAGCCCTCGGCGACGCGATGCGCGGTCGAGGCGTCGATCACCTTGGTGGTGTCGTTCTCGATCAGGGCGACGCTCTCCCGCGCTGCGTCGTCGGGCAGGCAGAGGATGGCGACGTCGGCGGCATTGAGCAGCCGCTTGCGCTCGTCCTGGTCCTTGCGCTTGTCGGCGGCGATCGAGAGCAGCTCGAGGTCGCGGCGGCCGGCCAGCCGCTCGCGGATCTGGAGGCCGGTCGTGCCGGCTTCGCCGTCGATGAAGATCTTCGCTGCCATTTTCGTTGCTCCCGTCCGGGGTCAATGCGCCGGCACATATAGAAGTTCAGCCCCCCGATGTGTAGTGATCGTTTGACGACAACCGCGGTTGGCCGAGCGAGCCTGTTC